>CAZQOI010000003.1:0-98134 GCA_964594905.1 uncultured Granulosicoccaceae bacterium
ATTGTCCTGCCTCCATTGACTTCAGACGAACAATCATTTGTTCCACTTTACTTCGAGCATTTTCATTTTTCTCGATCAGGCGTGCTCTTTCTTCAATTAAAGAGCCTTGTTGCTCGCGCAGCACCATGTTCTCAGTTCGCAGTTTTGCGCACAAGCTCGCCAGCTCGCTGAGGCGAGATTCAAGTCTGTCAAGTTCGTCGTCAAGCGTGTTGCTACTCATCGGCTCGCCGGTGAAGTCGTTGTCGTGGCTGCATTGTATACTTGAGCGTACCCCACAAGACAAGTGCATTGCTCAGTGAGTCTTCTACCAGATACCGTCACTCTATCGCTCGAGCGCTTGAAAGTGCCTTTGTCGCGCTCTGAGTCCCATGGAATATTGTGCGGTCTCCTTGCAGCCGGCCAGAGTTCGGCAGCGAAAACGCAGTGGTTCACAGAATTACTGGATGCCGCTGAGTTGCAAGCGGGTGATGTTGGTGCAAAAGCCGATGATCTAAAGGTTCTGGACAACTGGTTTGGCGAAGTGCTGGATGCCATGAATAACCCGGATCTTGAATTTCTACCTGCTGTTCCTGACGATTCAACCCCTATCGCGTCGCGTGTGCGTGCCCTAGGTGAGTTCTGCGCTGGATTTACCTACGGCTTGGGCTTATCCACGGCCAATCGCGGCAACAAAGCTTTGCCAAGCGATACTCGTGAGCTGATCGAGGATTTTCAGGCTATCGATGGTGCCGAGGCTAACCTAGCTGCTGGTAATGGATCGGCTGACGCGGATAATGAAGATGAGGACGCTTACATCGAACTTCTGGAATATGTGAAAGTGGGTGTTTTACTGATTCACGAAGAAATGAAACCAGTCATGCCAAACAAACAAGAGCAGTTGTCGTGAGCACTGATTTGCGTACTCAGTTATTCACCAAGACACAATCAGCTGAGTACAAGCGCCGTCGCAGGTCTTTGATGCGTGTCATGGGCGACAACGCTATTGCAATCATTCCAACATCTCGAGTTGCTTATCGTAACCGGGACACTGAATACCCGTTTCGGGCAGACAGCAATTTTCTTTATCTCAGTGGTTTTGCTGAGCCCGAGGCGCTAATGGTGCTAGTGCCCAACCGTAAGGCAGGGCAATACATCATGTTTTGTCGAGAGCGTGATCCCACCATGGAAACCTGGCATGGGCGACGTCTTGGGGTCGAGGATGCCCCACAAGCTCTCGGTGCTGATGACGCGTTTCCAATTGGTGATATTGACGACATATTACCCGGGCTTCTCGAAGGCAAGCAGTCAGTCTTCCATACCCTGGGTAAGGATCAATTGTTTGATGCGCAGCTTCTTGGTTGGTTAGGTGAGGCACGCTCGTCACGCCGCGTTAGTGGCGAACCTGATGCATTTGTGTCCCTTGACTACCACTTGCATGAAATGCGTGTTCATAAAAGCCGTAGCGAATTACAAGCGCTTAAACAGTCCGCGCGTATCAGTGCTGGTGCACATCTGTCAGCGATGGCAACGTGTGAACCAGGTTTACGAGAACACGAACTGGAAGCCGTGCTTATCGGCGAATATACCCGTGAGGGTGGATGTCATGCGTTCGCACCGATTGTTGGTGGAGGCGAAAATGGTTGCATTCTGCACTACACCGAGAATACAGATGTACTTAACGATGGTGAGCTGGTGCTGATAGATTCGGGCGCCGAGATAAATCATTATGCGGGCGATATAACCCGCACCTTTCCTGTTAATGGGAAATTCTCCGCTGTGCAGCGAGAGGTTTATGAGATTGTGCTGGAGGCGAATCTGGCGGCAATTGCAAAAGTTAAACCAGGTAACCACTGGAACGATCCACACGAGGCAGCGGTTAAGGTTCTAACGCGCGGCTTGGCCGATTTGGGTATCTTGAAAGGCAAGCCTGCTCAGTTGATCAAGGACGCAGCCTACCGACCTTATTATATGCATCGTACTGGACACTGGCTCGGTCTGGATGTGCATGATGTTGGTGAGTATAAAATCGACAATGAATGGCGACTACTAGAACCTGGGATGGTATTGACGATTGAACCCGGTCTTTATCTTGACGACTCACGGAAGATTCCCAAACGCTTCAGAAATATTGGCATTCGTGTTGAAGACGACGTTGTTGTTACCGCTGATGGACACGAGGTGCTTACCAACGATGTACCTAAATCGATAGATGAAATAGAAGCTCTCATGGCGCAGGCTCAAGGCCAAGGGCAATAAGGAAAAGCGTGCGATCTGACATCGTTATTGTCGGTGCAGGATTGGTCGGAACTCCGTTGAGTCTGGCTTTGAGTCGGCGTGGATTTTCCGTCACATTGATTGATCGAGGTCCGCTTATCGGGGGGCAAAAAAGTGGCGATGAAAACCCATTGCTCCAGCAATGCACGGCATTGAGTCGCAGCAGCCAGTTGTGGTTCGCAGCTAATGGACTCTGGGCTTCGATTGCTGACGATGCCAGCGCGATAACTCGAGTGCATGTGTCGCAACGTGGTTACTTCGGCGCTACTCGAATGGATGCACAAGAGCTTGGTCTTGATGCGCTTGGGTTTGTTGTGAATAACCGACATATGCTCGACTCACTGCGACAACAATTGCCACAGTCTGAGGTCACACACCTCGCCGATACCGAGATTCATCGCGTCACTTCGCTTGAAACTTCAAGCGATCAATCTACTGGTAAGGTTACAGATTCTGACTCAGTGACTGTGCATTGCAAATGTGGTGATGAGCACATTGACGTCAATGCACGACTCTTGATAGCAACTGACGGTGTCACATCAACTGTGCGCGAATCACTTGGTATTGCGCAACAACATACTGACTACTCGCAAGTCGGTATTCTTGGTAGTCTTGAACTTCACGACAGTCATGGCAACACTGCTTACGAGCGCTTTACCGACACGGGCCCTTTAGCGATGTTGCCTCGTGGTGAGCGTCACATGAGTTTCGTTGAATGCATTGATGAACAAAACCGCTCCTTGCTTGAAGCTAAAAGCGATGATGAGTACCGCCATCATTTGCAATCACGATTTGGCTATCGACTAGGCATCATCAAGGAAGTTGGGCCACGATTTTTCACGCCACTGCTACGGATCGAGGCGAGAAGTCAGATAGCGACACGTTCCCTATTACTCGGTAATGCTGCCCGATTGCTCCACCCTGTAGCGGGACAAGGATATAACCTGGCGATTCGCGATATAGAAGGCTTGCTGTCCCTGTTTGATGAAGAGTCGACTCATGAAGCAGTCTCGAGCGGTGACGTTGAATTTGATCCAGGTTCAAGCGCATTACTGACAACGTTTGTATCCCGACGAAAAAAAGACCAACAAGCTGTAGTCAGCTTAACCGATGCGCTGGCCAGAAGTTTCCGCGGTTCAGCTGCGTTGCCGTCACATGTAAGGTCGCTTGGACTGATGGGGCTTGATGCATTCACACCGCTTCGCCGTGGTTTCGCCAGGCGTAGTATGGGTCTTCGCAGATGAGTCGTTCGACGAGTCATTCGATGAGTCTCAGTTGAATGGTGGCCGATACACTTGTAAGGCGGCTGAATTTCTTTCTGGTCGCGGGTCTGATTGGCGCGGTGGTTGGATTCAGTACCTTGTTACTGATCAAGCTTATCTTGCTGGTTCAGTTTATTGGGTTTGGCGAAGCATCAGAGATGCGCTATGCCGAAATTGTCGAGGCTCGTCCGGCTTGGCAGCTCATACTTGTATTGACGCTCGGTGGTTTACTGGTTGGGGTCATCCTGCAGTTTCTGCCGGGCAGGCGATATCACGGTATTGCCGATGTCATGGAGGCTTGTGCATTGAATAGTGCGCGCATGCCTGCGCGTTCTGGTATCGGAGCTGCTTTAGCTGCTTCGGTTTCACTCGGGGTTGGTGCACCGCTTGGCCGCGAGGGGCCAGCTGTACATATTGGCGCATCCATCAGTGCCTGGCTCGCTGAGAAAATGGGGCTTGATCACAAGCAATCATTAGCCTTACTGGGTTGTGGTGCGGCGGCAGCTGTTGCTGTGTCTTTCAATACGCCAATTGCTGCTGTGATATTCGCACTTGAAGTTATCGTTGGTTACTACACCTTGCGAGTGTTCGCTCCTGTCGTTATAGCGGCAATGTTAGCCATGGTAGTGAGGGATATTTTTCTCGGTAATGAGCCATTATTTCAAGTGCCGGAGCATGATTTGTCTTCACACTGGGAATTATTTTTGTTTGCCTTGATCGGTGTGCTGGGCGCATTTGTTGCCAAAGCACTAATAGCAATGACAGCGGGTGTTGGCCGAGTATGGGAAATTAGCGGGGCACCTGCGTGGGTACGACCGGCAGTAGCCGGAGCAGTTATCGCCTGTTTTGCAATACCATTACCGTTGATACTGAGTATCGGTGCTGAAGGTACGCTACTAGCGTTACAAGCATCATTGCCTGTTGTGATGCTGATCAGCTTACTTGTAGTGAAAACCATAGTAGTCGCGTTGGCACTTGGCAGCGGATTTGCCGGTGGTGTCTTTGGACCGGCAATCTTTATCGGTTCTGTGCTTGGTGGTCTTTTGTGGGCCTTGCTAAGTGCCAGCGGCTTGCCGCTGTCTGATCAAGGTGTTTATGCAACCATCGGTATGGCGGCTGTTGCTTCAGCCTTGCTTGGTGCGCCTATCTCTACGGTGCTCATAGTGTTTGAGCTCACTCATGACTACAACATCACATTAGGGGTCATGGCTGCAGCCGCCTTTGCCAGTACGTTTATGCAACTTGGTGAACACAGCTCGTTTTTTCGCTGGCAGCTGGCGCGAAGAAATGTGAATATATCCGGCGGGCGTGATATCAGTTTGCTGATGACACGGCGTGTGGAAGATTTGATATCTGATGCTTTTCTGCAAACTGACCCTGCAGTAACTGCAGGTCAGCTTGAGTCGAAACTTGGTTTGGAGCGACGGCGCCTGGCGATGTTTGTTGATGACGAAGGCGTCTTTCAAGGCAGCGTTACTCTGGCAAATCTGATTTCACATGCGATTGAGCATGGCATGGATTCGTCCGCTATGGATGCGGCTTTTGATACCGACTATGCCATCACGCCCGATACCAATATTGTTACTGCGGTACAGATAATGGCTGAACGTCAGGTTGAATATGTACCAGTTGTTTTGCGAGCTCGTGCGTCGAAACCTGAGTTGCTGGGTGTTGTTGTCAAAAGCGAGCTTTTGGCTGAGCACTATGATGTGGTAAAACGCGCACGAGAAGATGAATTCGGTATTACCTGAGCAGAGGCAGAATTGAATGAGCGGACCTGAATACCTGGGCTTTGACACATTGGCGTTACACGCCGGCCAACAGCCAGATAGTGAAACCGGTGCGCGAGCTGCACCGATATATCAAACTACCTCCTTTGTCTTTGACGAAGCTGACAAAGCATCGTCATTATTTGACATCGCCCGAGCAGGCCATGTTTATTCGCGTATTTCTAATCCAACAGTCGCAGTTTTGGAAGAACGCGTGGCAGCCCTTGAGGGTGGCGTAGGCGCTGTATGTACAGCAAGTGGTATGGCAGCGATTCATATTGGCATTGCAACCTTGTGTGGAGCGGGCAGCCATATTGTGGCTTCTCGATCACTGTATGGCGGTACTCACAATCTGCTCAGTTACACCCTGCCACGATTTGGCGTGGAAACCACCTTTGTAGATCCACGCGATCCTGATGCCTTTGCCAAAGCGATTCGTCCAGAAACGCGGCTAGTGTTCGCTGAGATCGTCGCTAACCCGCGCTGCGAAGTGCTGGACTTGCCTGCGGTTTCCAAGATAGCGCATGATCAAGGTATTCCGGTTCTGGTTGATGCTACGTTAAGCACGCCGTATCTGGTTGATGCGTTTGCACTGGGTGCTGATGTCATCATGCATTCGTTAACCAAGTTTATGGGTGGGCATGGTGTTGCAATCGGTGGCGCCCTTATCGATGGTGGGCGTTTTGACTGGAAAGCCTCGGGACGATTTCCCGAACTGAGTGAACCCTATGCCGGTTTTCATGGAATGAACTTTGTTGAAGAGTTTGGGCCGGCTGCCTACATAATGCGAGCTCGCAAAGAAGGCTTGCGTGACTTTGGATCCTGTCTGTCGCCAACAAATGCATTTCATTTGCTGCAAGGGCTGGAAACACTGGCAATGCGTATGCAAAGACATGTCGAGAATACCAACACAGTTGTTGATTTTCTCGACGGAGCTGACGGAGTTAACGTCGTGCATCATCCGGCGGTCAAGAGTCATCCCGATCATGCACTTGCCAAAACCTTGTTACCTAAAGGTTCTGGTGCTGTCTTCAGTTTTGAATTGGAAGGAGGGCGTGCCGCTGGAAGTGCGTTCATAGAAGGTTTGCAGTTATTCTCTCATCTTGCCAATGTGGGTGATGCAAAATCTTTGGTCATTCATCCGGCAAGTACAACGCACTCTCGCATGGACGATAACGATCTTGTGGCCGCTGGCATTTCGCCGGGGCTGGTTAGATTGTCCATCGGCCTTGAGGATCCCAAGGATCTTGTAAACGATTTGCGTCAAGCGCTGCGGCGTGCCGCTAAAGCTAAATCAACCCACGAAAACGCAGCATGAAAGTCAAAGTAGATGGATCATCAGTGTTCGTCGGTACCGGCGGCGTAGACTGGTCCGAAGATCGAGCTTCACTGTTGTTGTTGCATGGTGCCGGAATGAATCGCACTGTGTGGGTATTGCTGGCGCGTTACTTCGCACGCCATGGCTATAACCTTATCGTGCCAGACCTACCTGGGCATGGACAATCAAGCGGAGTTGCCTTACCCAGTATCGAGGCACAGGCTGAGCATATTGGGGCCTTGTTGGATGTATTGAAGTCATCACACGGTTTACCTGATACACCTTTGACCGTTGGCGGGCACAGCATGGGCGCTCTGGCGGCCCTTGAATTTGCTGGTCAGCGTACCGACGCGCTGGCCAACTTGATTCTGTTTGGCGCTGGCTACCCGATGGTTGTTGGTCAAGCTTTGCTTGACGCGGCAGAAGCAAACAGCCATGAGGCGATCGACATCATATCTATCTATAGCCACACGCTAGCTTCACAGCTTGGTCACAACAAGATTGCCGGTATCAGTGTTCTGAACGCAGGGATGGCTCTGTTGGAGCAGGCAGCACCTGGTGTATTGTTTTCTGATCTCAACGCCTGTAATGAATACAAAGGCGGTGAGCGCGCTGCTCAGCGAGTTCAAGCCAGCGGCTTGCCTGCGACCATCATCGCGGGTGATGGGGACCGTATGACGCCTATGAAGGCAACTCAAGTAATTGCCACAGCGCTACAGATTGATATCGACGTGATAGCTGACTGTGGTCATATGATGATGTCAGAACAACCTGAGTCCACGCTCAGAATTGTTCGGCGTGAGTTGCTAAGCGGCTAAGTTAGCTATCTAGCGCTGCAAAAACGATATCGCGTATATCTTCGACCTCGCCGATACCGTCAACCTTGATGTATTTTGGCGCGTCGATGCCAGCCTTGGCATTCCAGGACCGATAGTAATCTTTCAGCGGGGCCGTCATCTTTTCATACACTTCGAGGCGATATCGGACTGTCTCTTCGCGATCGTCATCACGTTGCGTCAGTGGGTCCCCTGTTTCGTCATCCTTACCTGCCAACTTTGGCGGATTAAAAATCGTGTGATAGCTGCGTCCAGAGGCTTCGTGGACCCAACGGCCACTTATTCGCTTGATGATTTCTTCGTGATCGACGTCGATCTCAACCACGGCATCGAGTGAGATACCGGCCTCTTTCAAAGCGTCAGCCTGGCCCAGCGTTCGCGGAAATCCATCGAGCAGAAAGCCATTCTCGCAGTCGGCCTGTGCAATGCGCTCTTTCACAAGGGCAGTAATCATGTTGTCTGGCACCAGATCGCCGCGGTCCATCACCTTTTTCGCCTCGATACCGACCGTAGTTTTAGCTTTGATCGCGGCGCGCAGCATATCTCCAGTGGAAATCTGGGGAATACCGTACCTTTCGGTGATGAAACCAGCCTGTGTGCCTTTACCTGCACCCGGGCTACCTAACAGGATCAAGCGCATCAACTGCTCCTTTTCGGGTCAAAAACCCGTGAGTTGCGAAGACTAGCGAAATTTCGCTTGGTTTGCACGAAATAGCCCACTGGATGCGATACTTCGTTTATGTATTTAGAACAACTTCGCGAAGATCTCGTTATCGACGCCGATCTGCCAGGTGGATCGCTGCGACTGAACTCAACCTGGGGTCTGTTTTCGCCACGCGGTATTGATGAAGGCAGCACCTTGTTGCTTGAGCAACTGGATGTACGCGAAGATGATGTCGCTTTGGATCTTGGTTGTGGTTACGGCCCGATTGGGCTGAGTATTGCCAAGCAGGCGAGCGCAGGTCGGGTGCATTTGGTGGATAAGGATTTTGTCGCGGTCGACTACAGCCGAGACAATGCTTCACGAAATGGTATCGACAATGCCGAGGTCTATTTGAGTAATGGTTTCAGCGCTGTGCCTCTGGATTTGCCACTGTCGTTGGTTGTGTCCAATCTACCTGCCAAGGTGGGAAACGAGTTCTTTCAGATTACCTTCGATGATGCACGGCGTCGTATGCAGCCGGGGGCGAGGATTGTGGTTGTCACCATCAATGGGCTCAGAAGCTTTATCAAGCGTTCTTTTACCGAAGTTTTCGGTAATTATCAGAAGCTGAAGCAGGGCAAGACCTACACCGTATCGATGGCGGTATTAGACGACTGACAATCACAGGTCCGATCGGGTGGGATGGTCAATTGGCAGGCCTCGCAGAAGCTCGCGCCTGTTGGCTGCATTTGTTTGTCGATCTCAACGCGATCATCAAACACAAAGCAATCACCTTCCCAGTGTTTGCCGCCAGTACGCTCAAAATAGTTCAGCACACCCCCCTCGACCTGATAGACCTCTTCAAAACCTCGTTCACGCATCCACGGGCCTGCCTTTTCACAGCGGATTCCGCCGGTGCAAAAGGTCACAATGGGTTTGTCAGTGCGAAGCTTGCCGTTTTCAAGGGCCTCGTCGATAGCATCCTGGAAATCGCGAAAATGCTTGAGATCCAGATGAGTTGCGTTGGGGAATCCCCCCGACTCGATCTCGTAGTCATTTCGGGTGTCCAATAGAATGAAGTCACGCTCTTCTTGGATCCAGTCGTCGAGCTTCTCCGGTGTCATTGATGGCGCAGAAGGTCGGGCCTTGCGCCGGGTGTTGGAGCGCGGTCCGTCAAAGGCAATGATCTCGTGGCGAATGCGTACTTTGAGCTTCGAAAACGGAATGCTCTCCGAGCGACTCTCCTTGAGCCAAAGATCAGCGAAGCGAGCATCGCCTTGCAGCAGCTCGCGTACCGCTGTGATCTGCTCCGCTGTGCCCGTTAATGCCACATTGATGCCCTCATCAGCGAGCAGCACCGTACCCTTCACGCCGATCGTATCCAATCCGCTAAATAGATCTGCCTGCAGAACCGGCAAGTGATCAAGATCCGTAAACCGGTATCCAGAGATGTTGATATAACGCATATCCGGATTTTACACTCTGGCGATGACGCTAATTATCTCTCCCTGAGCAATTCTCTGGCTGATAATTAACTGGCGTTTTTCGCACTCTGGTCTATATTCCTGTCATAACGAGAAGTCCACCCACCAACGAGTGGGTATTGGGCAGACAGTAGCGGGTGAGAAAATGGTTACAAGGGGTTTGCTTAGGGCTGGCTTCGTCGCGCTGGTGTGTGGGTTATCTGCACCGGCTGTGGCCGAATCCGCCATTGATGGTTCTTCAGCGGGCGACAGCCTTGAGTTGGCCAGATCCGAATTCAAAGCGGCGCGTGCCGCTTTATTGCTCGGCGATGTCGCGACTTTCGATCTAAAGGCTGCAGCGCTTGAGGATTATATTCTTCACGATCATCTTCGCCTTGAGCGACTGATACACGATTGGCAGAACAGTACCCCCGGCTCTGAAGCTATCAGCGCTCTCAATGCGTTTGAGCGCGAAGCTGACAATACTTCCTTGACTCGTCGACTGACACGCCATTTACAAAGACGCTTTGCTGCTACAGAACAATGGTCAATGTTTCTTGGCCTCGGTCAGTCCAGGTTAGCTGCTGGCATGCCATGCACGACTCTTCGTGCGCGTGATGAGCTTGGACAGTTGAATGAGTTTGATGACGCCGCTATAGATCTGTGGGTTCAGCCTAAGCAACACGACAAAATTTGTCGTGAGGTGCTGCTCACACTTGAAGAGAACATCACGCCTCCGATATCGGCAATCTGGGAGCGCATCTACCTCGCGATGGAAAAACGTAAGCCAGAATATGCCGAAGACATGCTGAAGTACCTGGCAACACGAGACCGGAAACCAGTCAAGGCATGGATAGACGCGCTTAAGGCGCCGCAAAAGCATTTGGAGAGTGCCGCGCTCGACAATGACACCGTCCTTAATCGTCGTATCATTGCCAACCTCGCTGTCGCCTGGTCACGCGAAGACACGCCCGCAGCCATGGCGCATTGGATGAAAGTGCGTGATCAGTATGCGTTTTACAAGGATCGGTATTACGACACACATCGCGCCATTGCCATGCGTGGTGCTTATCGTCGATTGCCAAACGCATCTCAATGGCTCGACGCAATTGATGCCAGAGATGATGACCTGGAGCTCAAGGAATGGCGTGTTCGGACTTCACTACTCGCTGGTGATTGGGAAGGCGTCGTACAGAGTATCGAACGCTTGCCAGTAGAAGAGCAAGAAGAAGATCATTGGGCCTATTGGCAAGCTCGAGCCTTGGAAGTGGCGGGCAAGCAAACAGAAGCGGATGCCATCTATGAAGAATTAGCCGACTTACAGTCCTATCATGGCTTCTTGTCAGCTGACCGACTTGAAAAACCGTACTCGATCAAAGACGAACCGATTACCGCTGAGGATGATGCTTTATTGATGCTCTCGGATACCAAAGCTTTGTTGCGCGCTCGTGAATATCACGAGGTTGAGTTAGCCGGTGAAAGTCGACGAGAGTGGAACAATTGGTTACTTGATGATTCGCGAACACCTGATGAGATGGCTCAGGCGGCCGTTCTTGCTGCGCGTTGGCAGTTGCATGATCGCGCTATCTTCAGTGCTGGTAAGGCCGAGCAGAGGCGGGCGATTTCATTACGTTTTCCAGTCTTGTATCAATCTGAGGTTGCTGAAGCCGCAACTGAGCACAGCATAGAGCCTGCGTGGATACTAGGTGTCATGCGACGTGAAAGCGCGTATATCCAGGATGTTCAGTCACCTGCAGGTGCTGTCGGTTTAATGCAGCTGATGCCGCGTACTGCCAAGTATGTGGCTGAGCTTCAGGGTCAGGAGAACTGGCAAGGTGATCTCACTGATGCGGAAACCAACATTAGTTTTGGGACGTTTTATCTGCGCCATGTGCTCGACAAGTTTGAAGAGCATCAAGTCTTGGCCACTGCTAGTTATAATGCCGGGCCCCATCGCGTTGATGCATGGCTACAAGATGAGGTTATGGAAGCTGATCGCTGGATTGATACCATTCCCTTTACCGAAACCCGACGTTATGTCAGAGCAGTATTAGCCTATACGGCGATCTATGAATGGCATCTGACTGGCGAGGCGCAGAGTATGTTGACCAAGCTCAAGCCTGTTCCTCGATCGGATAAATCTGACGTCTGAGCAAGAGGAGAATCAAGCTCAGGTGCAGTTATGCCGAAAATGTATGAACAAGTGAGTAGGGTTATGGTCCTACAATCAGGTTTGTGGAGAATTGCAGCAGATTGTTGCAGCCATGCGGTATTTCGAACAATGAAACTTTCAGGATTTGCGGGCTTCACGTGGCAAAAGACGTTGGCCGCCATAACGTTGCTTTTTATAATTGCTGGCTGCGCTTCTGGTCCGCCGAGCTATCGGACAAATATACAATCTGCTATCGGAGGTCGCGGTAGCGTCAATGTGTTTGAATATCCCGATGGCGTCGTGGTGCTGAGGGGTTGGCTGGAAGATAGTTATGATCTGCGCGCTGTGGTTCGAGCTGCGAAAAGCGGAGAGGGCGTAAAAAAAGTGATTTCTTATATCTTGATACACCAGGACTGAGTTCCTAATTAGGTGAGTTTTAATTTTGAGCTAGTGCTTAACGGGAACTGTGAATATGAGCCTGAACGATACAATCAATGACATTATCGTCGAACACCTGTCTCCGGCGCGGCTGGATATCGTCAATGAAAGCCATATGCATAACGTTCCGCCGGGTTCAGAAAGTCACTTCAAGGTGACTGTCGTAACAGATGGTTTCAACGATATGGGTCTGGTTACTCGGCATAGACAAATCAACAAGCTACTCAGTGAGCTACTAGCCGGTCCCATTCATGCGTTAAGCCTACACACGTTTACGGTAACTGAATGGGAAGCCAAAGGCGAGCAAGTGCCAAAATCGCCACCTTGCCTGGGTGGTTCAAAGCAAGCTTGAGTTATCGATCTCTTCTTTTAGTAGAAGATGCAAGGCTTTAATAAACACGTTGAAAAATGCCGCATGCGGTTCTAATGCTGCAGGGTCTGGCTCGCTCAAGGTATCGCCCAAGAATACATATATTTTTCGATTTCCAGAGCTGATGTAAGCAGTTGCCATTTCACTTGCCTGTCGCATGCAATACCAGTCGGCTATCAGGGTCAACATAGAACAGCTTACAAAGTCTTGGACTGTTAAATCGTATTTGGCGATTAATCGGCTGAATTCTGTTTTCAATTCGGACGCTAAGGGTTCTTTTATCAAGCCGAACGCGGGTGGCTGAGACTTAAGCTTTTGCGCAAGCATGAAATAGACTAGATCAACCGTGGTCGTGTACTCAATTTGACAAGCGATACCTTCTGGCCACTCTTTTGGCAAGTAATGATGTCTGACTCGAGTGCGCATTCTCAGGTACAGGAATTCTCCATACGATGTTGCGTTCAAAGCTGATTCATCTTTGTTGCCGATCGCCTTGTTTTCCGACTGATAGTATGCAATCAGCTTGGGATTGATAGGCATTTCGCCAATTGCTATTGTTTCTATAAATGAGTTTTGTAGGCTCGGATAAATACACTTGTAGCAAGCGGGGAATGCTGCCAATGATGGCACTGCGATATCGGAAAGTGTGTGCGCATCAGTCTCATAATGCGTTTCGTTGTTGATATGCAGGTGACCGCTGAAATGTGTAGTGAGGCCGGCTGCCAGTAAACTTTCAGCAACTGTTGCATCAGGCGTGCGTTTCGCGTCTTCATTGTGACCAAACAAGCGGACATCGTTCGTTTTATACCGATTGAAATGATCTAATGTCGGGTAATGAGAAAAGGCGTAAAGCTGTTTGCCCAAGAGGTTTGCTCGCGTATTGACATCCCTGATCCAATCAAGCAAAAAAGGCTTGATGCGCAGCACAGAATTCCAGCCCGCGTCAGAGCTATTCAGGAACGTGTTTTTTTTCAGAGGGCTGGTTTGCCCGTTGCGCGGTTCAAATACATTGGCATCTATCATGAGTAACCAGATACCGTTATAGGGTTCTACCAGATAGGACGCATCCATCAATGAATGCACTGCTGAGCCATCTGAACTTCGCGCCTCATACATTCGTGAGGCTGGTGTATCGGATTGGCCGAAAGGTGTCTCCCAGTGAATATATCTGCTTTGTCTGAAATATCCGCAATCTGCGAAGGGCATCAAGCCTGCGGGTGATCCTTCGCAGTACATCTTCCGAGTTAATATTGATGTGTCGGCCTCGGTTTCTGCAATTTTTGGGTTACTTGTAACGAGAACAGTCTTGTCTGGAGTCTTTACAAAGCGGGTTGACTGATGTTTGCCAGCTGGGCCATAAACATCATGATTGCCGGGTGTGGCATAGAACTCCATATCGTACTTAAGACGATATTGGCGTAACAAGCTTGCCACACGGTTGCTTGATTCTATCTGCCCGTCGTCGGTGTAGTCGCCCAGTAACACAACATGGTGTATGCCGCGTTGTTGAATATCGTTCAGTGCAGTTTTCAGCGCGTCGCAACTTTCATTGAATACTCGTGAAGATTTTCTCGTGTCCTTCCAGCTTCTGAGGGTTAAGTTTGTACCTTCGATGCAGGTAGAAGCGCCATTGAAATCGCTGTCGATGTCATGCAAGTGTGCATCGGCGATGACTGCGATGGCCGGTAGATCGGTCATTGAACGAACAACCTCAGTTTGTAGTATTCACGGGTTACCGCGGTTAGTTTATGATACGGCAATATGAGTTGCTCTGGCGCTGCCAATCGTTGTGCCTTGCGCTGTTAACTCGAGATAATCTGAGCGACGTGACTGAAACAAAAATCGCCTTTTATTCACCATTGAAGCCACCTGATCATGTGGTTCCATCAGGTGATCGCTTGATGGCTCAGTTACTCATTGATTGCTTGCAAGTTTCTGGCTATAGCGTTGATGTGGTATCCAGGCTGCGTGTTTTTATAAAAGACCCACAGGATCATGCTGCAGTTGATGGACTTAAAGAGCAGGCACAATCTGAAATTCATCGGTTAACAGAGCTTTGGGCGAAAGAGGGGCCACCGCTTGCCTGGTTTTGTTATCACACGTATTACAAGTCACCTGATCTTATTGGCCCCGCCTTATGTGAAGCATTTGACATCCCCTACGTTACCGCGGAAACAAGTTATTCATCTCGACGAACTGAAGGTCTCTGGGGTGCTTGTCAGGATCAGGTAATTCAGGCAGTAAAATGCGCTGCCGTGAATATTTGTTTTACTGAGCGGGACAGGCTCGGTTTAAAGCAAGCTGCACCATCAGCCAACCTTGCAATGCTTCGTCCGTTCATAGATACGAACTTTTTTACTAAAACAAAAAAATACGTAACAGAGCCTCGTCTGGTTGCCGTTGCCATGATGCGCGCGGGCGATAAAATGAACAGTTACATCAAATTGGCTGCTGCCTTGAGATTGTTATTGCATTTGCCGTGGCGCTTGTCTGTGATTGGTGATGGTCCTTTGCGTGATGATGTGCAAGCACTATTTGCAGACATACCAGCAGACCGAATCATCTGGCATGGCAGGCGAGAGCCAAATGAAATAGCTGTTGTTTTCGCACAATCGACGCTCTATGTGTGGCCTGGTTGTGGCGAAGCGTATGGTCTTGCCTATCTCGAAGCACAAGCGGCTGGATTGCCAGTTGTTGCGTTCGATACCGCGGGTGTGCCGGAAGTTGTGGATGGAGGGTACAGCGGGGTGCTGACCACGAACGATGATGAGGAAGCTTACGCAGCGGCGATTGAAAAATTTCTTGAAAACGAACAGTATTGCGCGCTTCTGTCAAATCAGGCGAGTGCTCATGTTCAGCATAAACATAGTTTTGAGCAGGCCTGCAAAACGTTGAACAGCATACTTTATAATTACATCGGGCCAATAAATGAAACATCCAAACAATGACTCGTGAGGTGAAAAAACAACTTGTTGATGCATTGGATGCGCGTTCGCGTTCTGGCTCAGCAGTGCAGTTGTGGTTGCGAGATGATGATGCGGTAGAGCCAACCGTTGCACTTGATCGTTTGCTCATCATGGGGAATCGTTATGCCATACCCATGACGTTGGCGGTTATACCTGCGCTGTCCGGTTCTGCATTGGCAGAGCGTTTGCAATCGGCAGATTCAATTGATAGCGTTACCGTGGCTGTTCATGGTTGGGCTCACCAAAACTACGCACCACCAGGTGAGAAAAAGCAAGAACTAGGCTTGCATCGACCAAGCAGTGAAACTCTTGCTGAACTTGATCGAGGTTATACCGAACTATCTTTGCGCCACGAGCGACAGTTCGTACCACTTTTAGTACCACCCTGGAACCGTATTGACCCTGCTATCATTTCGGGATTGCCGAGCATTGGTTTCAAAGGCCTGTCTACTTTCGGTTCGCAATCGTCCAACGCGATATCCATGATGAACGCCCACGTCGATGTAATCGACTGGAAGGGCTCTCGAGGTGGTCGAGAATTACACGAGCTGATGGCAGAGTTAGTGACCTTGATCGAAAGCACACTCACTCCGATTGGCATACTGACTCATCACCTCGTGCACGATGAAAAGGCCTGGCAATTTCTCGAGCAGTTGTTTAGTGTCACATCAACGCATAAGGGCGCTGAATGGTTATCGATTGACAAGCTATTCCCTGACTTATTGCCAAATCCATGATTTCCAGGCCAGCAGTAAACCTTTATCCTCGATTTGCGCTTGCTTACACCAACGTTCAACATCGGGCAACGACGTAGCCTGAGCCAAGCTGCCAGCAACAATATCGGCGTCAGCAAGGGTGACAGAACTACCGCGACTGACGAGTGTGAAGATCAAGGGTCCGGTCGCCCACCATGCGGGCGCATCTGGCAACACCTTCATGACATCCCCGAGTACCTTAAGCAGGCGTGAAAACACCGGATGTTCAGGCGGTGTCGCAATCAAGGAGTTGGCCAGTAGCAATCCGCCTTTCCCGGTATTACGCGGGGTATCCTCCGCCATGGTAGTCAATCCGACCATCGGTAGAAAATCGTGGAAGCTCAGGTCATTACGTGTAGGGTACCAATCACTATCCAGGTAGATGCCGCCAAGCTTTTCCAGAATAACGTAGCGTGCAACATCAACAGCGCCTGGGAAGTCTCCTTTTGACAGCATGTCCTTGTAAACCGGATTCTCGTTTAAGCCGAGTTCGTGCAAATTCTGCTCATTCCATAATTGATAGTCATAACCACGTTCCCGAGCGTGAACTTCCCATGCTTTGGTACCCACTGGTGGCGTATTTTCTCCGATCCAGATCTGATGAATCGTGCGCGGAATCGCCTGTTGATTTACCTTCGTCATGGCCCTGCGTTCCGCGCTTGTAAAGCTCGTCAAGGCGTTCATCAATTCTGGTGGTGGAACCAGATGAAATTGGTAGCCAATACTGCTTACGGCGTTTTTTTCAGCCTTGGCAAGCTTCAGGAGAGCTGACTGCAGACGCCGCGGCAGGCCCAGAGATGTGCGATGGCCCAGCAGGTCCGCGTCTGGATCGTTCTTGAGGGCTACCAGAATGTCTCGGGCATCGTTAAACTGCCCCGATTGGCGCAGCTCGGCAGCGGCCTCTAGCCGGGCATTCAGGCGCTTTTTATCTGACATAGTTTTTTCCGACTCATTTAACCAAACTATCAGTTCAGGCTCATGTTATCGTGCCTTATTTATGTTTCCAGACCGATATGATAGGGAAGTACCGCTCGGCTTATGCCTGATCAGTTAAACCAAAAACTCGACTTGCTGCGCATCGAAAATCTGGCCGTGAGTTTTCCGCTGCCCGGTGGGCGCATTGATGCTGTGAAAGGCGCCAGCCTGCGCGTATTGCCCGGCAAGGTGACCGCCCTGGTAGGTGAATCTGGCTCCGGTAAATCGGTTATCAGTCAAGTTGTTATGGGACTGCAACCAGAAGTAGCAGATGTCAGTGGGCGTGTCCTGTTTACCGATCCAGCCGAGCCCGACACCGTGCACGACATGGTATCCCTGCCACATGATGGGCCATTGATTCGATCAATCAGAGGCCGGCGTATTGGCATGATTTTCCAGGAACCAATGACCTCTTTCTCACCGTTGCATACTGTGGGAAATCAGATCTCGGAATTGTTGCAACAACACACGAGCCTGACACCTTCTGAGCAACGTGAACGATGTGAAGAAATGCTTGGTCACGTCGGCTTTGAAGATCCCGGCAAAGTGTTTGATATGTATTCCTTTGAGTTGTCAGGCGGCATGCGACAACGTGCCATGATCGCCATGGCCTTGATCTGTGAACCCGCTTTACTGATAGCGGATGAACCCACCACAGCATTGGACGTAACCATACAAGCGCAAATTCTCAACTTGCTGCGAGATCTCCAATCCGAACTCAAGATGGCCGTGTTATTGATTACTCACGATCTTGGTGTGGTCGCCAATATGGCCGATGAGGTGTCTGTTATCTACCACGGGGAAATCATGGAATCAGGCCCTGTGGACAGTATTTTCAGAACCCCTGGGCACCCTTATCTCAAAGGCATGATGTCCGCCATACCAACATTTGGTATGGATCGCGATACGCGTTTGACACCACTGCGTGATATCGAAACCAATGTTGACCACTTACTAGACAAGCTAGCAGCACCACCACGGCTGGAAGAGTCAAAGCCTGATGTCATGTTGTCAGTCAAGAATCTGAGCAAGACGTTTATCACGCGTAAGCAGGACTGGAAGGTACGTCATGCGGTGAAGACAGTACCGGCGGTTGATAACGTCAGTTTTGACATTCGCTGTGGCGAATGTCTTGGGCTTGTCGGTGAAAGTGGTAGTGGCAAGACGACCCTTAGCAAAATTTTGATGCATGCGGTTACACCCGATACCGGTAGTGTGGTGTTTGACGATGGCAATGGCCCTGTAGATGTTCTGGCAGCCCGTGGTGAAGAGCTCAAAGAATTGCGTACAAAAATTCAAATGATATTCCAGGATCCTATATCGTCTTTGTCACCGCGTATGTCGGTTGGTAATATTTTGCGAGAGCCGTTTGAGATTCATGAGCGAGGCACGCAAGAGCAACGCAATATCGCGACTACGGCGTTACTTAATGCCGTTGGCTTAGGTGCCAATGCTTTGCAGCGCTACCCACACAGTTTTTCTGGCGGTCAACGTCAACGCATTGGAATAGCCCGCTCTTTGGCCATCGCACCCGGTCTTATCATTTGCGATGAGCCGGTGTCGGCGTTGGATGTTTCGGTTCAGGCGCAAGTGCTTAACCTTCTAAAAGACTTGCAAGAGGATATGGGTTTAACGTATCTATTCATCTCGCATAATTTGTCGGTAATAGATTATATGGCTGATCGGGTCGCGGTAATGTGGGCTGGTAAAATAGTGGAACTCGCACCACGTGAGGTCATCATGCAAGACCCCGTGCACCCGTATACAAAATCCTTGATGAATGCAGTGCCGTTTCCAGATCTTGACAGGCCATTGGATTTTGCCACCGCAGGCGAGTCGAGCGCAACATCATCCAAAGCCTGGGCTAGTGTATTTCGTGATGACAACGAAACTGATTCACTTGCTACGTTGGATCTGGGCGACGATCACTTTGTACTGGCGCGCAGTACTGCTGATTTTAAGGAGTTGCGACCATGACATTAAAGCGCATATTACTTGGCTTACTTGCATTAGCCGCTATCCCGACAACGCTTCACGCAGATTCAGATACCTCTTTGGATTCGCCTTTTTTTCGCGAACGTATTGATGCAGGCGAATTACCCGAGCTTGCTGATCGTCTGCCACAAAATCCACGTGTTATAGATCTTGGATCTTTAAACCGTGAACCTGGGCAACATGGCGGTAGTCTGAGGATGTTGATTGGTCGCCAGAAAGATATTCGTTATGTGCCCATTAATAGCTATTCAAGACTTGTTGGATTTAACGAACAGCTAGAGTTGGTGCCGGATATTCTGGAGTCCTATACCGTAGAGGAAGGGCGAATATTCACCTTTCATTTGCGCGCGGGGCATCGTTGGTCGGATGGTAGTGAGCTTAGCTCTGAAGATTTTCGTTACTTTTGGCAAGATGTCATTGAGAATCCTGAATACCTTCGCGGTGGACCACCGGAGAGTTTGAAGGTAAATGGCGAAGTAGCGAAGTTCGAGGTCTTGGATAAGTTCACGGTGCGTTACTCCTGGTCGCTTCCCAACCCTGAGTTTCTGAGTAGGCTTGCAGCGCCGATCCCCCAGACTTTGCTGCTTCCCTCCGCCTACATGCGTGAATATCATGCGAGCTATCAAAGCCCGGAGAAAATTGCTGCCTATATCGAAAAGTATCGCGTCGATGATTGGGTAGGCTTGCACCGTAAGTTATCTCGACAAAACCGACCTGAGAATCCTGAGCTTCCCACTTTGGAAGCATGGCGTCCTCGCACTCAGCCTCCTTCTGAGCAGTTTGTGTTTGAACGCAATCCCTACTTTCATCGCGTCGATGAAAACGGAAAGCAGCTGCCGTACATAGACAAGATGATTTTGAACATAAGTTCATCTGAAATCATTGCTGCAAAGACGGCAACTGGCGATAGCGACTTGCAAGGTGTCGGGCTTGGGCTTCCGGACTACACACTCATCAAGGAATCTGAATCGCGTTTCCCGATAAAGGTATCGTTGTGGCGTCGAACCCAGGGCTCGAGCGTAGCGCTCTATCCTAATTTGAATAGCAATGACTCGGTCTGGCGAAAACTTTTCCAGGACGTACGCTTTCGTCGGGCTCTCTCGCTTGCATTAAACCGTAGAGAGATCAACCAGGTGTTGTACTACGGGCTTGCTAATGAGAGTGCCGATACAGTTCTGCCAGAAAGTCCTTTGTTCAAACCTGAATATGCCTCCGCCTGGGCAAACTATGACCCTGATCAGGCCAATAAACTACTTGATGAAGTCGGCTTGAACGAGAGAGCTTCTAACGGTATCCGACGTTTACCAGACGGGCGGTATGCGAATATTACAATTGAATCTGCTGGCGAAAGTACCCTGGAAACCGATGTGCTTGAGCTGATAACCGATCACTTTCGGCAGATTGGTATTGGCATTTTTATCCGCAGTTCACAGCGAGATATCTTTCGTAGCCGAACCATGGGTGGCAACGTACTGATGTCGGTGTGGAAAGGGCTCGATAATGGTTTGGCGTCTGCCGATATGCCGCCTAACCAATTAGCGCCTACTTCCGACGATCAATTGAACTGGCCGGTTTGGGGTCTTCATTACCAGTCGGGTCAGATGCAGGGTAAAGCACCTGATCTACCGAAGGTCAAAGAGCTTGCCGCACTCCACAACGACTGGAAGCTTTCCACCAGCACTGAGCAAAGAGCAGATATCTGGGCTCGGATGCTGGCAATACATGCTGATCAGGTTTTTTCGATTGGTACCGTCAATGGTGGCTTGCAACCAATAGCGCGTATCAGGCGTTTGCGGAATATTCCTGATTCCGGCTTGTATGGTTTCGCGCCAACCAGTTATATGGGCGTGTATATGCCAGACACCTTTTGGCTTGAGAACGAGGGCTAGCGATGCTCCGCTATATCCTATGGCGGATCATCACCATGATCCCGACGTTGCTGATCATCTCCGCATTGGTGTTCATCATCATTGAGTTGCCACCCGGCGATTACTTTGAAAGCCACATAGCAGAGTTGAAGGCGATGGGTGAATCTGCGGACCTCGCAGAGATCGAAGAATTGAAGCAACGTTATGGCTTCGACAAGCCGATGATTGTTCGCTACTTTCATTGGCTTGGTGGCATGTTCGTTGGAGATTTCGGTTACTCCTTCGAATACCGATTGCCTGTTAACGAAGTGGTTGGTGAGAGGCTCTGGTTAACCATTCTGGTGTCAGTTGTTACCATCGCATTTACTTGGTTGATTGCCTTCCCCATAGGGCTTTATTCAGCGACCCATCAATATAGTTGGGGGGACTATGGGCTGACCTTTCTAGGTATGATCGGTATTGCCGTGCCAAATTTTATATTGGCGCTAGTCATGATGTATCTGGCGAATGTCTGGTTTGGTACCTCCATCGGGCATCTGATGGATCGCGAATATTTTAATCAACCGATGTCCTGGGATAAATTCGTTTCAATCCTTGAGCATCTCTGGATACCCGTGCTTATCATTGGTACTGCGGGTACTGCGGCTATGGTACGGCGTCTGCGCGCCAATCTTCTTGATGAACTTAAAAAACAATATGTAGTCACCGCTCGTTCAAAAGGTTTGAAACCGCTGCGCGTCTTAACAAAGTATCCACTGCGCATGGCATTGAATTTTTTCATCTCTGATATTGGATCGATATTGCCAGCTGTTATTTCAGGAGCTGAAGTAACGGCGATAGTCTTGTCACTTGAGACGACTGGTCCAATGTTGATTCAGGCTTTGCAAAGTCAGGACATGTATCTTGCGGGGTCATTTCTTATGTTTCTGGCGTTCCTGACGGTGATAGGAGTGCTTGTGTCGGATATTGCTTTGGCCTTGCTTGATCCGCGTATTCGATTTGGTGAAGGGCGACACAGATGAGTTCACCGCTTCCGGAACCAGGTGCGCCGCTTCCGCACTATGTATCAGCTGAAGCCTACGATCCCAACAGTATCGAGCGGGACGCCAGTATTGAAGGTCCCTTGGCACATGCGTCTCAGCGGAAGCTGATGTGGTGGTATTTCCGCCAGCATAAACTCGCTCTGGTATCTGGCATCTTTCTCGTTCTGGTTTATTTGTCCATTTTGATCAGCGAGTTTCTGGCACCCTATAACCTCCATACCCGCGAGACTGAGTTCATCTATGCACCGCCTGCCTCGGTACATATTTTCCGTGATGGCAGTTTAGTTCGGCCTTACACCTATGGCCAAACGATGAAGCTGAACATGGTTACGCTTCGCCGTGAATACTCTGATGATCGATCTGATATTCAGCCGATAAGATTTTTTTGCCGTGGTGACTCCTATAAATTCTGGAACCTTTTCGAATCAGATTTTCATCTGTTCTGCCCTGCAGAAGGTGGGCATTTGTTTTTACTGGGTACGGATCGTCTTGGGCGCGACGTGTTGTCGCGGACAATTTATGGCGCTCGAATATCATTGACGATTGGAATATTCGGTGTCATGTTGAGCTTCTTTCTTGGCGTTATCATCGGTGGTTTAGCAGGTTACCGTGGTGGCGTGTTTGACATGCTCGTGCAACGCGTAACTGAAGTGTTGCAATCAATTCCCAGTATTCCTTTGTGGATGGCGCTGGCTACTATCATTCCGCTGACATGGAGCCCGTTGTTGGTATACGTGGGCATTACAGTCATTCTCAGTTTGTTGGATTGGACAGGTTTGGCAAGAGCCGTACGTTCAAAATTGTTGTCGCTTCGCGAAGAAGATTATGTAGTCGCGGCGCAGCTACTGGGTGCTAAAGGTGGGCGAGTGATTCGTCGGCACTTGATACCCGGATTCATGTCTCATCTTATTGCTAGCGCGACCTTGACCGTGCCCGGTATGATTCTCGGTGAAACCGCATTGAGCTTTTTAGGCATTGGATTGCGCCCGCCGATCACCAGTTGGGGCATCCTGTTGACGGAGGCGCGAAGTATCAACATCATCGCGCTGTATCCATGGTTGCTGTTTCCGGTCATACCAGTGATTTTGGTTATATTGGCATTTAACTTTCTCGGGGATGGATTACGAGATGCTGCGGACCCGTATAAGTGATGTGTCCGACTGATGCCGAGAAGGCGGTTCCGATGACCCAGCTGGATGGGGCTCGGATCCTCATGTACAGTCACGATACGTTTGGTCTTGGGCACTTACGCCGCTGTCGAACCATTGCTCATGCCTTGGTTGAAAACTATAGCGGTCTCAGTATTTTGATCATCTCTGGTTCTGCCATTGCAGGTGCCTTTGACTTTCGTGCGCGTGTTGATTTCGTCAAGATTCCAAGTGTTATAAAACTTCGCAATGGCGAATACACATCGCTAGATAAACACATCGATCTGAGCGAAACGATCAGAATGCGGAAATTGATCATACGCCACACTGCTGAATCATTTAAGCCTGATATCTTTATTGTGGATAAAGAGCCGATGGGCCTTAAGGGTGAAATAAGCGACACTCTTGAGTATCTTAAAACGCTCAATACAACGCTCATACTAGGTTTGCGCGACGTTATGGATTCGCCCAAATTGTTGGCAGCTGAATGGAAGCGAAAAGATCTGATTCGCAAGATAGATAATACATACGATCACATATGGGTTTACGGTCCCGAGAATTTTTATAATCCAATGATTGGAATGAATATTCCTCGAGATATGCGTAACAGAATTGAATTTGTTGGGTTTCTGAAACGACAAGCCTTACACGATGAGCTATCAACCCATAAACAGCAGGGTGACTATATCCTCATTACCACAGGTGGTGGAGGGGACGGAGTCGCGCTGATCCGCTGTGTTATGGCAGCTTACGAAAAAGATCCAGAGCTTCAGCACAAGACTCTCGTAGTACTTGGGCCTTATATGCCTGGCAAAGAGCGAAGTGAGTTTCTTGCCAAGGGCGACAAACTGGCTAATGTGGAAGTCATCGATTTCGATTCTCGCATGGAGGAACTCATTGCCAGTGCCAAGGCGGTTGTTTCGATGGGGGGTTACAATACATTTTGTGAAATCCTCTCATTTGATAAACCAGCTCTGATTATTCCTAGAACCATTCCGCGTGAAGAGCAACTTCTGCGGACACAGAGAGCCGCAGCCTTGGGTTTGGTTGATATGTTGCTACCTGATGAGGCTGAAAATCCGGAGAAAATGAGCGCGGCCTTGAGAACGTTACCGGAAAAACAAAAACCCTCCGAACGCGCAGTAAATGTGGCATTGGATGGTCTCGAGAATGTGTCGCGGATTGTTGGTGAATTGTTGGACGCCAAAGACAATAAAGTTGATGGTCAGATGTCGAAGAAAGCGAAAGCGCTATCCACTTGATAGATCAGATAAAGCATCGTCGTAAAGTCGCGGTCGTGTTAAAGGGATACCCTCGGCTATCTGAAACCTTCATCGCACAGGAAATACTAGGTCTTGAAAAGGCTGGAATCGAACTCTCTATAGTCTCACTGCGACATCCAACAGATAAAACGCATCATGCTGTTCATGATGAAATACAGGCTAACGTTCTTTATCTGCCCGAGTACACCCATAAGTCCTTGCTGCGCGTTCTACGAGGACTGATATCAAGTATGAGAATGCCTGGCTTTGGTAAAGCACTGCGAAAGTTTCTGGCAGATTTTTCTCGTGATATTTCACGTAATCGTGCCAGACGTTTTGCTCAGGCTACGGTGCTCGCTGCAGAGTGGCCCGATGGTACAGAGTGGTTGCATGCTCACTTTTTGCATACGCCCGCTTCGGTAGCACGCTATGCCAGTATGATTCGAGAGGTACCGTGGACCGTTTCAGCGCATGCCAAGGACATCTGGACATCACCTGATTGGGAACTTCAGGAAAAACTGGATGATGTTCAGTGGGCAGTCACCTGTACTCGTGTTGGCTACGAACATCTGCGGTCTCTATCCCCCGATGCATCACGTGTTCATTTAAGCTACCACGGACTTGATCTGAAGCGTTTTCCACCTTTTGATCGAATCAGCGCTAGTCGTAATGGTTTGGATAGTGATGACCCAATTGTTATTCTCAGCGTAGGGCGGGCAGTCAAGAAAAAAGGATTTGATGTGCTTCTTCAAGCACTGGCAGCTTTACCAATGACTCTGCATTGGCGTTTCGTGCATATAGGCGGAGGAGATGAATTATCGGTATTGCAAGACCTCGCACAGCAACTCGAGATCGCGGACCGCATTAGCTGGTTGGGTGCAATCGATCAGACACAGGTGTTGGCAAACTATCAAAAAGCTGATGTATTTGCGTTGGCTTGCCGAATTACGTCTGATGGTGATCGCGATGGATTACCCAATGTACTGCTGGAGGCGGCTAGCCAGGGTCTCACCTGCATCTCAACACGAATATCGGGTATCCCAGAATTTTTTGATGACGGTAATGGTCTCTTGGTTGAGCCGGAAAATTCGGAAGCTTTAAGCGAAGCATTGATTCGCGCTATCGAGTTTCCAGAGCTTCGTGACAAGCTGGGTGAGGCTGCACAAGCGAAAGTCAGAAGTACTTTCGACTACCACAGCAGCATTGCGCAACTGGTTCAGTTGTTTGAAGGTGAATGGCAGAAAGCAAGCTGATGGCGAATTCTCAACAAGTTCGGATCATGTTCTATGTTCAGCACTTGTTGGGTATTGGACATTTAATGCGGGCTCGTCGAATCGTGCTCGCGCTACGTGACAATGGATTTCTGGTGACCTTGGTTACCGGAGGCCTACCAGTTTCAGGGTTCGAACCATCTGGGGTTGCACAGATCGCGTTACCACCTCTGGCTGTGCGAGATGGGAATTTCAGTGAGTTGGTAAATAAAGATGGGCTTGTCGTTGATGATGCGTTCAAGAGGGATCGTGCTGAACGTTTGCTTGATGCATTTCATTCAAGTCGTCCGGATATTCTTATATTAGAGGCCTTTCCTTTTGGTCGGCGTCAGCTTCGGTTTGAACTATTGCCATTGATCGAGGCTGCGGAAGCGAGCGTACCGAAACCCTTAGTCGTCACGTCAATTCGTGATGTTTTACAAAAGGGTCGCAAAGCTGGTAGGGATGAAGAGACAGCAAAGCTTGTGAATCAACACTTCGACAAAGTGTTGGTGCATGGTGATCCGAGCCTTGTGAGGCTTGAAGATACATTTCCTTTTGCCGATCAAATTTCTGAAAAAATTGCTTACACCGGATTAGTTTGTGACCCACCGCCAAAAGCCTCGTCAGATGCGTTTGATGTTGTTGTCTCCGCTGGTGGTGGTGCGGTTGGTGCGAATTTATTGCAGGCTTCACTAAAAGCTGCGCCACTGCTCCCGGAAGTTGACTCTTGGTGTGTCATCACTGGGCCGTATTTGCCGCAAAATGAATTTGATGCCATCAGTGCCAATGCACCTGACAACGTCTCTGTAGAACGATTCCGTCACGATTTCACAGGTTTGCTTGCCAACGCGAGATTGTCCGTTTCACAGGCTGGATACAATACGGTCAGCGATGTATTGCAGGCCGGCTGCCGCGCATTGCTCCTCCCGTTTAGCTCACAGGGAGAAACGGAGCAGGCCGACCGTGCAGCCCGCCTGAGTCAACTGGGGCTTGCCTCTGTGCTGTCCGAAGATACCCTCTCAGACGAGGTCTTGGGCGGTGAGAAATTTGTGACAGCCGTTCGTCAGGCCTTGTCCCATGAAACTCCTTCGGTCGGGTCGAAACTAAGTATTGATGGTGCAAACGGAACTGCAGTAGTCCTAAAGAATCTAATCTCCTTGAGACGAACAAAAGTCTAGTTCGCCAGTGGCAGAATCCAAACAAGCAATGGAAACCAGTTTTACTCGATATATCTGGAACCACACATCCCGAGAACAAATCTGGATCATGTGTGCAGTTCTGTTGTCGATGATTCCTTACTACTTGGCGTTTGATTTGCCTAAGCTGCTGATCAACGGACCAATAATAGGAGGCGGATTTGAATCACCTGAATCAACACAGTCCTTCCTGGGCTTCGAGTTGGATCGTATTGAGACCTTGTGTGTACTGAGCTTTGCCTTTTTGATGCTCGTCATCATCAATGGACTATTCAAATACTATATCAACACTTATAAAGGCTTATTGGGTGAGCGATTACTACGACGTATTCGTTTTGAATTGATAGATCGAATCTTGCGATTTCTGCCACGTGAATTCAAACGTGTTAAAGGTGGGGAAATCTCCAGCATGGTTAAAGATGAAGTAGAGCCACTTGGTGGTTTTACATCAGAGGCGTTTGTACAACCGTTGTTGCTGGGCGGGCAAGCGTTAACGGCACTGGGTTTTATATTTGTTCAGAATTTCTGGCTTGGAATGGTTGCGCTGTTCATGGCCGCGATGCAGATGATTATCATCCCTCGCTTACGTAGGAGGCTGCTGGTTCTTGGGCGTGAAAGACAGGTTAATGCTAGACATCTTGCCGGACGGGTGACAGAAATTGTTGAAGGTATTGAGGCAATCCATGCTAACGATACGTCTAACTATGAACGGGCAGATGTTGGCCAGCGGCTTGGCAAGTTATTCAGGATTCGCTATGAAATTTATACACGAAAATTTAAAATCAAGTTTCTGAATAATTTTCTCGCGCAGTTAACGCCTTTTTTATTTTATTTGATAGGTGGTTATCTGGCTATCAAAGGTAGTTTGGATGTCGGTCAGCTGGTGGCCGTGATCGCAGCTTATAAGGAATTGCCAGGTCCATTAAAACAATTTATTGATTGGGATCTGGCAAGGCAGGATGTCCAGGTCAAATATGAGCAACTGGTCGAGCAGTTTGACGTTGACGAACTGATCAAACCTGGAGCGCAAGCGATTCCTACCTTGGCAAGCGCACCACTTGGTTCTCCGTTAAGCGCTATGAATATAACAATGGAGGATGAAGGTGGGTCGACAACGTTGGAGCAGGTATCGCTGGCTATTGATGCTGGTCAAAGGGCGGCAGTGGTCGGAGATGCATACAGTGGAGCAAATATTCTGGCAGAGGCCTTTGCGGGTATCACCAGGCCTGCAAAGGGCAGGGTCAGTGCAGGGAATGACGACATTCTGAAGTTGCCAGAGTCCATCACTGGACGCAGAATCACTTATGCGTCATCTGATGCATTCTTTTTCTCGGGTTCATTAAAGGACAACCTGCTTTATGGATTGAAAAACAGCCCACTCAAAGATGTGAAGTATTCAGGTGCTGATGCGACTCGACGAGAGTGGGAGCTTAAAGAATCTTTGCGTAGTGGAAATCCGACATTCGATCTCAACAGCAGTTGGATTGATACCGCTTACGTTAATGGTTTGACCAAAGCAGATTCTTCGGTAAGCGTGGAAGCTATGCGGCGTGTATTGAGGGTGGCACAGCTGTCAGAAGATGTTTTTGACTTTGCCATGCATTCGAAAATTGACGAAAGTGCTGAGCCAGGGCTTGCAGAAAAAATAGTTGATTTACGTAAAGCGGTACATACATCTTTGCAAGAGCAGAACCTAAGCGACTTGATAGTGCCATTTGATATAGATGAATACAATGATCAAGCGATCGTTCTGGACAACATTCTATTTGGTATTGGTCCATCGACAGAAGAGGACATTGGTGAAGGGCATGAGTATTTTCGAGAAATATTGAGTCAATCTGGACTCGATAAAAAGCTTTTTAAAATGGGATTGGCAATTGCCAAGAACTCTCGTGAATTGTTTCGTAGCCTGCCGGATGATCATCCTTTCTTCGACCGTCTTGAGTATTTAGGATCAGGTGGAATTTCTCAATTTCGCAGTACTTACCGGCGAACCAGTGACGTTAACTTCGATTCACTCAGTATTGATGAGCGTTACACCTGGATAAATTTGGGTTTTAGTTATAACGAACAACAGTATCGCTTTGGTCTGCTGGATGAGGAATTGATGCAAGAGATTGTCGATACAAGAAAATTACTACATGAGAATATGCCCGAGAGGTTGAAAGCTGGCATAGACATGTACGATCGAGACAAATTTCTGCCATCTGCCAATTTACTCGACAACATTGTGTTTGGTAAGGTTGACCGTCGATTTCAGGATGTAGGTCGTCAACTTCAGTCGGTTATTGGTCCATTGTTGGAAAGTCGCCCCGATTTATACGAAAGCATTTACTCGGTTGGACTGAACTACAATGTTGGCCCTGCTGGGCGACGTTTGACAACCGCACAGCGGCAAAAGCTCAATTTTTGTCGCGCATTGATACGCCGATCCGACTACTACATATTCAATTGTCCAGTGTCTGGATTGGATCAAAGCCAGCAAGCAAAAATTGTTGAAAACACCTTGAGATTCTTGAATGATAAAAATGAGTCGGCGGGTGTTGTCTGGGTGCTATCGTCAGAGATCAATAGCAAATATTTTGACCGTAGTGTTAAGTTGAAGGACAAAGTAGTCGTTGAAGACAAATTAAATGACAGATCCTTAACGGTCAGTGATGCGCCAGCTAAGGATTGAAACAGGTAATCGGGTTAAACCAATGACAAAAGAAATGACGTTGGAAGACGAGCTGAATATTCTACGCAATATACCGTTGTTCGGAGGCGTCGAACCTGACAAATTAAAACTACTGGCTTTTGCATCTGACCGTATTTTTTTTAAACGTGGCCAGACTTTATTCAGTGAAGGGGGGCCGGCTACATCGGGTTATGTGATCTTGTCGGGTGACGTTGATGTTTATGAGCTAGTAGACGGTGGCATTGTCAGAACCTGCGATGTTGAGCAGTATTCCATTATTGGCTATTTGGCATTGTTCAGCGATGACCCCAGAACTACAACAGCTGTTGCCATCGATGATGTTAAAGCCCTGCAGATAACCAGAGAGAGTTTCCAGAATTTGATGACGTCATTTCCAGGGACAATGTCCAGAGTCATGGCATCGCTGGGTGACCAGATCATTCAGCCAAACTGAGGGCGGTTGATTGGTGGTACTTCAATGCAAGGGGTAGGTGTCGATACTGATTCTGCGAATGCCTGGGCTTTACTCGATGCAGAGTTAGAAGCTTGGTCCTCGAATGGTCGTATAGCGAGCTTTTGGTGGCGTGACGATGATGCAGTCGCACCCGGGCCAAAGCTTGATCGATTGATTGACATCTCATCGCAGGCCGGGCTTCTGCTAGCGGTCATACCGACGCGCCTTGAGGAGACATTAGCGCAAGCGCTTATAACTGCGCCTCATGTTTATGTCGCTCAACATGGATATGCTCATATAAACCATGCGCCAAGAGGGCAAGGTCTGGGGGCATGGGAACTCGGGCTGCACAGGGATCTGGACGTGGTCATGGCAGACCTTGATGCGGGGCGCGAGCGAATGGACAAATATTTTGATTTGAATTTTTTGCCAGTCATCGTCCCACCCTGGAACCGTATTGCTGATGAACTCCTTAAGCCAATAGCTGCACGAGGTTATAAAGGTGTCTCGGCCTTTGGTGCGCGCAAAGAGCTTAATTCTGAAAAAGGTCTGACTATCGTCAATGCACATTGCGATCCGATTAACTGGAAGTCCGGTCCTCGATTCAGAGGAGAAACCAAATCAATTAATCAATTGATCGAACACTTGCAAGACAGGCGAGCAGGCTCAGTTGATGCCACGGAACCAACGGGTTTGTTGACTCACCACATTGACCTCGATGAGGCTGGATGGGAGTTTTGTATCCGTTTGGCCGAAACCATTGACCAACACGCCGCTGCAGAGTGGCTTTCGCCTAAAGAACTATTTGCATGACATTATGAACAAGGCCTTCGTTAGAGCTGCAGAGTACCGGGATGCCGACGCGATCTGTTCGTTGCTGCATAGCAAAATGAACTCAAGAATTCCTGTCGATCGTTGGCGCCAGCTGATGGACTATCAATGGTTCAGCGATAAACCGGATTTTGGGCGCGTGGTTGAATCCAATGGCGAGGTATTGGGCTACTGCGGCATGATTTACGCCGACCGGCTGGTTGGTGATGCGAGGCAGGGGTTAAGAAGAGAGCGCATTGTCAGTATGAGTTCCTGGTATCTGGATAAATCCTTAAGAGGTCAGGGCCTTGGCAAAAAAATGCTTGTTTCTGCCATTGAAGACCCAGACCTGACCTACGCAACGCTGACAAACTCCAAAAAACCATTAGGTATCGTTGAGGCGCTTGGCTTTAGAGTGCTGGAGGATCATCGCTATATCTGGCGTAAGACAGTTAATAAAGATTCTGGTCTGACGGTTACGGATGATGCAAAAACGGTTCGCAAGCGTGTTGTCCCGGAGCAACAGCGGTTGCTTGATGACATGCAAGGATTGCCTTTGGTGCCCTTGTTGCTGGAAACTCAAGACAGACAGGCCCTGATATTCTTATCGATAAAGCGAAAAGGCGCTGATGTCCTGTGGCACGACTTGATGTACAGCAGCGATCTCGATTTCTTTGTTGAATGTGCTCAAGACTTGGCTAATGAACTTTTGCATGAAACTTCGGCGGTTTTGGCTGCAGATGGACGCTTTGTCAGACAAGCACCCATCGGGATCGAGCGAGAAGAGTTACCGGTTGCCCGCTACTACATTAGCCAACGAGTCGCCCGACATGAAATCGATCATCTCTACAGTGAGTTACAGTTGCTGGATCTGAAGCTGGAGTGAGTGACTAACATTCGCTAAACTGCGGTTGTGTGCGATTTCGTGGAAAGAGGGGATTAGTGTGATTCGAATTTTATTAATGGGGTGCCTGGTGTTGGGAATCAGCTCATGCAGTATTAACGGTGAGCCGATATTCAAGGATGGGGAATCCGGAAATGTCAGTATCTTTGAGCCGACAAATGACACGGCACAGCTTTCACATCTTGTCAGACAGGCGCTTCGTAATAACGCTCAAACAGCGCAAGAGCGCATTCAGGTGAGTTCACCTAATGATGACTCTATAACCCTGTCTGGTTTTGTCAGTAATGACGCTGTCAGATATGAGGCTGAACGAGTCGCTAACAACGTGAGTGGTGTTCGATTTGTATTGAATAACCTTGATGTATCGAGTTTTTAGCATACTCAAAGTACTAATTTTTAGACAAAAAAAAGCCCTTCGAAAGAAGGGCTTTTTTCGTACTTTAGCTAACTCAGCTTAGAAAGATTTGCTGAGCTTGACACGCTAGCTTGTTGCATCAGTGTTAGCAGCATTGTCATTTTCTGTTGTGACACGTGCACTGATATCCATGCCGCCACCGAGGCCGTAGCCCAGGTCAAGACGGATAGCATCGTTGTCACCACCAAGATCATCTTCAAGAGTAGAGAAAGTCAGTGTTGCTGAAACGCCACCAAATCCATATCCAGCTTGAACTGAGAATGACTCGGGATCACCAGCGGCGTCTTGAGTCCAGAAGTGGGCGTTGATTGAAGCACCTGCAAATGCGAAACCTACACCAACTGCGGTAGAGGTGACATCGTCACCTACAGGATTACCATCAACCCCTAGAGGACCTTCATCCGCGTCAAATCGGCTTTCCGTACCCACGCCAATGCTGAAACCGCCCAGGCCAAATTTTGCACCAACGCCGACTGCATCAGAGTTGTTTTCCGGTGAGAAGTTAGCGATCAGACCAACTGGGCCGAAAGTACCGACATAGCTTATACCGCCATTGATTTCGCCAGCGACGTCGAAGATGTCGTTAGCAACCTGGCCGTATTCAACCGCATTAGGGATTTCACCGAAGCGGAAGTCACCGAAACCACCTTTGATGCCGACATAAACAGAGTCAGCTGAACCCAAAGTAGTTACTTCAGTATCATCTTCGTCGTTACCTGGAGTACCTGGATCGAATGTTGAACGACCTTCGTTAGAAAGGCGGTTCATGTCAACTCGCAGGCTACCGTAACCAGTTGCACCACCGTTGATCTGGTGGCTAGTGGCGATTCCGAAGAGAACATCATCAGCGTTGATGGTTGGGTCGCCAGCAGAGCCGTCGCTGTCATCACCGTTCAACTGAATCTGAACTGCACCGGACAAAGTTGTGTCGGCAGAAGCAATCATGGGAGCTGAGGCAATACCTGCGATTGCTAACGCGACAGCTGTCTTAGTAAATTTCATAAAGTTTTTCTCCAATCAGATATTTGCTGTGAAATCTGTATATTTGTGTGTTTCAGCGCAGCAACTCTAGTCAGCGTGTCTGAATAATGCAACAAAAAGTTGCGTAATTGAAAGACAGGACGAGAGGCAGCGGCACCGCACGTTTTACAGTGTAGAACAGAAACAACACTTGGCTAGCAAGAAAGCCAAGAATAACCTGATTTTCGATTCAAGTGGTTTTTTTGCAACAGTTTCTAACGCTCGAATGCGAGATCGTTGTAAAAACAGGCGATAGATGGGCGTTTGGCAGGTAATTCTGCGGAATAGTGCGCTATCCGGCGCGGAGATTTGACGTCCTTTTGCTTGCTGGGCCGACCATCAGCGTCGCGCTGATGGTCGGTAAATCACTTTTCAGGTGACTGGATCTTTGCCGCGACGTTCAGCGGCGCGTTTTTTTGCCTCCGCGGACGGTTTGTTACCGCTATCTGCATCTTCAGGCAAGGTGATATTCAGTTCGAGGACGTCGCAATCACCTTGAGCCTCAAGCTGGACGGACAAGGCGTCATCACCCACAGCCACATATTTCTTGATGACGTTGAGGATGTCCTGCTTAAGCATTGGTAGGTAATCCGGGCCATCACGGCCGGTTCGTTCATGCGCGATCAGGACTTGCAGACGATCCTTGGCCACTTGGGCCGATGTGTCTTCAGTCTTTGAGCGAAAGAATTTGAAGAATCCCATGGCGTTTACCCGAAGAGTCGCGACAGGATGCCTTTTTTCTTGGCGTCCATAAAGCGATGTGGCTTAGACTCGCCGAGCAGGCGATCGATGGCATCGGCGTAAGCCTGCCCCGCTTCACTGTCTTCGTCGAGGATGACCGGCTTGCCAGCGTTCGAGGATTCGAGTACTGACGTTGATTCCGGAATGATGCCAAGCAACGGGATGGCCAGGAGATCGACAATGTCATCGACACTGAGCATCTGCCCATCCTTAACGCGTGACGGGTTGTACCGCGTGATCAGTAGATGTTCCTTGACTGGGTCTTCGTTCATCTTGGAGCGTTTTGATTCGCTTTGCAGGATGCCCAGGATGCGATCTGAGTCGCGCACTGACGAGACTTCCGGGTTGGTAGTGATCACTGCTTCATCAGCGAAATAAAGTGCCATCTTGGCGCCTTTCTCAATACCTGCGGGTGAGTCGCAGATGATGTAGTCAAATTCGCTCTTTTTCAGCTTGTGCATGACGCGGGCGATACCCTCGATGCTGAGCGCGTCTTTATCCCGCGTCTGCGAGGCAGGCAGGATGTAGAGGTTGTCGATTCGTTTGTCTTTGATCAGAGTCTGGTGCAGGCTGGATTCCTGATTGACCAGATTGACCAGGTCATAGACAACGCGCCGCTCGCAACCCATGATCAGGTCCAGATTGCGCAGGCCTACGTCGAAATCGATAACCACAGTTTTGTAGCCTCGTTTGGCGAGGCCCGTGGCAATGGAGGCGCTGGTGGTCGTCTTGCCGACCCCACCTTTGCCTGAGGTTACAACGATTGTCTTGGTCAAGCTCGCACTCCCAAATTGATGTTGTTACAGCGGCTCTATATTGAGCCTGTCTTTATCCAGCCAGATCTGCGCAGGTTTGCCGCGCAATTCCGCTGGAATGGTTTCCAGCATGCGGTAGTTACCCGCTACTGACACCAGTTCTGCTTCCAGCGACTGGCAAAAAATGCGTGTGTTCGTGTTCCCCGAAACTCCGCATAAAGCCCGGCCTCGTAGCGGGCCGTATATATGAATATTGTTGTCAGCGATAACCTCGGCACCGGGGCTTACCTGGCCCATGATGATGAGATCCGTTTCACGGGCGTATATCTGTTGCCCGGAGCGCACCGGTTTGGTGACCAGCATGGGCGATTTGACGATGTATTCGACCTCGGCGGATTGCCGAGCCTCATTTCGCCCTTCGACAAGACTTGCATCAGCTTTTGATTTGGCGGTCTTGTTGCCGCCTGTATCATCATCCTTAGTGGATGCCGATGTTTGCTTCTCACCCTTGCTGGATCGCTTAACGCTACCCTCGATCAATGGTATCGCGATTGACTCCGCTAGCGGTGAAGATTTGTTACTAAAACTCGCAACAATAGGCACCAAAGCATGCTTTTTTATGCAGTCCAACAGCGCTTTTGTATCGAGCGTTACCTCATTCTGCTCAAGCTCGGTTAGGTCAACAACGACAGGCGTATCTTTGAAAAAACCAGGGGCTTGCTGAACCTTGTCGGCAATCGCACGATCAATGGCCTGCATATCCCCAGTTTGAAGCTTGAGCGACATGAAGGTGTACATGCCACCTTTGAGTTCAACACCTGACTTGTTCGACACATCTTGACTCGACACACATTGCTCCAGATTCCGCCGCGAAGAGGATTCTAAAGCAATTGCATCGTGAACATGAAGATGTCTGTATGGACAGGTAGCCGATTTTATTTGGCTAGGTTATTACTTAAGCGCTTAACACAACATCCGGAAATGTGGTTGCAGGCATAGGCACGCACAGATAGTAGCCTTGAGCACGGTCACAACCGAGTTCAGTAACTACATCAAACTGCTCCTGATTTTCGATGCCTTCGGCGACCACCTCTGCGCCGATACTGCGCGAAATACTGACAATCGCCTCGATAATGTCCTGACTGTTGGCGTTTGTTGCGATATCAGACACAAATGCTCTGTCTATCTTCACTTCGCTGATGGGGAAGTCTCTGAGTTCGAGTAGTGATGAGTAGCCAACACCAAAGTCGTCGATCGCGATGCGGGTGCCGAGTGAATTCAGATCGTGCAGGATTTGTCGTAGTTTTGATGAGTCACTGAACAACGCGGTTTCAGTGATTTCCAGGCACAGCTTGTTCGGGTTGAAGTTGGTCTTTGTCAGTAAGTCTTCAATTTCATGCACGATTCGGCCATTGTCAAACTGCTTTCTGGACAGATTGACTGACAACATGGCGGGCGATGTGCCAAATCGAGCGAGTCGCTGATAGTCCTGAACTGCCTGGCGCAAGACCCAGGATCCGAGATGGTTGATGATGCCGGTTTGTTCGGCAATCGGAATGAAGTCCGCCGGAGAGACTCTTCCGTATTCTGCGCTCTTCCAGCGCAACAGGGCTTCCATGCCGCAAGTCATCATGGATTTGATATCAATCTGAGGTTGGTACTGCAGTGATAGTTCGTTTTTCTCGACCGCCTGCTGTAAGCCTATTTCCAACTGGTGACGACGCTTTGCTTCTTGTTGCTGGCTTGAATTGAAGACGACAAGCGTATTGTTGCCTACCCGCTTCGCATGCGCACAGGCACTGTCTGCAGATTTCAACAGAGTAGACACGGTATTCCCGTGTTCTGGTGCGTATGCAATGCCTACGCTGGCACGAACCGGTACGTTCATCTTGCTGACATTTAGCCCGGCGCGAAGGGTGCTCAAGAACCGAGTCACCCGCTTTTCGATGCCGAGCCGATCCAGATTTGATTCCAGTAGTACGGCGAATTCGTCACCGGCTGTGCGAGCTATCAGCGCGTCATCCGGCATACAGTGCTGCAGGCAGATAGCCGTTTGTTTCAACAGTTCATCACCGGCTGCACGACCGTAGGTATCGTTGATTTGACGAAAGCTACGAAGATCGACGATCAGCAATGCAAGTTCATTGCGCGTGCGGCTGCAGCGCCTTGCCAGGGCATTGACCAGGCTCGTGCGGTTAGGCAAGGCGGTCAGTGGATCATTCATCGCCGGCCCGTTGTACATCGGGCTACCGTGAACGGAGATTGCGACACCTCCGGTTTCGGTGATGCGTTCCTTAACCAACAAGGCACGACGTCCGTAACTAGGCACCTCAAAGTTCAGTGTCGCGTTTGGATCTTCGAGTGCCTCTCGTGCACGATTTCGGGCACGCTCTATTGCAACATTATCGGGCGATATCTGGGCGTAGAGATCACTCGTCGTTGTGTCAGGAAAAGCCGACGATTCAATTTCCAAGGGCATCAACTTTTGCAGCTTGTGATTCAGCGCAGTCAGTTGGCCTTTGGGATTGAACAAAGCCACCGCATCGGGTAACGCATCTAGGGTCTTTTGTAATCGTGTTCCAATTCTTGTCCCACGCTTGTAGCGACGAAACAAGAGAAAAGAGCCGAACACGACAGCTCCCCCTACTAACCCACCAGCGAGAGCGCCGCTAGACAGGCTGGATTCGAGAAGCGAACGCCATTGAGTATCAGCCAGCTCAATGGCTGGCTTCAATCGTTCGATTAATTGTGAGAAATCATCTTGTGCCACCTATAGAAAAGTAGCAGAAGAATTCAGCTTCGCGCTGTTACTTCAACAATGTGATAACCAAAATCAGTTTTGATTGGGCCTTGAACTTCGCCAACAGGTCCTTCAAAACAAGCAGTATCGAATTCGGGAACCATTTGGCCACGCCCAAAAGAACCAAGACTGCCGCCATCACGGCTTGATGGACAACTGCTATTGGCTTTTGCGACATCGCCGAAATCAGCGCCAGCCTTGATCTCATCGATCAGCGTCTGACACTTCGATTCGGAATCAACCAGAATATGACGGGCGGTTGCAGTACTCATGACTTGGGTTTCCAGATGCCAAATGCCTCTTGCGGAGGCGGGGGAGGTGCTGCTGCTTGTCGTTGCTTGTCGACATCATCAGCGACGTGTTTCATGAACGCGCCGAGCTGCTCAAGCACATCGGCTTTTTGCTCAGCGGGCATGTCTTCCTGGCCGAGCATGAATCCCACCACGGCACACAGATACTGGGAGGCAACGCCAGGGTCGGTGGCGGCCGGATCATGCTGCTGGATCACAGCACGCATCTCGTCGACCAGCTTGGCCGACAGTTGTAATTCACTCATGCGACGATATAAGACTCGTTGTAGCTGCCGGAGAATTCGGCGTCCATAGCATACGCCTTGTTATCGTTCATATTATTGCCACGCACAGAATTATCTGACAGTTCGCTGGTCATGCGCACCGTCTTGCAGTTTGGGCAACGGTGCCAGCAAGCGGTAGCATTTGACCCGGCTTCACAGCGATCCAGCAACATCGTCGATTGGCAGGCACGACATTTCATGGACTTAGCCACACTTGGAATCGCCACAAGTCATGCAGGTTTGACAACCATCAAGCAGCACGACCGACTTGTTGTTGCACTTGGCGCAAAGTGTTGCATTGCTCGCCCAGGATTCTGCACCGTCATTTTTATCAGTCTGTTCATTACCAGCATTATTAGTATCTGCAGACTTGGACTCTAACTCGGCCTTTTTATCAGCGATCAGTTGTTTTTGATGCTCATCCATTTCAGGACCTTTGAGCATGCCGATATCAATAAGATGCCGTTCGATGACATCTCCAATTTCAGCGACAATTGAAGGACTGTACTTGCCCTTGTTCCAGTAGCCACCTCGCGGATCGAATACCGATCGAAGCTCATCGACAAGAAAAGTAATATCACCACCTTTTCGGAACACCGCAGACATGATCAATGTGAGTGCGACAATCCACTGGTAGTGTTCAAGGTTCTTCGAGTTGATGAATACTTCAAACGGGCGTCGAAGCTCGTGCTCTGTGCCTTCGTTGAGAATGATGTCATTGACGGTTATGTACATCGCATGCGACGACACATGCTCAGGCGTCTTGAGTTTATAGGTTGAACCTATCAGTTTATGCGGACGCTCAAGCGTCTCATGCATCTGGATTACATCAGCAGTTTTCGATACTGGTGCTTCACTAACTGGTGCTGCGATAGCAGCGCCAGAGTCATTAGGTTTGTTGACTGAATAGCCAACAATCTTCTTAGAAATTTTCATGATGTGTCTTTAACTTTGTAAGTCTGACTTTAACGCTCTCAGCGCCCCTTAAAACTTTCCGTAGTAGCCTTCTTTCAAGGCGTCGTACAGATTTGCGGCCGTATGTGTCTCGCCGTCGTATTCTATTTCTTCGTTGCCCTTCACATTGACGATTGATCCATCATCAAGTGTGAATTGATACTCGGTGTTTTCAAGATCTTCTTCCTTGACCAGAACACCCTGGAAATTTTCAGGGTTGAAGCGAAAGGTTGTGCATCCCTTTAGCCCTTGATCATAGGCGTACATGTAAATGTCCTTGAATTCTTCAAACGGAAAATTAGTCGGGACATTAGCCGTCTTTGAAATGGAGGAATCTATCCACTTTTGTGCGGCAGCCTGAACAGAGACATGATCTTTCGGTTGAATATCGTCAGCTGCGATAAAATAATCTGGCAGCTGATTTTCAACTTCTGTGGCGTATGGCATAGCGTTCTTGTTCTTCAACGCTTGATAGGCAAGAAGTTCAAACGAAAACACATCGACCTTTTCTTTGGTCTTGCGTCCTTCACGGATGACATTGCGCGAATAGTGATGTGCAAAACTCGGCTCTATACCATTACTGGCATTGTTGGCCAGAGACAATGAAATGGTGCCTGTAGGTGCAATGGAACTGTGATGTGTGAAACGCGCGCCGTGTTCGGCAAGTTCATCCACCAGCGTCTTGTCGACTTCCGCAATACGCTGCATATAGCGGCTGTAACGTGCATGCAGAACACGTCCTGCAACCTGATCGCCCACCTTGTAACCATCTTCCTTCATTTCTGGACGGTGACGTAACATTTCGCCAGTAACGGAGAACGTTTCATCCATGATTGGCGCAGGACCTTTTTCCTTAGCCAATGCAAGACCTGCTCGCCAACCAGTGACAGCCAGTTCACGAGTTACTTTCTCAGTGAATTCCAGTGAAGCTTCGCTGCCGTACTTCAGACCCATCAAGGTCAATGTAGAACCCAAGCCTAAGTACCCCATGCCGTGACGACGTTTGCGTCGAATTTCGCGGCGTTGCTGTTCGAGTGGCAGACCGTTTATTTCAACAACGTTGTCGAGCATGCGGGTAAAGATGTCCACAGTCTTGTTGAATCGCTCCCAATCAAACCGCGCTTCATCGCTGAATGGATCGAGGACAAAACGAGTCAGATTGACAGAACCAAGCAGGCAGGCACCGTAGGGTGGCAAGGGTTGTTCGCCACAGGGATTGGTTGCACGAATACTTTCGTCGAACCAGTTGTTGTTCATTTCATTGACTTTATCGATCAGGATAAAACCGGGCTCTGCAAAGTCATAGGTCGACGCCATGATCAAGTCCCACAGTCGACGCGCTGGCAACTTTCTATAGATGCGGCAGGCAACCAGACCTTCATCATTGACTACGACGCCTTTATGCGAGGGCCAGTCACGCCATACAACCTGGTCTGGGTCATCGACTGAAATATCGTCGTCGTCGAGTTCCTTTTGGCGAATCGGGAAGGCTAGTTGCCATTGTTCATCGGCTTTGACTGCCTGAATAAAATCTTCGGTGATCAGCAAAGACAAATTGAACTGGCGTAGACGACCATCTTCGCGCTTGGCTTTAATGAATTCGAGTACGTCTGGATGACGCACATCAAAAGTGCCCATCTGTGCACCTCGACGGCCACCGGCGGACGACACTGTGAAGCACATCTTGTCAAAGATATCCATAAAGGACAGTGGACCTGAGGTGTAAGCACCCGCCCCGGACACGTAAGCGCCATGGGGGCGTAGGGTCGAGAAGTCATATCCAATGCCACAGCCTGCTTTCAGCGTGAGGCCAGCCTCATGGACCTTGCCAAGGATATCGTCCATCGAATCCTCTACTGTGCCTGAAACCGTACAGTTAATGGTTGATGTGGCCGGCTTATGCTCTAGTGCGCCAGCATTCGAGGTTATGCGTCCAGCCGGTATTGCACCTTGCTCCAGCGCCCAGACAAACTGCTCGTACCAATATTTACGGTCGTTGTCGTTACGCTCTACCTCGGCTAATGCGCGAGCAACCCGTTCAAAGGTGTCGTTGATGGTGTGATCAACACTATCGCCGTCTTTGGTCTTAAGACGATATTTCTTGTCCCATATATCTAATGACGTTTCTTGTAGCGGCAAACGACCAAGGGCGTGCTTCGCATCGGCATCTTCCAGGGCCAGTACGTCAACTGTGCTCATTTAATCCTGCATCTCCATATTTGTAATTTTGACAGCAACCACCACATATAGTGCTTACGAGGTGCTCACTACGCTATATCTTGTAATTGAGTGTAGTCGACGCTGTTCAAGACGCAGGCCAACTAAAGACTTACCGCTGAAAGAGTGTGAACCGAGTCTCACTCTGTGTTCGTGCGGGGAGGAAGTTTAGCTTTGCGTCAATAACTCGGTCAATGCGGAAACACAATATATGGGGTGATTTTACAATTTATGCACCAGATGTTGTGGTTACGGTTGTAATTGCTGGGCATAAGCACTAGGACAAGCACCGAACAAATTGTGGGTAAGTCGTGGAAAACGTCGCCAACACAGTGGCTAAGTGCTTGAATTCGTCACCAATATGACGAATTGATGATTTTAATCGGGTTTTTCACCTCGCTATTCGTCTTGAGTCAAGCCTTCGGCGCAGGTTTGACGAGATGCAGTTCTCAGCCTTGTCGCATTTCGACCCTCAAACGAGAATCAGCTCCCGAAATGCTGTCAAATGGGTGGCGATGTTAGTTGTCAACGCTTAAATTACGTCCAAGCCAGCCCACCGGCTCTCACAACAACTAGATCGGGATTACCCGACACGGAGAGACAAGATGTTTTCGAAGCGTAAAGTCACCACACCTAAGAAATCACGTCCACAAGCAGCAGTTGCTACACGGATCGTTCCTGAGAGTCGTTGGTTGCACCGCAATCAGCTCGAAATCGGTATGTACGTGTCAGAACTCGACCGCCCCTGGACAGAGACTCGATTCATGTTCCAAGGCTTCACAATCGATAGCCAGAAAATGCTTGATGCAGTTCAGGATTCGTGCGAGTACGCTTGTGTCCAGACTGAGAAACTAGCGGTCATATCTTCAAACAGCACACACCGTCTTGTTGGAGCCAGCCGCAATTAAGCTTCAATAAAGTTACACCTATACAAAACGACCCGCGGGGTGCATACCCCGCGGGTTTTTTTCGTTAGGGGGAGTGATTCTTCCGAATACTCAGGCTTACAACAACCAGGTTGCTAGCCCCAGAAAAGCGACCAGACCCACAACATCGGTCACGGTGGTTAATGCCACTCCGCCAGCGAGTGCCGGATCAATACCCATGCGACGCAGCAAGACTGGGAGCATAGTTCCAGCATATGCCGACGTAATCATATTGATAATGAGTGCCAGGCCGATGATCAACCCTATCTCGACATCGCCAAACCACGCCCATACCAAGCCTGCAACAATAAGTGCCCATAAACACCCGTTAAGCAGGCCAATGCCAAGTTCGCGAGTCAACAATGTTCGTACATTGCGTCGGTTGACTTGATTCAAGGCTTGTCCGCGAATCACCAAGGTCAGTGTTTGACTGCCAGCGATACCGCCCATACTGGGTACCACGGACATCAGTACTGCCAGAGTTACCACCCGTTCCAGAGTGCCCTCAAATTGCGCGATTACCCACGAGGCGAGGAGGGCGGTCAGCAGATTGATGCCGAGCCAGATAGCACGCTTTCTGGCACTCCTGACTATGGGTGCGAATATGTCGTCTTCCTGATTCAGGCCAGCCATGCTCATCACTGATTGCTCGGCTTCCTCGCGAATGACATCAACGACGTCATCGATCGTGACACGCCCTAGAAGGCGTTTGTTATCGTCAACGACAGGTGCGGACACAAGGTCATAGTCTTCGAAGGTTCGTGCGACATCGCTATCGGACATCAAGGCATGCAAAGGGTCGACATCAGTGCGACTGATATCACCAACCAATGTGTCGAGTGACTCGGTCAACAAGCGCCTTATTGGTAACTCACCGCGATAGTATCCATAACGATCAGTTACCCAGAGTCTGTCTGTGTGACGTGGCATTTCGCCTCGTCGCCGTAAATAACGCAGCACTACATCCAGCGTCACATCATCTCGTACGGTAATCGTGTCGAGGTTCATCAAGCCACCGGCACTGTCTTCAGGGTAGGCCATGACTTGATCGAGCCGTGCGCGATCAGTTCTACCCATGCCAGCAAGTACATCACGCGTCAGCTTCTCAGGCAGTGATTGGACAAAGTCAGCAAGGTCATCAAGATCCAATTGCCCGGTTGCAGCTCGCAACTCTTCGGCATCCATAAAGCGCACGAGGCTCTCGCGTACTTCGTCGCCCACCTCCATCAGGACTTCGCCTTCTACATCTCGGTCGACGATATTCCACAGCACACGCCGGCGCGTGGGCGGTAATGATTCGAGTGCATCGGCTATTTCAGCCGGGTGCATAGCCTGCAGCACTTGACGGGCTGCGCTTAAAGAGCCGTCAGTGATCGTATCGGCAAGCGTATTACTGGCTTCGTCGATTTCAGTGTCAGTGGGTAACATCAGTCATCAACCGAGTTACCGTTGATGCGTGAGAGTATGGCAATACGATCGTTAACATCGTGTGTTGCCATCAGCGTGTTGACTTGTTTCTTTAATGTTGCTCGACGACTGTCAATCAGGCTTCGCTTTACTTCAAGGAGTAGGTTAGGTGGCATGCTGAAATCAGTTAGCCCAAGCCCCAAAAGCAGACGAACATAGCGCGGGTCTCCCGCCATCTCACCACACATGGCGACTGGGATTCCTGCCTTGTATCCGGCATCGATCGTGTGGCGAATCAAAGACAACACCGCAGGGTGTGTTGGGTCGTACAGGTAATTCACCTGATCATCGATGCGATCTATAGCCAATGTGTACTGGATCAGATCGTTGGTTCCAATGGATAGGAAATCGAGAACCTCGGCAAACTGATCCGCCGCAATCGCCGCGGCTGGGACTTCTATCATCGCGCCAATGGGCAAGTTTTCATCATGCTCGACACCTTCCTCGACAAGCGCTGCCTTGACGGTGTTGATTAGCGCCAGTGTCTGCTGTACTTCATTGATGTTGGTTACCATCGGCAGTAGCAAGCGAATCGGACCTTTAGCCGAGGCGCGCAGTATGGCTCTAAGCTGTGGAATGAATAACGAGGTGTCATTGAGACAAAGTCGTATGCCGCGCAAACCCATTGCCGGGTTATGCGCCAAAGGCCCTGTACTGCCTTGCGAATTGGCGCTTATTTGCTTGTCGGCACCGAGATCTGCGGTGCGTATGGTCAAGGGTTTGCCCTTTAGCGCTCTGAGTACCTTGGTGTAAACCTTCAGATGATCCTGTTCAGTCGGCACCGTGTCAGTATTCATATACAGAAATTCAGTTCGGTATAGACCAACACCGTTTGCGTTAACTCTTTTAAGTGCTTTTAAATCCTCTTCAATTTCGATATTGGCAGACAGACTCAGTTTCACACCATCACGAGTAACAGCCTTGGTGTCGATCAGTTTGGTTAGCTCTCGCTGGCGTAACTTGATGGCTTTCTGCTGACGCCTGAAACCCTTGAGCATGTCATCGGTGGCTTCGGCAAACAGGCTACCATTGCGACCATCGAGTGTGACCAGCTCGCCAGGCTTTACATATCGACGTACATTGGACACACCAACAATTGCAGGTATGCCTAGGCTGCGTGCAAGTATGGCGGTGTGCGATAACTGTCCACCGGTTTCTGTCACAAAACCTGCGACACCAAAGTGTTGAAGATTGACTGTATCGGCTGGAGTCAGATCATCGGCAATGATGATTTGCCCCTTGACATGCTCGCCGGCAATGGCAGGTTCAACATCGCTATCGTCGAGGCTTCGCAGTACTGAATCGATAACATGGCTAACGTCATCCATGCGGGTAGCAAGATAACTGTCTTCCATTGATCCGAACACCTTGGCAAGTTCTTCGCGTTGCTGCTGCATGGCAGCTTCTGCGTTAACAAGCTCGGTTTTGATAATTTCGATGGGACGTTGTGACAGCAAGCTGTCATCAAGCATCAGGATGTGCGTTTCGATAAAAGCGCTGACATCGCTTGGCGCGTCTTTGGGGATGTTGTCACGTGCCGTTAGCAATTCCTTTTTGGCCGTTTTCAGGGCACGTTTGAGCCGACGTATTTCAGCAGGGACGGCTTTTTTTGACAAACTTCGTGAGGTGATGTCGATCTGATTGCGACGCAACAGATAAGCGTTGCCAATGGCGATGCCTCGGGATACTCCTATACCGGTGAACATCAGGCTCATCGGTTTTATTCCTCTTCTTCGAAGCGCTGTTCGATCAGTTGGACAATGGCATCCATTGCCGCTGCGGCATCAGGTCCGTCCGCGTAAAGTGTGACTGTCGAGCCACAGCTTGCCGCTAACATCATGACCCCCATTATGCTCTTGCTGTTGACTCGTTGTCCTTCTTTCTCGATATCAATATCAGATTCGAAGGTCGACGAGAGCTTTACAAGCTTTGCCGCTGCACGTGCGTGCAGGCCAAGCTTGTTGATAATTTCTATCTCTCTTGTCAGCACGGTTTCAGGCTAGCTCTCGGTGTCTTATGGATACATTATCGCGCGCTTCGGAAAAGTGTGCTGCTAAACGTTCGCTTAAATAGACGCTCCGATGCCGACCGCCAGTGCAACCAATGGATACAGTCAGATACGCGCGATTTTCGGCCTCGAACAAAGGCAACCAGCGAATCAGGAAGTCACGGATGTGCAGAAACATATCTTCAACATCTTCTGCACTTTCAAGAAAATGAACGATCGGTTCCTCACGACCATCGAACTGACGCAGTTCAGGTTCCCAGTGTGGATTGGGCAGGCAACGCACATCGAACATGAAGTCAGTACTGGCAGGTGTTCCATGCTTGAAACCGAACGATTGAAAAGTCAGGCCGAGCAAACTGTCCTGATTGCCAAGAATATAGGTTCTGACGATATCTCGGAGATCGTGTAGTGTCAGATTCGATGTGTCGATAACGAAATCGGCATCGTGCTTTATGTTATCGAGTAGATGGACCTCTTCATCTATCGCATTTATCAATGGTTGGTTTTCAGTGTTTCCGGTGCTAAGTGGATGTTTGCGTCGAGTTTCAGAAAAGCGCGTGACCAAAGTCTTGCGATCGGTATCGAGAAAGACCACGTCCAGTTTTACATCTGCACGTTTGCGTAGATCCTTCAGCAATGCTGTGAGGTTGGCGGTTGATGCTCGCTCGCTGCGCATGTCGACGCCAATGGCCAGCTTTTCATAGTGATCGGCCTGGCTGGCCAGCAGCCTGTCAATCAGGTCGAGTGTCAGGTCGGCAGGCAGATTGTCGATGCAGTGAAAACCTTCGTCTTCAAGCGCATGCAAGGCCACACTCTTGCCAGAACCGGACAAACCGGTAATCACTGTTATTCGTCTCATAAACTTTCAGGAATCCCGCATTGCTTGTGCCTGTTTGCGAATCAGATCTTCCGAGGCGCTATAGCCACCTTCAATGAGTATCTGATCGCGAACAGCAGCTTCAATCAATACGGCCAGGTTGCGACCAGGTGCTACCGGAATGGTGCGCTCAGGTACTTCGACTTCAAGTATGGTCCGGCTGCGTGATGGTGTTGCTATGCGATCTCCAACGAGGTCTGCAAGGCCTTTACCTGCGCCCGCCACATTTGGATCTATTTGTTCCAGATGTACGATAAAGCGCAGCATCTTTCGGGAACGTGTGTGGGCATGTCCATACATCAGTGCAATATTCAGTACACCTATCCCGCGGACTTCAAGAAAATCCTGCAATAGCGCGGGGCACTCACATTCAAGCGTTCCAGGTGCGATTCTCGTGAACTCCGGCGCATCATCGGCAACCAGAATATGGCCGCGACTGATTAGCTCTAATGCTAATTCACTTTTACCAACGCTTGCATCGCCGGTTATCAGCACACCAGTTCCATGCACGTCCATCATCACGCCGTGAACGATCTCGCGGGTGGCAAGGTGTTGCATCAGCAAATAACGCAAGCTTTTCTGGAGTTCGCTGTAGCCGAGCTTTGACTGAAAAACCGGAATTGACTTGCGCATCGCCAAGGCGACAATTGCAGGTGGTGTGGCTAAGTTGTCAGAGACGATAAACAGGTCAGTGTTGAGTTCCAGATCATATTCAAAACGCGAATGATCTAGCACTGAGCTTTCGCTGAAAAGACGCACCTCGGATGCGCCAAGCAGCTGGATTCGATTTGGGCTGTTGAAGTTAAGTGGCCCCAGCAGGCGAGGGCGATGACCGGGTTTAACATCTCGGGTCAGTTCGCGTCTTCCACCTTCCTCGCTGACTTGCCAGCTTAGCTTGAGTGGCTCGGCAAAGGCGCTGAAGGCTTCCGCGACATTGAGTTTGCGACTACCCATCCTGGTGTGCTTCTGCTTACTCTAGTGGAGGCAATTCGGCGATGTGTTCGAACAGGGCCGCGGGATCCTCGAAGGATCGAAGTTCTTGTCGTAACGATTCGCTGCTGAAACGCCGCGCAAGCTTGGCGAGAATCTCCAAGTGCTCGTCATTACATTTCTCGGGTACCAGTAGTCCAAGTATCAGGTCGACATCTTGATTGTCCGTGCTTTCGAAGTCGACGCCCTGATCCAGTGTGATCATGGCTGCTAACGGCTTTTCGATAGCGCACATACGGCTGTGTGGTAGCGCAACGCCATGGCCAAGGCCGGTCGCCCCCAACCTTTCACGACTGATCAGTGCATCCAGGATGTCCATATCTGACAGGTGATCCCGCATATCGTCTTTCGTGCTTTTGCCGTTTTTCTTCTTTGATTTAGTGTCTTTGCCCTGAGATTGCTTGATCTGGGACTGAGCCTTGAAGCTGGCAGGATCTTTTGCCTCATCTGCATCGCTCGTCTCAGACTCTTCTATGCCGAGACTTTCGCGTACCGCGGCACCGAGTAGTTCAGCAAGCGTTTGCAATGCGCGTTTTTTGCTCTGAATGCGCACATTACAGCTGATGCTCTCTGGAGTAAGTAGTTCGGGTAAATCCATGATGTCTTTAGTGTGTCTGTTGCAGTCAAAACAAAGGCCCTGTCGGCGCCCGTATCAACGGTCGCCTGGCAGGGCCTTCGTTCCGAGGAGGCTATTGTGCTCCCTTGGCGCGCTATTGAAAAGCGACGCTAATCAATATCTGGTTCTTTGTGTCGATCTGGCTCTTTGTGGCGTCGATGTTTTTTTTGTTTCTCTTTATGGCGGATCAGTTGGCGATCGAGTTTGTCAGTCAGTAGGTCGATGGCGGCGTACATATCCGGCTCAGTCGTGTCGGCGTAGAGCTTGGCGCCGGTGACCTCTATTGTGGCTTCCGCCTTCTGGCGGAGCTTTTCCACCGATAGAATCACGTGAATGCCGAATAGATTTTCAGAGTGGCGCTGAAGACGCTCCATTTTCTCAGAAACATAATTGCGCATGGAGCTTGTCACGTCGACATGATGGCCGGTAACAGTAAGATTCATATGGCAACTCCTGGGGTCAAAGTGAGGCCGTAAAGGCCGGTGCGACAGGCTTGTCGCGGGAAATTCGGGATTAATTCTGCTGGGTCTGAGCTCGAGGTCTGGGCTCGGTATTTTGCCGCTGCCCGTTTCGGGCTGCGTTGAGGTCAGGGTGGCTGCTACGCGTAGGTAGAGCGGCCCAACAATGATGTGCTGGGCGGTCGGTAAGTTGTCTGTCTTATACAGCAGGTCAGGCATAGTTCTCCTGAAATTAACAACTAATTCAATCGTTTACGTTCGTTTGACGGCGGTATAGCCATAGACTCACGATACTTGGCTACGGTCCTTCGCGCAACCTGTATTCCCTCAGCGACCAATGTGCTGGCGATCTTGCTGTCGGACAGCGGTTTTGTGGCGTCCTCCGCAGCGATGAATTTGCGAATCATGGCGCGTATCGCAGTTGCCGAACATTCGCCACCGTTGGCAGTGGACACGTGGCTCGAGAAGAAATATTTGAATTCGAAGATGCCACGTGGGGTGTGAATGTATTTTTGTGTCGTGACTCGCGAAATGGTCGACTCGTGCAGGCTCAATTGCTCTGCGATATCACGTAGAACCAAAGGTTTCATCGCCTCGTCGCCATACTCAAGGAAACTTCGCTGCCGCTCAACAATTGCGGTGGCGACCCTTAGTAGTGTTTCGTTACGGCTTTGCAGGCTTTTGATAAACCAGCGAGCTTCCTGCAAGTGGTTGCGCATAAAGCTGTTGTCATCGCTTTTGTCGGCACGTTTGACCATACCGGCATACAAGGAATTGATACCAAGCTTAGGCGCGATGTCAGGATTTAATTCGACACGCCAAACACCTTTGACTTTCTTGACGAAAACATCGGGCACGATGTATTGATCATGATCATTGACAAGTTGCCGACCCGGTCGTGGGTTTAGGCTGCGGATCAGTGCAATTGCTGCTTGTAACTGTTCGTCGTTGATTTTGAACAAGCGTCGCAGGCGTGAAAAATCATGTGCGGCAAGTAGATCAAGATGATCCTTGACGATACCGCGTGCATGCATGACAGTATCCGAATCTGTCATTTGCGCCAGCTGAATGGTCATGCACTCGCTCGCATCGCGTGCTCCACAACCCGCAGGATCCAGATTTTGCACAAGATGCAAGACGGTCTCGAATTCATCTTCGGTGTACATCTCCTCAGGAAGCGTAAAGTCCCGATTCAGACCTTCTAGCAGTGTGTCTACATCGTCAAGGAGGTAACCGTTATTATCAACGGCATCAATGATTGTTTCAGCGATTACTTGGTCGCGTTCTGACAATGGAGCGAAGCGAATCTGTTCGTTCAAGTGATCCTGAATACTGGATATTCCTGAGTTATGAAACTCAGTAAAGTCACGTGATTCGCCATCACTAGGAGCAGTGCCTGAACTGGTTGGCGTTGCCGCTTCGTAGATATCTTCCCATGCGCTATCCACAGGTAGATCTTCTGGCATGACATCATCGCTTGGGCCGGCTATCTCCGTGCTGCCGTTCTCGTCACTGTGTGCGGCTTCGGCGACTTGCTTTTCTTCATCGCGCTTTGCTTCTCGAGTTTCCTTTGACTCATTGGCTAAATCGGCCTCGCGTGGCTCACCGGAGTCTTCCTCCTGCATCTCCAGCATCGGATTGTTTTCGAGAGCGCTTTGGATCTCGGTTTGAAGCTCGAGGGTGGAAAGTTGCAAGAGCTTGATCGCCTGTTGAAGCTGAGGCGTCATGGCCAGTGATTGGCCCATCTTGATCTGCAGAGACTGTTTCATTCAACGTATCCGGGAAGCCTGATAACAAGGGAATACAACCAGCAGTGAATATGCAAAGGCAAAAAGCTGGCCCGTTTCGAGTATGGCTGATCGCGGAAAGATTACAAACCGGTGTGGCTCCAATGCGTGAACCGTTTAGATCGAAAAATTGTCGCCCAGATAGACTTTTTTGACTTGCTCGTTGCTAAGCACCTCGTCTGAGGTGCCTTCGGCGATCAGTTTGCCTCCACTCAGTATGTACGCCCGGTCGCAGATTCCGAGGGTTTCACGCACATTGTGATCGGTTATCAGAACGCCGATGTTACGTTCTTTCAGATGCGTGATAATGCGCTGGATATCCAGAATCGAGATTGGATCAACCCCGGCGAAAGGTTCGTCCAGCAGAATAAACCCCGGGTCAGCTGACAATGCGCGGGCAATCTCCACTCGACGGCGCTCGCCACCTGAAAGGCTTACCCCCAAACTCTCACGGATATGACCAATCTGCAATTCTTCAAGCAGAGATTCGAGCCGGTCACGTCTATCAGACTTGCTCAATCCTCGACGAGTTTCGAGGATTGCCATAATGTTCTGTTCGACTGTCAGCTGTCTAAACACCGACGCTTCCTGTGGCAAATAACCGACGCCCAGTCGAGCACGCGAATGCATTGGATGATGTGTGATGTCAGTGTCATCGATAAAGATGCGTCCTTGGTCTGGTTTGACCAAGCCCACTACCATATAAAAACAGGTTGTCTTGCCTGCGCCATTTGGCCCCAGAAGCCCAACAACATCGCCACTCGACACACTTAAGCTTACGCCCTCAAGAATGCGACGCTTTTTATAGGCCTTGTGCAGAGACTCGGCCTTCAGAGTGCGTGTCATTAGCGTTTCGGTGCCTCGAGGCGGATGGTTACACGTCCACTTTCTTTGCTGCCTTCAGCGCTGACCCGTTGCGTTTTTACGTTAAATTCAATGCGTTCGCTGGTCAGGTTACGTCTTGGTTGAACCAACTTTGCGGTACCGGATAGAACAAGGGTGCCTTCAATCGCGTTGTAACTGATCTCACCAGCTTCACCACGCATCAGTTCGCCCGCTTCATTCTCCTGTTCGAACTTGATGGGTGATCCCTTGCCATCGATGCGCGACAAGGCATTGTTCTCTAGCGTGATTGCAATTTCATCGGCAGTAATTCTCATTGTTCCCTGGCGAATTTCCACATTCCCAATCAACAGCTGAGTACCAGCCCTGTCGTCGTACTCAGAGCGATCAGCACTGACATCGATTGGTTGATCGAGATCACTTTCGCGTGCATGCGAATTACCGGTGTGCAGTCCGAGACAAGCTGTGAGACAAAATACGGCGAATTTGGAGCGTAGTCGTTTAGGGATCGCTTGGTGGGTCATAACGTCCGGTTACCTGTGAGACCAGTGTCAGCTTGCCTTCGTCGATCGCCGACTGCAAGCCGACCGCATCCAAGCGCCAATTCTCCGCCTTGATAGTGATTGCCTGATCCGTTGTCACGCGGTTATTGTCGGTTTCAACTTGAAGATTACTGGTGGTGATGGTGATTGAGTCTGCGACCTGACTAAGACGCTGCATCGTGACGTCTCCGAGTAAGGTCACGACATCAGGGTTAGTGTCAAAACGCCCCTCACTTGAAACCAGGTGCCAACTGGCAGCGGGACGGTGCATGGTCATGATGGGTTTTATGATTTCGGAGTGATCATCTTCCGGGTAGTGAGCTAGAGATTGTCCATGCAGCTCGTATTCAAGTGATCCGTTTGCCGCGAACTTTCGGGTTACAAATTCTTCGAGGTAATAATCAGAGCGGGTGTCTTTCATCTCTATCGTTGCCTCATCAGCTATCGTGATGGGGTCCTCTATCCAGTCTCTGACAACAATCGCGATGATGAGCAGTGGTATCAATAACCAATACCGGGACAGCACCCGAGATAAACCTGTCCAGGCTCTGCTTAACATCAAACAACTCCTGCATTAAGCATCGCGTGCATTGTAATAACGCCAACCAGACGGTTCTCCGCAATCACGGGTAGGGCGGTTATGCGTTTGTCCTGCATCAGGTTGACGGCTGCGACAGCGAGTGCGTCTGGCTGAATCGTTTGAGGAGATAGCGTCATGATGGGCTTGATACCTTCGGTACGGATATCAATGTCATTTTCAAAGGTACGGCGTAAATCGCCATCAGTAAAGATGCCGCAAAGTTCGTTGTCATCCTTGGTTATGATCACCATACCGAGACCTTTTCGAGTTATCTCTACAAGTGCCTCTTTAAGTCCTGCGGACTCGTACACCACTGGCATATCCTTGCCCGTTACCATGAGATCTTCGACGCGCAGTAGCAAGCGTCGGCCGAGTCTGCCACCTGGGTGAGAACGTGCAAAATCGTTTTCATCAAAACCACGTGCACTGAGTAGTGCGATAGCAAGTGCGTCGCCCATTGCGAGAGTGGCAGTGGTGCTCGCAGTTGGTGCCAGACCTAGTGGGCAGGCTTCACGTTCGACACTGGTATCAAGCGCGATGGTAGCGGCCCTGGACAAAGTGGATTCCATGTCACCGCATAGACTGATTAAAGGAATGCCGAGACGCTTAATGCCGGGCAGTAATGCCACGAGTTCTGCAGAGGATCCCGAGTTGGAAAGGCCAATGATGACGTCATTGGCTTGCAGCATGCCAAGATCGCCGTGACTGGCTTCCGCAGCGTGTAGAAAAAAAGCAGGGCTACCGGTACTGGCTAAGGTCGCGGCAAGCTTGGCGCCGATATGGCCAGACTTGCCAATTCCGCAGACAACGATTCTGCCGCGACACTCAAGCAACAACTGACATGCCGCGACAAAGTTGTCATCTATTCGGCTTGCAAGGCCTGCAACTGCTGCGGCCTCAGTCTTTATTACCGCGACGCCGAGGTCTTTCAGCGAAGCGCCAAAATGGTCCTTATTTGCAGGTTCCGTTGATGACACTTGTTGCATACGGGGTGATCGGCGACATCAGATACTAACCGATGCGCTCAGGATTCATCGAGTTTGTCGAGCTCGTCGAGTTCATCCAGCTCATCCAGCTCATCTAATTCATCGAGTTCATCCAACTCATCCAACTCATCGAGTTCGTCTAGCTCATCCAATTCGTCAAGTTCATCGCCTTCGCCTGGTATGCCGATGCCGACTTGGCGTTTTCCATCCCAGGTATTTGAACGATGAGTCTGGACCCAGAAGTCGCGTAACAACAGGTAGGGGTCAAGTGCGCTGCTGAGAAAATTACCCGCAGCAAGTAATTGCGCCCTGATATTGATGGTGTTGACGACAAGCAGACCAAATTCAACCGGATCATCGTCTATCGCCATGCCGGGTATATCCAGAACGGTTGACTCTGCCAAGAGACCGACTGATGAGCGCGCGTTATTGGGGCCGAAAAACGGCAACATTACAAATGGACCTTCACCGACACCCCATACCCCAAGTGTCTGTCCGACGCTTTCATTGTGTTTGATCAAGCCCGCGGGTGTTGCGACATCAAAAATGCCGAGTAAGCCAAAGGTTGTGTTGTATAGAAATCGTCCTGTATCGCCACCAGCCTGACGGAACTTACCCTGCAACACATCATTGACGATGACATTGATGTCATCAATATTATTAAAGAAATTGGCGACACCTTTTTCGACTGGGTCTGGTAATACGAATCGGTAACCTCTGGCAACAGGCTTGAGTATTGCTCGATCAAGCGCATCGTTGAACCTGTATATTTGTCGGTTGGTGCTTTCGTACGGATCGTACACCGGACCGGTGGGTGGATTGCTAGCACAAGCCGTAACGAAAAGGGTAATAAACAAGAGTGCAATACGTGACATAACTGGCGTTTCTATTGGCTGCAGTTTCAAACTGCCGATCATGAAGAAAAGTGTAGTTGAGCGGATCATTTGCATCAGAGTGACAAATAACCGGCGCATCGTTTGCGGTTTTGCATCACCGAATGTCTAACAATAACGCGTATAAAAGAAAACTGGTACAAATGGTGCGAACAGAACGCGCATGAGCTCAACTCTATCCTCAAGCGAAACAAACACGAAAAATAAGCTTGCGAATAGCGATACCTTGGTGTCGATTCGCGATCTGCATTTTTCGCGCGGCAGCAAAGCTATCTTCCGTGGCCTTGATGTCGATATCCCACGCGGTAAAGTCACGACCATCATGGGGCCTAGTGGCACCGGCAAGACAACGCTCTTGAAAATGATTGGTGGTCAGCTGAAAGCCAGCCAAGGCACGATTACCGTTGATGGATTGAATGTTGGCAAACTCAGACGTCGTCAACTTTATGCGTTGCGAAAGCGTCTTGGGATGCTGTTTCAATCAGGTGCTTTGTTAACTGATTTGTCAGTATTCGAAAATGTTGCCTATCCATTAAGAGAACACACTGATTTGCCCGACAGTCTTATTCGGCATCTGGTGTTGATGAGGTTACATGCGGTTGGTTTGCGTGGTGCACGTGATTTATCACCTGCTGAACTCTCAGGTGGTATGGCCAGACGAGCGGCACTAGCTCGCGCATTGGTGTTTGATCCGATGATGATCATGTATGACGAGCCTTTCACTGGTCAGGACCCTATTTCCATGGGTGTACTGCTGGAGTTGATTCGAACCGTCAACACCGCGCTGGGACTGACCAGTCTTATCGTGTCACACGACCTTGAAGAATCTTTTTCAATTTCCGATTACATCGTCATCATCTCTGAAGGTGTTGTGGTTGAAACCGGATCACCAGAGGAGCTTCGGCAGTCATCATCAGAATGGGTGCAACAGTTCCTGCAGGGAAAACCTGATGGACCTGTGCCTTTCCAGGTAGCTGCACCGGACTATGCGAGCGAACTGCTCGGAGCAAAGGAGGCAGTTAAGTGACGGACTATCTCGCCAGTTTTGGCCGTTACTGGTTGAACATGTTAGAGCGCCTCGGTCGCGCTTCGATGTTTCTGCTGCAAGTCATTACAGCGCTGCCAGCTCTGTTGCCACGCTTTGGTTTGGTTATAAAACAGTTACATGTATCGGGTGTCATGACCCTGTCAATTATTTTGGTGTCAGGTCTTTTCGTCGGCATGGTGTTGGCGCTGCAAGGCTATAACACCTTGATAGATTTTGGTGCTGAGGAATCAATCGGTACTGTCGTTGCCTTGACCTTGGTTCGTGAACTTGGCCCAGTGGTAACTGGTTTATTGTTTGCTGGACGAGCAGGCTCTGCAATGACAGCCGAAATTGGCGCGATGAAATCAACCGAGCAATTGGCAGGTCTTGAAATGATGGCGGTTGATCCATTCAAGCGTATTTATGCACCACGCTTTCTCGCAGGCTTTATCGCCTTGCCGATGCTTGCTGCGATGTTCAGTGCTGTGGGTGTTCTCGGTGGTTACCTTATCGGCGTCAAAGTGTTGGGTGTTGACGCGGGTGCTTATTGGTCACAAATGCAGAGTGCCGTGAGCTTCACCCATGATGTGTGCAACGGTCTTATCAAAGCAGTCGTCTTTGGTCTGGTGGTTTGTTGGATAGCCATCTTTGAAGGTGTTGACTGTATTCCAAGCCCCGAAGGAGTCAGTAGTGCTACGACTCGAACGGTGGTGTATTCATCTCTGGCAGTTCTTGGACTCGACTTTATCCTCACTGCCATCATGTTCTAGTTGTGAAGTTAGATTGGTATTGTTTTTTAAATTCAGTTTATTAAATTTAGGGCGATTCAAATGACGCGTTCGATTGAAATTCTGGTAGGCCTGTTCATGCTGCTTTTTTTGCTGGCCATGTTTATCCTGACCATGAAAGTGAGCAACCTGACCAGTTTGTCAGGTAGCGACGGCTACACAGTGACTGCAAGGTTCGAGAACATCGGTGGCCTCAAGGCACGTGCACCGGTCTCAGCCAGTGGAGTAAGGGTTGGTCAAGTTAGCAGTATTGAGTATGACCCTGAAACCTTCGAGGCAAATGTGACTCTGAGCATCAATTCTGAGTTCTCGCAGTTCCCACTAGACACCACCGCTAGCATATACACTGCGGGTCTTTTGGGCGAACAGTACATCGGTCTTGACCCTGGTGCAGAGGAAGATTATCTCGACGAAGGCGCGGAGATTACATTGACGCAATCCGCACTTGTCCTCGAACGCCTCATAGGTCAGGTACTGTTCAGCCGTTCGGGTGGAAACTAGGCCTTTAATAAAGGAAGAATAAATGTTCATTTCACAAAAAATTCGTCGTACAGCATCTGCAATCACGCTCATCGTGAGTGTTGCTGCTGCCGGAATGTCAGAGCCACTGATTGCCGCTGATGATCATCCTGCGCAAACACTGATCGAGAGTTCCATTACTGAGATGCTCGGTGTGCTGGAAAATGATCTGGACAAGATCAAGGCAGATCCTGAGTACCTGGATTCTCGGGTTAACGAAATAATCGTTCCGAATCTCGACTTCAACACAATGACCAAATTGGCGGTCGGCAAGTTCTGGCGAAAAGCCAGCGCTGGACAAAAAACCGAGTTGGTTACAGAGTTTCGTACCTTGTTATTGAACACCTACACAGGTGCGCTGACTGAATACAGTGGCGAGACAATGAGGTTCGAACCATTTCGTGCTGAAAAGCGTGATGATCGCGCAGTCGTTCGATCAGTATTTTCTCCATCTACAGGAAGCGATGTACCCGTCACGTACAAGTTGCGCGACAAAAAAGGGTGGAGTATCTACGACATCGAAGTCAACAGCATCAGCCTGGTTACCAGCTACCGCACGGCCTTCACCAATGAAATCGGTAAGGGCGGGATAGAGGGTTTGCTGAATACGCTCAAAGAACGTAACAACAAGTCCTGATCGAGCCGGATAGCAGCCATGAGTGGTAACACCCAAATGACGGTCAAGCAGGAAGGCGATGTGTGTCATGTCGCCGGCTCGCTTAATTTTGAAACAGCGCGCAGCGCTCTTGATCAGGTTCGACCCATGATCGAGAACGCCTCGCTGACTATCGATCTCGATGGCGTGTCTGACAGCAACAGTGCTGGCTTGGCATTGATGATCGAGTGGCTGGCAATTGGCCGCTCGGCTGGCAACGAAGTTTCCTTTGTGCGAGTGCCTGACGGCCTTATGCAACTTGCAGGCGTTTGCCAGGTGGATGGCCTGATATAATTTGTCCGTATGGACAAACTGCTTATTGAAGGTAGCGCCCCGCTCTCGGGTGACGTGAGAATTTCCGGTGCCAAGAATGCGGTGCTGCCCATCCTGTCCGCTACTTTGCTTGGCAGTAGTGCTTCCAGTATCACTAATGTGCCACATCTCAATGATGTGACGACCACGATGTCGCTGCTGGCGCGCATGGGCTGTCAACTCACCATGGGCGACAATATGCGGGTAGAGGTCGACCCGACCACCATCAATGATTACACCGCTGCTTACGAACTGGTGCGCACCATGCGCGCATCGATTCTGGTTCTGGGGCCTCTTGTCGCTCGTTATGGTCAGGCTGAAGTGTCTCTGCCAGGCGGTTGCGCCATAGGTGCACGGCCGGTCAATCTCCATATTGAAGGTCTCCGCGCGCTTGGCGCAGAAATATCGATCGACGGTGGCTATATTCGAGCGCGCGCAGGTCGCCTGCAGGGTGCGCGTATTGCCTTTGACCTGGTAACCGTCACTGGCACCGAGAATTTACTCATGGCCGCGACACTTGCCAAAGGCACCACTGTGCTGGAAAACGCAGCTCGCGAACCAGAGGTGGTTGATCTGGCTAACTATCTGACCGCCATGGGTGCAAAGATCGATGGTGCCGGCACCAGTACGATAACTATCGAAGGTGTCGATCAACTCAACGGCTGTGAATACCACGTTGTTCCCGACCGAATCGAGACAGGTACCTTCCTCGTAGGTGCTGCGATCACTCGAGGCAAGATCCGGGTTCGCGATACTGTGCCCAGTAATATGACTGCTGTGCTTGATAAGTTGGCTGAATGTGGTGCCGATCTGACCGTTGGCGATGATTGGATTGAGCTTGATATGCACGGTGAGCGTCCGCGCTCGGTGAGTATTACCACGGCACCTTATCCAGATTTTCCGACCGATATGCAGGCTCAATTCTGCGTGCTGAATTCCGTCGCGTCCGGGACAGCCAAGATTACCGAAACCGTTTTCGAAAACCGCTTTATGCACGTTAACGAATTGCAGCGCATGGGAGCAGATATGACGGTCGATGGAAATGCCGTGACCATCCGTGGCGTTGAGCGCCTGCGTGGGGCTCCGGTAATGGCAACCGATCTTCGTGCCTCAGCCAGCTTGATTCTTGCGGCCCTGGTCGCCGATGGCGAAACTACAGTGCGCCGTGTTTATCATATCGATCGCGGTTACGAACGCATCGAAGAGAAATTTCATCTGCTCGGAGCAGATATCCGGCGAGAACCGGATTAGTGATTCGCATTGCACTGTCAAAGGGGCGCATCTTTGACGATACAGTTCCGATCTTTGAGGCGAGTGGAATCGCCCCGGTCGACGATCCATCCTCACGAAAACTGATCCTGAAAAGTTCGGTTGCGGATATTGAGTTTTTGATCGTGCGTGCCAGTGATGTACCAACGTATGTACAGCATGGTGGGGCAGATCTAGGTGTAGCCGGTAAGGATGTTTTGTTGGAACACGGAGGCGATGGCTTGTTAGAGCCCCTCGATTTGGGAATCGCTCGTTGCCGACTCATGGTGGCAGGTTTTCCGAACACTCAATTGGATGCTGGTAAGCGCTTAACGGTCGCCACAAAATATCCAGCCTGTACTCGACGTCATTTCGCGCACCGAGGTCGCCAGGTAGAAATCATCAAGCTCTATGGGTCAATGGAACTGGCGCCGCTTGCCGGCTTGAGCGACCTGATTGTCGATGTGGTTGATACTGGCGCCACGCTCAAGGCCAATGGTCTTGAACCACTGGAGGAAATTAGCAATATAAGCTCGCGCTTGATTGTTAATCGTGCTTCTATGAAAATCAAACATGCTCGCATCAGTGACTTGATACAGCGCATTGGTGCGGCAGTCCAATCAACAGACTAAACACATGACCACCAACACAGACGATTTACGCATTACTGGGCGTCGCGAATTGCGCAAGCCTGAAGAATTGCTTTCATTACTGCCCGTAAGTTCCACTGCTGCTCAGGCGGTAACTCGCTGCCGGGACGATGTCAGCGCCATTCTTGAGGGGCGTGACAATCGCCTTGCTGTTGTTGTGGGTCCATGTTCTATCCACGATCCTGAGGCGGCGCTTGAGTACGCCGACAAGCTTGTCGATTATCAGCAATCGCTGAAAGATCAATTGGTCATCATCATGCGAGTTTATTTCGAAAAACCGCGAACAACTGTTGGCTGGAAGGGTCTTATCAACGATCCTTTGATGGATAACAGCTTCCAGATTAATCAGGGTCTTGAAATAGCACGCCGCCTGTTAAGTGATATCAATGACAAGGGCCTGCCAGCGGGCGTTGAATATCTTGATTTGATCAGTCCACAGTACATTGCCGACTTTGTTGGCTGGGGTGCGATAGGCGCTCGTACAACTGAAAGTCAGGGACATCGTGAGCTTGCATCAGGGCTTTCATGTCCTGTTGGATTCAAGAATGGTACAGCAGGCAGCGTGCAGATCGCAGTTGATGCCATTGGTGCTGCGCGTGGTTCGCATAATTTCTTGTCGGTGAGCAAAGAAGGCGGTAGTGCCATTTTTCAAACCTCTGGCAATAACGACTGTCACGTCATCTTGCGCGGCGGCAAGTCACACACCAATTACGATTGGGCGAGTGTTGATGATGCCTGTGGCCTATTGTCCAAAGCAGGTTTGCCAGAGCGAGTGATGATCGATTTCAGTCATGCCAATTCGCGCAAGATGCACAAGCGCCAAACTCATGTATGTCGTGATGTATGCGCACAGGTAGGTGATGGAGATGGGCGTATCATGGGCGTCATGATCGAAAGCAACCTGGTTGAAGGTAACCAGAACCCGAATAACAAACCGCTGACTCGGGGTATGAGTGTCACTGACGCCTGTCTCGCCTGGGACGATACCGTACCGTTGCTTGAGGATCTGGCAGCAGCCGTCGAGCAGCGGCGTAGTTAGTGATTGGCAGACTGAGGCTTGAGCGATTGCTGACGCACTTGGCTCGTCGAGATTTTGTTAAACAGGCCACAGTTTAGTCGTCGCTAATGCAGGTCCCGCCGATTGACGAGCGGATCACAAGCAGATTACGAGATAAGTACATAAAGTAAGGGCTGATGAGGCCGATTTCTTAGTTACTCAGGATTGGCTGAGTGCTTTAAGAGGTCGTAAGGCATGGCTCGCTCATCCGACGCCGCGTTCCCGCTATCGCTGGTTCGCGACAAAACATTTCAAATGCGGCAAATTCGTCGTGTTTTATTTCTCACGGTTTTTTTTATCGTGCAGTCCACAATCGTGCTGGGCGTGCTCTACCATTATTTTCTTGGCAGTCTTGTCGAGGGCACCGCGCCACTGCTGTTTGCCTCTGAAGACCTCGCAACGTTCTCGGAGCAGGTGCCGAATCTGTCCACCGTGTTGGGCAAGTGGTTATTGGTCATGTTGCTGATTAACGCCATGGTGACGTCAGCCATAGCGATCTATGTATTACGTAAACTCGGCAACCCGATTCTTGCGATCAAACGTGCATTAAACGAGATCGGCGATGGCAATTTGTCGGTGCGATTACGTACCGGAGATTCAGAAGAATTCAGTGAATTGTGCGAAGCCTTGAACCGCGCGCTTGAGCAAGTGCACGCGAAGATCAACGATGCTCGCGAACTGACACGTGTGATCGAGAAGCTGGATGATCAACCTGAGCCAGACGAAGCAGCTGTGCGTAAGGCGCTAAGCGAATGTAGTGAGGTCTTGAGTTACTTCGATAAATTGCCGGCAACTCTGGTTGACGAGCCACGTGCTGATAAAGGTAATGCTTAAACGACTCTCAGTTACTTCGGTGAGGATGCTAGTACCCATTGTTACGTTGTGGGTTCTGCTCGTTGCTATCGCATCGGCGAATGGTTCGGTTGACCGAATGCGTGAAGCAGGTGCTGAGGCGCAATACCAGTTTGCTTTGACCTCGATTGAGTCGAAGGACTACGCTGATGCCTTGAAAACACTCAGGCGTTTGCAAGTGCAGTACCCAGCTTACAGTCGGATGGCTGCAGTTCAAACACGAATTGCAGTACTTCAGGAGGCACGGGATGCTGGTGATGCCTTGTCGGTATTTCTAAGCGCACTGGATTTGCGCGACGCTGGCAAAACAAGTGATGCGATGAATGCATTGGACTGGATAGCGTCTGAACATCCAGTGAGCGTACTAGCTGATGACGCTCTATATGTCACTGCTTATTTATTGGTTATGGATCGTTATGATTTTGCCATGGCGAGAACGGTACTCGCTGAACTTCGCACAAGATTTGCGGATAGCGCCTACCGGGATTCAGCAGATTATCTTGACGCTATAGCGTTAGAGCAACTCGGTGATACCGAGCGCGCTCGAGATGCACTTGTCGAATTGCGTGATCGACACACTGCATTGAGCTTGCCATTGAATTTTCGCTGGCCGGTTGGATCGGTGTTGTCACGTTATTGGTTTGACCGAGCCGACCGGCGACTGGCAATTGTTGAAAAGCGGATGCGCTCGTCAAGTAGCCTGACCAACCGCGATAGAGCTGATGATGGTCAGCTGCGGATCGGTGTTAACGTTGAGGGTGCAGACATGCAACTTCTGTTGTCACCTAGTCCGCTGACGCGCAACACTGCCTGGCATGACGGCAGTCTTGGTGATGCATTGCCACCTGCCATTGGTGTCTATCACGGTACGGTGGAAGGCATGTCAAATACCTGGGTACGCGCAGTACTTGCTGATAATTCCATCACCGGTGTTATTGATATCGATGGCCGGCAGTTACGCTTGCAACCAGGGCACTTGATAGGCACGCTTGACTACTATCAGCCACGTTTTCGTCGTGGTAAACGTCAGGTGGTCAGTGATTCGGCTCTGGCTGAAAACCTCGCTGGTATAGATGTACTTGTTGCTCCACCAGAGGAATCGTCCAGTGATCTGGGTCGTCGTTCGCGATCAATCCAGACAGATGTACGAGCTGTACCGGTATCGATTGTTATTGATAGTCAGTTTGATCGGTATTACGCAGGTGCAGGCTTATCCACCGCCCTGAACAATCTGAATATTGCCGATGGTATCTACCGTAAATTTGGTATTGCCTTGACGCTTGACGAAGCGATTACCTTTGATGGCAACAATGATCCCATGAACCTTGGTCCGGTAACCCTTGAAAACATATTGCGCTCATTTCGAGATTATCGACAGGACTACTCCACACTGTTTCAGGACAGTGCTCTGACTTATCTTTTCTCGGGTAATCCTAAAACCGACGTGACTCTTGGACTTGCCTGGATCGACACTGCTTGTCGACTCGATGGGTATGATGTTGGTGTTACTACACCCACTGGCTTTGGCGATGTCCTGCTGACCCATGAGTTAGGTCATTCCTTGGGTTCTCAGCACGACAGTGACACGAGTTGCAATACCAATTCGCGCTCACTGATGTGGCCGAATATTTCGTCTCAAACCGAACCTGTGTTTACCAGTTGCAGTCAGGAGAGTGTGCTTCGTTCACGCACGAAATCCTGTCTTTTGAACTCAGTTGATTTATCACTGACTGCACACGCTTCGGGTAACACACTTAATTTTGAAGCAGCGAATCCTGATGGTGCTTTAACCCTTGATGCAAAACTGTTGTTGGAAACGGGTAACCCAGATCAATTGATCTGGCCGGCAGGTTGCCAGGCTTTATCACCTACAAGCGCGACCTGTTTTCTGGATACACTTGGTCCAATGGAAACACGCACGTTGTCGTTCAGTGTGAGCTCTCATAACCTCGAAACCAGTGCACCAGTGACCGCTCAATTGCTTCCGGTTAATACGATGGAGTTGTCACCGGCTGATAACACGGCCACAACATCTCTAGCGGGTGGCAGTAGTGAACACTTACCGATTTCAGCGGGCGCACAGACTGGAGGCTCAACTACCGGTGACTCAAATGAGAATCAGAGTGTTATTGCTGATTCGGGTGGCAGTTCTGGTGGTGGGGCGACGGGGTTGTTTTCCCTGTTGCTACTCAGCGGATTACTGGGTGGGCGATTTGGTAGGTTATTTGGTAGACACAGGTATCTTCGCTGCTGAACTACTGAACACGTTTTGTGTGTTGGTATCGCCGTCGATAAAAGCGCGGTAGTTAATATGCCGCAGGGTGTCGTAGCGTGTGTAAGCGTCGCCTATCTCTTTCTGACCGTACCAATGCGGGACGGTGACAGCGCAGGATAACCATGGTGCGGGATTCGCTGTCAGTAACAATTTGCGACCAGGCAAGCGATCAAAGGCTTGCATGATTTCGGGTGTACAAGCGTCCCGGTCGGTAAACGCGTACAAGATATTATTGCGATTGATGCGTCGCTTGCGTCGTTCCCACTTGTTTTCTGCATCGCTCGCATCGCTGTAATGCATGAAGTGAATCTCGATGTCATCCAGTTTGCCGATGGGATAGTGCCCATGCTCAGCATGAGTAATTCGCCCTTGCTGGTAACGGGACTCTGGTACGAAGCGCAATGGTTGGGCGAGGTAATGATCCAGTCGGGAGACAAACTTCAGGTAGCAAGGTGCGTGAAAAAACAGATTGGCAGTCGGCGTCAAGATATCCATCTTGAGAAAGCGGTAGGGCAGTGTGCCTGTGCAATTACTGGCAATGATCGTGAAATCACGACTCTTGATACTGCGTAGATGCGTCTGCATCAAAGCCTTCTGGCTTTTTTCAATAAGGTTACTCAATGGCTTCACGGTTGTGCCAAATGCGCCGGAAATTTGTCAAGCGGCTGTTGGAGCAGAGTATAAAGCCCTGATGGGTCAGCGCCAAGTCCCCATCGCCATTGAATCAATGTGGCAAGCTACTCGGACAAGCTATTACCGACAGCGGGACGCTCTCCAAGGCGCAATTTCAGTGAGATTCCAACTTGATCACCTCGGTTGATGACAACTCGGGTAGTTGCCCCTGGAGGCAAGGCTGACACCATCAATAACAGTGCTGTGGCATTTTCGACGGGCTGTTCTCCAATATGAGTAACGATATCCATTGGCCTCAAGCCACCGGAACGAGCTGGACCTTGAGGCATAACGCTGGTAATGACAGCGCCACTTCTGCCTTCTGAATTTAGTTTGGGAAACATGGTCAGGTCCTCGACACCGATGCCGAGCCAGCCTCGGGCAACGTGGCCGTGCTCGATAATCTGAGGCACTACCTGGGCGAGTAGATCGGCGGGAATCGAAAAGCCTATACCAGTAGCACCATCCGCCCCTCGAAACACTGCCGTATTAACTCCGACCAACTGACCATCCGGGTTTATCAAAGCGCCACCAGAATTGCCTGGATTGATAGCGGCGTCGATCTGGATGAAGTTTTGCCAGGCGCTGCCACCGGCCACACGACGGCGCGTTGCACTGACTATTCCTTGTGTCACTGTTTGCCCGACACCGAATGGATTGCCGATCGCAAGCACGATATCCCCAACTCGGAGTGGGGCTGCAGCGTCAAGGCGTAAAGCGGGCAAACCGGTGCGGGAAATTTGCACCACCGCGAGATCGGTTTCCAGATCACTGCCGATCAGTCGTGCCACATGTTGTTCGCCGTTGCTCAGTACCACCGTGATGGAGGAGCTGTTGTCGACGATGTGTAAATTGGTCAGGACGATCCCATCGGTATCGACGATGACACCGGATCCTTGGTTACCACTGTCATTTTCCCCTCGTGCGTAAAGACTTACGACCGAGGGTGCGACACGCATGATGCCGTCGTGATACGAATGACGGGAGTAGCTTGGGCGTATTACCTCTGGTGCGACAGGCGATATTTCTTCCTGCTCGACAAGAGGACTGGCAATCGGATTAACGCTGTTGGTTGGCGCTGCTATATCCGTATCGGCGGGTCGTGACAGGTATTGCCAGGCGCTACCAAGACCCACCCCTAACACGGCGCACAGTACAAGGAACGGCAAGCTTCGCATTAGGCGCTAAGCTCCTGTGTGAACGGGCACGTTTGCCTTAGCTGAATTTGTATTTTGATCGCACCTTGTCATGGAAATTCTCGAAAGACTAACCGACTATATTAACCGAACGCTCGATTGCTCTCGTTTTGATGATTACGCACCGAATGGGATGCAAGTTCAAGGCAAGGTCGAGATTCAAACCCTGATTTCAGGTGTTACTGCCAGTGAAAATTTCCTGGACGCGGCGATCGCTGCCAATGCTGATGCGGTACTCGTACACCACGGGTATTTTTGGAAAGGCGAGTCTCCTACCATTACCGGCATGCGTCACGCCCGTATATCCCGACTCATCAAGGCGGATGTATCCCTGCTCGCCTATCACTTGCCATTGGACGTTCATGCGGAATTTGGAAATAACGCCCAGTTGGGTCAAAAACTCGGATTGGTAGTGGATTCCCGGCATATGTTAAGTGGAATTCCAGATTTGCTCTGGACCGGCCATTTACTGACGTCTATGGACGCTGAGGCGTTTTCCGCTCATGTCTCGAAGGCGGTTGGGCGATCGGTCACTGCGGTAGGCAATCCTGGTGACCTGATCAAGACTGTAGCCTGGTGCACCGGTGGCGCTCAGCGATATATTCAGGACGCCTCCAAGCTCGGCTGCGATGCGTATATCTCAGGTGAAATCAGTGAACAGACAACTCACGAGGCGCGCGAACTAGGGCTTCTCTATATTGCCGCAGGGCATCACGCGACCGAACGTTACGGCGTTCAAGCTCTCGGTGCACATCTTGCGTCTCAGTTCGAGATTGAACACCGCTTTATAGACATCGACAATCCGGCCTAAATGACGAGTTACCGTGATAAAATGTACGGTTGCGCGAGTGCTCAAAACACAGCGCGAGCGACGGTCGCCTCCAACTGGACGCGCGCTCGCAGCTTTTACTTAAAGTTTCAAATTTGACTATTTTTGGAGATCTCGCATGAGTGCGAACAACCACCATAAATCTGATCCACCGGGAGGCGCGCCGGCAGCGCCTGTCGATGAGTCTTTCACCGACGCCAACGTTGATCCCAAGCGGCGAAAATTGCTGGTTCGTGGAGCGGCAGCGCTAGGTGGTCTCGGCGGAGTTGCTTTGGCTTTACCGATGCTGGGTTCAATGTCCCCCAGCGCTCGAGCCAAAGCGGCTGGTGCACCCATCGAGGCTGACATCAGCAAGCTTGAACCGGGTCAATTGCTGACAGTTGAATGGCGCGGCAAGCCTGTGTGGATTGTCAAACGAACTGATGAAACGCTCAAGCGTATGAATGAAGGACTGGATCGACTCTCCGATCCTGCCTCAGAAGTTGAACAGCAACCTAGCTACGCACAAAACGAAACGCGATCCATCAAGCCCGAGGTGTTAGTCGTGGTCGGTATCTGTACTCACCTTGGTTGCTCACCGAGCTACCGTCCGGATATTGCGGCAGCCGACCTTGGTAGTGATTGGGACGGTGGTTTTTTCTGTCCGTGTCACGGCTCGAAATTCGATATGGCAGGTCGTGTTTATTCTGGCGTACCCGCACCAACCAATCTTGAGGTGCCACCTTACCGCTACGTGACAGACTCACTGGTTCTGGTTGGTGAAGATGAAGGAGTCGCAGCATGAGTGCCAATCTTGATAAGCAAGGTGGCCTGATGGCCTGGATCGATGATCGATTCCCACTCACCAAATTGCTTGAGGAACACGTAACCAAATACTACGCGCCTAAGAATTTCAACTTCTGGTACTACTTTGGTGCGCTGTCGATGCTAGTACTGGTGATTCAGATCGTCACCGGCATTTTTCTCACCATGAATTACAAGCCCGACGGCGAGCTTGCGTTCAGTTCGGTTGAATACATCATGCGTGATGTCAATTTCGGTTGGCTGATTCGGTATATGCATTCAACCGGTGCTTCATTATTTTTCGTCGTAGTTTATTTGCATATGTTCCGTGCCTTGATGTACGGCTCTTACAAACACCCCCGTGAACTTCTTTGGATATTCGGCATGCTTATCTATGTCGTGCTGATGGCAGAAGCTTTTATGGGTTATCTGTTGCCATGGGGGCAGATGAGTTACTGGGGTGCGCAGGTCATCATCTCACTGTTCGGCGCGATTCCGTTTGGAATTGGCGATGCAGTGACACTGTGGCTCAAAGGTGATTACGTTGTATCTGATGTCACTCTCAACCGCTTCTTTGCCTTGCATGTCATAGCCGTACCATTGGTTCTGATCTTTCTTGTGGCTGCGCATATCATGGCTCTGCATGAAGTCGGATCAAACAACCCTGATGGTATTGATATCAAGAAGAACAAGAATGCGGCTGGAATTCCAAAAGACGGCATTCCTTTTCATCCTTACTACACAGTCAAGGATTTAATGGGTGCGGTGGTTTTTCTGATCGTCTTCTTTGCCATTGTCTTTTTTGCACCTGAAATGGGTGGTTACTTTCTGGAACATGCTAACTTTGTTCCTGCTGATCCATTGAAAACCCCAGAGCATATTGCTCCAGTGTGGTACTTCACTCCGTTCTACGCGATCCTGCGTGCGGTACCTGACAAGCTCGGAGGTGTTATCGCGATGGGTGGTGCGATTGTGCTGCTGTTTTTCTTGCCATGGATTGATCGTGGACCTGTTCGGTCGATTCGTTATCGTTCAGTGATGTTCAAGGTCTTATTGTTTACCTTTGCAATTGCCTTCATCATTCTTGGTTATCTGGGTATGCAACAGCCAACTCCAACAGGAACCCTCGTTTCACGTATTTGTTCCTTGATCTATTTCGGCTTTTTTGTCGCTCTGTTTTTTGTAAGCAGGAACGAGAGAACCAAGCCGGTACCAGAGAGGGTCACATGGTGAATATCAGTAGAAATGTAGTTGCAGGTATTCTGACTGGTGCTGTATTGCTGCTGCCTGTGTCAACAAGCTTTGCCGCTGGTAGTGGATTCGCCTTGGAATCTCCACGTATCGATCAAGGTAATGAGAAGTCGCTTCAACGTGGCGCTCAAGCCTTTGTCAACTATTGCATGGGTTGTCATACGGCCGGTTACCAACGCTACAGCCGCTTGGCACAGGATCTTGGTTTGTCCGAAGAAGATGTATCGGCTAACTTGATCTTCACAACAGACGAAGCTGGCGAACGCACCAAAGTGGGTTCCCTAATGACCAATAATATGACTGAGGACTATGCCAAGAAAGCCTTTGGCGTTATTCCGCCAAATCTGTCATTGACTGCTCGTTCACGAGGCGTCGACTGGATCTACACCTACTTGAAGACTTACTACGTCGACCCTGATAAACCGGGCGGTGGGGTCAATAACCTTGTTTATCCTGGTACTGCGATGCCACATGTGTTGTGGGAACAACAAGGCTGGCAAGCGCCTGTTTACGGTGAAGAGCAGAACGGCGTCACACCACTTGTTGGTGTTCAGCTCGAATCTCCGGGCGCTATGTCGGTAGAGGAATACGATGCATTAGCAGCGGATATCACCAACTTCATGGCGTATGTGGCTGACCCGATAAAACTGACCCGACATCGTATCGGGATGTGGGTAATGTTGTTTCTGTTTGGTCTGTTAGCGGTTACTTATTTCTTGAAGAAGGAATACTGGAAGGACGTTGTATAGCAGCGACTCATGAGCGCTGGCATCGTGCTTTACGCGGACGCGGTGAGCCTTGAGAGCCACCGCGTCCGTCTAGTGCTCAATGAGAAAGGTGTTGCTGCAGACATTGTCTGGGTGGACACCGAAAATCCGTCAGCAGAGCTTCTGGATGCCACAGGTCAGACCACAGTCCCAGCGCTTATTGATCGCGACTTGGCCCTGTACGATGCTCGCGTAATCATCGATTACCTGGACGAGCGCTACCCACACCCGCCTTTGATGCCTATCGACCCTGTATCTCGGGCCAAAACTCGTCTGGCACTTTTTCGCATAGAGTCTGATTGGCTGAGTCTGGCTGATCAGCCGCAGGCGCTGGCAGAATCACTCTGTGTCGCTAGCGATGTATTCGAGGCGATGCCGTTTTTTCTGAGTGAAGACTATTCAATTCTTGACGCCTCACTTGCCCCGCTATTGTGGCGGCTTACCTCTTGTGGCATCGTATTGCCGAACACGGCGAAATCGATCATGGACTATGCCAACAATCAGTTTTCTCGGCAGGGGTTTCAAGCCAGCTTGTCCGATCATGAACGGCTCATGAAATCGTGACAGATGAACCGCCAAAAGGTGATATGACGTCCAGTCGCCCATATCTGATCCGTGCCTTATATGAATGGATCGTCGATAACGGGTTTACACCTTACATGCTGGTGGACACCGCACAAGATGTTGTGGAGGTGCCGCGTGCCTTTGTCGAAAATGGTCGAATTATCCTTAACATCAGTCCGGAGGCAACGCACAGTCTGGTATTGGGTAACGATGCAGTTACCTTTAATGCACGTTTCAGTGGTACGGCGATGGATGTGCATGTGCCGGTAACCAGTGTGCTGGCTATCTATGCTCGAGAAAACGGTCAAGGCATGATGTTTGGTGACCAGGAAGACACACCACCTGAGCCAGGCCCAGGGCCTGGATCTGTGCCTGGAAAGATCAAGGAAGAGGTACTCAAAGCTCCCCCTGAGGTCAAGAAGCCGAATCTCAAGATTGTTAAGTAGGATTGTTGATCTTTCAATCGAATTCGATTGCGTCTTGCACCCAGTCTACTGAGACCTTATCGCCATCGGGTTTTATGCCGATGACATCAAATCTTACCGGGCTGTCGCAGACCTTGTGTTTCTGCAACCAAGCGAGCGCCGTAACACCAAGCTTCTTGCGTTTGTTAGCGTCGACGCTGTCAATAGCACTGCCAAAGTCATCACGTCTTCGGTAACGTACTTCGACAAAGACAATGGTGGTTCTGTCAGGTGTCAGAACGACAAGATCCAATTCGCCGCAGCGACGATTGAAATTTTGATCAAGCCGCGAGTAACCACGCTTGATGAGGAATTCCAGAGCTAAGGCTTCTGCGGCATTGCCATGTTGTCGTGCTTGCATATCGACGTCCTTGTCAATGTTGGGTACTGCGAGTACTGCTTTGTTGAGTACTGTCAGTTCAGGGAGCCTGATTGAATCTGATCTAGTGGTGGCGCTTCAAGACGTTCTACCGGTTGCGATATTCCTTCCTGATACTGTGCCCAATCTAGATGCCGAGTGATACGCCCATCGCGTGCCAATTCAAGATCTCCTGTATACCCTTCCAGCCGCTTGCCTTCGCTGATGGCGTCCAGATTAACGATAATTCGATAGGCGTCTGCACCGAGTGCATACAATTTTGCGTAAATGCCATCAGCGTTGTCGAAGTTCGCCAGTATTTCCTGACGCAGTGGATCGTTCTGCAAAGATTTTCTCAATATCCAAGGCGCTTCCGGGTAGTAAATACTGTTCAGATCTCGATTGTTCTTTTGATCGTCCTCAGTGGATGCAACTCTTGAAGTACCAATGCGAGTTACGCCACTGGCATGAAAAAAGTCGAGCTGTGGACGTACTGAACGGGCTTGTTCAGACGTAATTGCGAGGAAGACCACATCAACATCATTACGAATTGACGGTTCGAAAAACAACCTTTCTCCAAGCACACTGCTAAGTGCGCGAAAGCGTTGGTCACTGGCGGTGATCTTCAGTGCATCCTTGATCTCTTCGGAATAGTCGTACTTGTCTTTCTCAAGTACCGCGACATGCACAACGTCACCGCCGTACTGAAACATGGTGTCTTGAAAGGCACGTGCTTCGCGATCACCACGTGAGTCATCCGATTGCAGTACCACTGCATTAGTTAATGATAAAGCGATTGCGCGTGATGCAGCCGCACGTGCTTCGTCTTCCGGCGATAAACCAAACTGAATGACGTTACTGGTTTCGCCGCGGGCTGTTTGCGTGTCTACTGTGTTTAGCGTCAGTGTAGGTACGGGTATTTTTCTTTGTGTAACGATCGCTGATACTGCCTGTTTGCGCAGCGGGCCAATAATCGCATTAGCCCCATCACTGATTGCATTTTCATAAGCGGTTCGCGCAAACGCTGGGTTGTCACCGACATCGTAGAAGCGCAGCCGAGGGACCAGTTGACGACTGCGTGACTGTTCGTAGGCGGCGACCATGCCATCGCGAATGGCTGCTGATACTGTTGCAGTATTGCTTCCCGAAAACGGAAGTAACACAGCAATCTGATTGATTGAGTCACCAGCAACGGTAAAGCCGCCAAATTCATCGGGTTCATAAAGCCTTGCCAGAAATGATGCGTTTGCTGGATGATCAGTAAAGCGTTCTTGCCAGCCAGTCAGGGATTCACCACGCTTTAAAGTATCGGTTCCACCATCGGCGTATGCCAGAGCCAACTCTATCCAGCCTTGATAGATATCGCTACGAACATTGGTAGTCATGCCACGCAGTGTCGACAGTGATTGGGTACTGAGCATTTGCCAAATTTGTTCGTGGCTGCGTTCGATGATCGTAGGTTCAACGATTTGCTGCTCAAGCTGGATGCGTGCAATCAATTCGTTATCGGGATCCTGCAAGGCGCTATAGCTTTGCGCACGCGTTTCATATATGCGTGCTCGATGCAGTGATGACTCGACAGTTTCTGGATCAGGCAAGGCCAGCAGCGCGTCTTCAGGATTGCCGTCAAACAGTCGGCTTTTAGCTACCAGCACGTCACGGCGGTGTTGTAATTCGACTGTTGTCAATTCCACGGGTACTTGTTCCAGTTTGTCGACACCGGGTTCGAGCATGGCGCGATCAAAAAGAATTTCCGCGGCAACCAGTAGATAATCCTGACGTTCTTCGGGGTCAGATGCGGACTCGGCCCGTCTGGTGTAAATGTCAGACGCTGCCAGTGGTTTGCCGTTACGTAGCTGCCGGCGCGCTGACGGGTCTGTTATTCTCGCGAATGTCGGTTCTTCCGGCAGAGTTGGACCTGTGCTGCCACAGCCAGAAATCAGCAGCGTAGCGCCTAACAAAACTGCGCAACATGCATTCATGTAAGTATTCACTTTTGCACCCATGTCGTCTGAGCAATCCCTCTTTATAGTTGCAACCCCCATCGGCAATCGAGATGATCTGTCGAAACGCGCTGTGGAGGTATTGTCAACCGTTGACCGTATTTATGCAGAGGATACTCGGCATAGCTTGGCCTTGCTGAAACATTATGGTGTCACAACTCCGGTAGCAGCGTTACACGAACATAATGAACAGACCGAGGCGAAGCGTATCGCGGTGCAGCTTGCTGCTGGCGGTAGTGCCGCCTTGATCAGTGATGCGGGTACGCCCCTGATCAGTGATCCAGGCTATCGTTTGGTCAGAGCCTGCCGTGATCACGGCGTAACCGTGTCACCTATACCGGGTCCGTCCGCTCTGACTGCCGCGCTATCGGTCAGCGGGCTGCCGACGGACCGGTTCCAGTTTGTCGGATTTCCTCCTGCGAAAAGCGCTGCCAGGCAACGATTTCTACAGGAGCTCTCAGGGCTGCCGCATACCGTTGTTCTTTATGAGTCGCCGCATCGAATTGTTGGCTGTCTGGAGGATCTCCTTGCAAGCTTTGGAACAACGCGGGAGATGGCGTTGGCTAGAGAGTTAACGAAAAAGTTTGAGACTCTTATATCTGGCACAGTTGCCGAAGTGCTTGAACGAGTACTTGAGGATTCCGATCAGCAGCGAGGCGAATTTGTCTTGATGATCGCTGGCAAGCTTAGTAACAAGGAAGAGCTTGGCCAGTCTGCAGAGCAAGTTGATTTGCTCGACAAGACTATAAAAGTGTTGTCGCCACACTTGCCGGCGAAGACCGTTGCTCGATGTGCAGCAGAACTTGTTGGCGTCACTCGCAAACAAGCTTATGACCGAGCACTTGAGCTTAAAGAGTAATGCCCGCTCAGTGATATCATGGCGGCGGAGTTGGCCAGGTCATCGCGCCGGCATTCCTGTTTTCAGGATTGTTGGGGAGGAAAGTCCGGGCTCCAGAGGACAAGGCGCCAGGTAACACCTGGGGGGCGTGAGCCTACGGAAAGTGCAGCAGAGAGCAGACCGCCTACGTGTTTGTTCAGTACTGAAAGGTATTGTACAGACGCCGGTAAGGGTGAAAGGGTGCGGTAAGAGCGCACCGCGTCGGTGGCAACATTCGACGGCTTGGTAAACCCCGCCTGGAGCAAGACCAAATAGGGGAACAATATGCGTGGTCCGCGCTGTTCCCGGGTAGGTTGCTTGAATACCGTGGCGACGCGGTATCCAGATGAATGATGATCCTAGACAGAACCCGGCTTATGGCCAACTCCAACTTTTTCTCGACGTCTGTCCAATCGATATTCCTTATCTGATCTCCTGAGCTTCGTTCGCTTCGGTGGGTTTGGAGTCGATCTTGATGACGGACAAGCGAGCGCACTTCAATTGCAAATTTTCAGCAACAAATAATTGTCACCTGCGTGAAATATGCATTTTAATGCAGTTTTAGGTGCTTTAAATTCATATTAATTCTACTAAGTTGTCGTAACTTATTGATTCCAGTACACCCCTAGGTGGTTTCGTAAGTGTTTGTGTTTCCAAGTAAAAACACAGACTTACGTCTCATTTTTAATTGACCGTGCAACCGGTGGGTCGTATAGTGGGCACCAGTGCAAAAACGTGTTGGCAAGTGGAACTTCAACGCCAAAGATAATGCGATTTCGGGGTATCACAAAGCTTAGCGTCGACGCGAAAGGTCGAGTCGCCGTGCCGAAAGCTCATCGGGATCGTCTGCAAAAGGACGGTATCCGGGAGTTGGTGGTGACGGCTGATCCATCGCGTTGCCTGCTGGTTTACCCGACGCCAATCTGGCATGAGATCGAGGAAAAGCTCATTGCAATTCCGAACTCTTCGCCACAGGCAAGAATGTTTCAGCGTTTGTATGTCGGTTACGCCACGGATATTGAGCTCGACAGCACAGGTCGGATTCTGTTGCCGGCTGAGCTTCGGGAATATGCGGGCATAGATCGAAAGGCTGTACTGATAGGTCAGGGTAAGAAGTTTGAGCTGTGGGATGAGCGAACCTGGGAAGTGGAATCGGATAACTGGAAAAACCAGGTCAACGATCTCGACGCCTCAGAGCTGCCTACAGAGCTTCAGAATATTTCGTTTTAAAACATGTCGACCGTCGACAAGGCGGCAGGGCCCAGTCATGTCTCAGTTTTGCTGCACGAAGCAGTCGAGGCATTGGCACTAGAGCCCAGTGGGTTGTACATCGATGCCACTTACGGGCGCGGTGGACACAGTAGTTTGCTGATGGATCAGCTAGGGGGTGAAGGTCGCTTGCTCGCACTGGATCGAGATCCAGATGCGGTTGCAGATGCACGTCAGCGTTTTGCTGACGAGGCGCGCTTCACGTGTGTGCAATGCAATTTTGGTGAGATGGAAACAGTTGTGAGCGACCTTGGTTGGGCAGGTCAGGTTAATGGTGTGTTGATGGACCTTGGTGTCTCATCGCCACAGCTTGACGTTGCTGCGCGCGGATTCAGTTTCAATCACGATGCGCCTTTGGACATGCGTATGGATCCGGGTGTCGGCGAGTCGGCGGCTGAGTGGCTGGCAAAAGTTGATGAAGCAGAGCTTGCCCTGGTACTTAAAACGCTGGGTGATGAGCGCTATGCACGGCGTATTGCCAAAGCCATCGTGTTGGCCCGTGCCACTTCGCCAATTACACGAACCGTTCAGCTAGCGGAGATCATCAAACTCGCTCATCCTCGTTGGGAGCGTCACCATCACCCTGCAACTCGAAGCTTTCAGGCTATTCGCATTCGAGTTAATCGCGAGCTTGAAGCTATTGAGTTGGCGATAGCGCAAGCGGCGAATGTTCTCGCAGATGGTGGGCGATTATCAGTGATCAGTTTTCATTCGCTGGAGGATCGTCTTGTCAAACGATCCTTGCGTACACCGCCACCCAACCCAAACATTCCACGTGGTCTGCCTGTGGATGTTGATGCAGCCCGTCGCGATCACCCTTGGAGAGTCCTGGCCAAGCCTGCCAAGCCATCGGCTGACGAAGTGTCGAGGAACCCACGATCACGCAGCGCTACCCTTCGCGTTGCCGAACGTGTTGCGAGATTAGCGGCGTGAACAGTACGGATATGCCAACAGTCCTGTTGCTTGCTTTGCTAGCTGCCTTGTGCGGCAGCACGGCAGTGGCGGTTGTGTACAGCAAGCACCTGAGTCGTCAAGCCTATGCAGAGATCAGTGCCGATCAAAAAGCTATTGATGAACTGGATGTTCAGTGGAGTCAGTTGCAGATAGAAGAAAGCACGTTTTCTGAACATGGACTTGTTGAACGTACCGCCGAGGAACGGTTGGGTATGGTTTTCCCGGGCCTTGATGGCTCCATCATGATTGCGCGATAACACTTGAACTATGGCTAAACGCAGTCGACAAGATATTCAAAACAGTTGGGGTATGCGCCGCAACCTTGTGCTGTTCGGGTTTTTCGCTCTTGGTTCAGTGCTGATACTGCGCGCCATGTTTTTGCAGGTGCTGGATCATGACTTCTACCGTGGCGAAGGTAACGCTCGGCAGCAACGCACGATAGAAATTGCATCACACCGTGGCAAGTTGACGGATCGGGCAGGCGCACCTTTAGCGATCAGTACGCCGATTCAAACGCTGTGGGGTGTGCCAGCGAAGTTACAGACTCAACCGGCGGCTATGCGTGAAGTTGCATCGATTCTTGGCATCGATGGCGATGCGCTTAACGAGCGTATAGCCAAGTCGGTCGATCGCGGTCGCGAATTCATTTACATCAAACGCCATGTAACGCCACAGCTGGTAGATAAGGTAATGCAGCTGCGCGTTGCCGATCTTTCGGTCAAGCGTGAATACCGCCGTTATTATCCAAGTGGTAGTGCGGCGTCACATCTTATTGGTTTTACCGATATCGATGATCATGGGCGTGAAGGTTTGGAGATGGCCTATGACCAATGGTTATCTGGTAAGCCAGGTACGCGTCGAGTGGTACGTGATCTCAATGGTCGTGAGATCACTGGCATGGACGTCGTTGATCCTGCTATTCCCGGTAAAGATTTACGTCTCAGTATCGACAAACAATTGCAGTACTTTGCCGATCGCGCCTTGATAGACGCAGTCAATAAAAATGATGCTGAGTCGGCGTCCGTGGTCGTCATGGATGTGCGCACGGGCGAAGTTATGGCGATGGCCAATTTTCCGTCTTATAACCCAAATGATGTCAGTGATCGCAGTGGTGGGCGTCAACGCAACCGAACCATCACCGACGTTTTCGAACCTGGTTCGACAATGAAACCGTTCACGATTGCGGCAGCACTCGACTCTGGCGATTTCAAAGAGGAAGATATCGTATATACCTCGCCGGGTTACTACACGATCGGCAAGTATCAAATCAGTGATACCAAGGATCACGGTTGGCTGGACCTGCGCGGTATTGTCAAAAGATCAAGTAATGTTGGTGTCAGTAAAGTCGCAACACAGTTGGACCCTGAACAGATGTGGTCGGTGTTTGATTCCTTCGGCTTTGGACGGCCACCGGGTAGTGAATTTCCGGGTGAGGTGGCTGGATATTTTAATCATCCAACGCTTTGGCATCACGTTGAACAGGCTAGTGTGTCTTACGGTTATGGTATTTCGGTATCAGCACTGCAATTGGTCAGAGCATATTCGGCGCTTGCCAATGAAGGCATCATGCCAGGCGTATCTTTTCTCGCAGTTGATGAGCCCGATGCAGGGCAACGTGTTATTGATGGCCACATAGCTCGCGCGGTAAACAGCATGTTGGAGTCAGTGGTCACCGATGGAACGGGTCATCGCGCGGCCATCCCCGGGTACCGAGTGGCCGGTAAGACGGGCACCTCGCACCAGTCACAATCTGGTGGTTATGCTGAGGACAGATACGTCTCTGTTTTTGCAGGCTTCGCACCGGTATCTGATCCTGAGCTCGCGGCAGTTGTTGTTGTGCATGATCCAAAGGCAGGCGAGCACTTTGGTAGTGTCGTCTCCGCTCCGATATTCGCTGAGGTGATGTCACATGCATTACGTCTTGGCGGTATTGAACCTGACGACATTGACGACCGGCGAGCTGACGTGGGTTTAATGTTGCGCGATGCTGGTGATCGCTCATGACAGAGCTTGTGTGCTCGATGAGTGAATTGCTTGCAGGCTTTGCTGATGAAGAAGCAATTGCGAGCTCATTGCAAACTGCCAATCTATCGATGCTTGAAATCCGTGGTTTGTCACTCGACAGCCGTCTGGTGCAAGAGGGTGATTTGTATCTTGCCGTCAGTGGCGCCTCAACGCATGGATTGCGCTTTGCACAAGATGCTATTGCTCGCGGTGCAGTAGCGGTTGCCTACAATCCGGCGGCTGTGCAACAAAGCCCCGAGCTGGCAAGTTTGATCACAACAGCTTCCATACCATTTGTAGCGGTAGATGATCTTGGTAAGCACTGCGCGAGTATTGCAACGCGTTTTTATCAAGCGCCAGATGAAGCGCTGAAATTGATCGCAGTTACTGGCACAGATGGCAAAACCTCTGTATGTCAGTTCATCGCAACGGCGCTTTCGGCAAGTGGTACCACTTGTGGTTATATCGGTACGCTCGGCTGGGGGCTCGGTGATGATTTGCAAGAGACTGCATTGACAACACCTGATGTTATTGCGCTAAGGCGCATGTTGGCGACATTGAAGTCAATGGGTGCTGTTGCAGTTGCAATGGAAGCATCGTCACATGGGATTGAGTCCGGTCGCTTGTCTGACTTATCGATCAACGTTGCCGTTTTAACCAACTTAGGTCGCGATCATCTGGATTATCACCAAACCATTGAGGCCTATCGAGAGGCAAAGGCTGCTTTGTTTGATTTCCCATCACTGGACGCCATAGTGGTTAATGCTGATGATGAGTTGGGCTTGGAGCTACTGCGTCGCACTGCCGATTCCGATGTCAAGCGCATGGCATTTTCCAGCTCAAGTAATAATGTCGATGCGAAAAATAAAGACGTGAACACCGTCCGTGCAGTTGAGATAAATCCGATCTCGACTGGCTTGGAGTTCAGTCTGATCGATGAATCGAAGTCCAGCACTGTCAATAGCTCCTTGATGGGTCGCTTCAATGTTGACAATCTCCTGGCTAGTTACGCCAGTTTAAAAGCACTGGGCGTCGCTGCAAACGAAGCGGTACATGCGCTTGCCGCAGTGCAGCCAGTTGCTGGTCGCATGGAGCGTTTCACCGAAGTTGGCAAACCAACTGTGATTGTTGACTACGCCCATACGCCACAGGCTCTGGCCGTAGCGTTAAGTGCGGCTCGTGCGCATTGTGATGGCAAGCTTTGGGTTGTCTTTGGTTGTGGGGGTGATCGGGATAAGGGCAAACGTGCACCGATGGCGCGTGCTGCGAGAGCTGCTGATCACGTTATCGTCACTGATGACAACCCGCGTAACGAAAAATCAGCTGACATCATCAGCGACATTGTCAAAGGATTTGATGAGACACCTTCTGGCTCTCATGAGTTAACCATTATCAGTGATCGAGCCATGGCGATCGAGCATGCGGTCCGTTCCGCCGCCGCCAATGATCTGATCTTGGTTGCTGGGAAAGGGCACGAAGATTACCAAATTGTGGGTACCCAGCGTCTTGATTTCAGCGATCGTAAGCAGGTTGAAAACTTGTTAAAGGAGGCTTCATGAGCTTTCGTTTGCAGTTGAGCGATTGCCTGTCGGCCCTGGACGGAAATCTATCGGGTGATGATGTCATGGTCACCGGCGTTAGTATCGATACACGTACCTTGAAACCTGGTGATCTTTATATAGCGATCAAAGGGCATAACTTTGATGGGCATGCATTTGTTGATCATGCAATCAAGGCAGGTGCGCGGGCGGTTATTGTTCACTCTCGTATGACAACCGCTGTTCCACAAGTGCGCGTTGCCGATACCACGCGTGCACTTGGAGACCTTGCTCGTTACTGGGCGCGACGACATCAAGTGCCGACGATTGCGATTACCGGCAGTAATGGCAAAACGACTGTCAAGGAGATTATTGCCAGCATTCTCAGGCAGCTTGGTTCGGTGCTGGCGACTCGTGGAAATTTGAATAACGATATTGGTGTGCCGCTGACTCTGCTGAATCTGCGACCTGAGCATCAGTACGCAGTCATTGAAATGGGTGCAAGTAAGGCTGGCGATATTCAACGTCTGGTCGCGATTGCTGAGCCAGACGTTGCCGTCATCACAAATATTGGTGCTGCGCATATTGAAGGTTTTGGCAGTGTTGATCGTATCGCTGAAGCCAAGGCTGAGATTTTCGACGGGCTTGGCTCTGACGGTTGGGCGGTGGTCAATGATGATGATGCCTATGCAGATGTGTTACGAGGTCATGCCTCACATTGTCATGTGCGCAGCTTCGGTCTTGATGAAGATGCCGATGTACAAGGTGTGCCCGGTAACGGTCTGGTCATTCAGACAACTGGCAAGCGATTGAAACCACGCTTTCCGCTAGCGGGTGATCACAATGGCATAAATGCTCTAGCTGCAGTGGCAGCGGTCCAGTGTCTTGATGTGCAAGCTGTGTCAATCGTGCGTGGACTTGAAAGTGTTCGGCCGGTTGCTGGTCGTCTCGAAAAGAAAGCAGGTATTCAAGGCGCCAAGATCATTGATGATTCTTACAACGCAAATCCGGTGTCATCGAAGGCTGCAATCGATGTTCTTGCCAAGCAGAGCGGGGTGCGTTACCTCGTGCTTGGCGATATGGGTGAGTTGGGCGATGACGCCGAGCATATGCATCGAGAGATTGGTTTATATGCTCGCGAAGCGAAAATTGATGGCGTTTGGACAATAGGTAAGCTCGCCTCCTATGCCGATATGGGTTTTGGCTTGTGCAATACGCCGCGCATGGTAGTGCCGCTTACCCAAGTGTCGGATGCCAATGAGAAAAAAGTTGCAGTGCCGTCGCTGGCAGGTGGAGAAGTCCCCACTACGCATGGGCGTCCAGTTCGAAAAGGCGGAGCTGAGAGATCTACTCAAGTCAGCGAAGGTGGTCACTTCAAAGACCAGGAAAGTTTGATACAGGCCTTGCGACCCTGGTTGTCTGGTGACACCACAGTGCTCATCAAGGGTTCGCGCAGTGCGCGTATGGAACGGGTTGTTAAAGGCTTAGTGCCAACAGCTCCAGCACGTGGCACTTCAGCAGTGATCAACGAGGCATTGTCATGATGCTTCTAATTGGTGAGTGGCTGTCGGTTATCGACGCAGGCTTTGAAGTCGTGCGTTACATAACTTTGCGCGCCATTTTCGCAGCATTGACCGCCTTGGTTGTCTGTCTTGTTGTAGGGCCTCATCTTATCCGTTGGTTGACCCGTGAAAATATCGGTCAGTCGGTTCGTGATGACGGTCCAGAGACTCATCTTGTCAAGGCTGGTACGCCGACGATGGGTGGTGCCATGATCATCGTCGCCGTAGCTTTGAGTACCTTGCTGTGGTCTGATCTTTCAGTTCGGCAGGTTTGGTTTGTTTTGTTTGTGTGTGTCGGATTTGGAATTATCGGTTGGGTAGATGATTACCGAAAGGTTGTGTTGTCAAATTCTGTTGGCCTGACTGCACGTGAAAAATTGCTGTGGCAAACACTGGTCGCAGGTGTTGCTGTTGTGGCGATGTACTTCAGTGCAACTGATCCAGCTGAAGTTGAATTGATCATGCCCTTTTTCAAAGATGCTGTGATCTATCTTGGTTGGGTCTTTATACCGTTTGCCTTTCTGGTGATTGTGGGTAGTAGTAACGCGGTTAATCTCACCGACGGTCTTGATGGTCTAGCCATATTGCCTTCGGTTCTGGTTGCAGCAGGTTTGGGTTTGATTGCCTATCTTGCCGGCCATGCGATCTTTGCGGGTTACCTCGGCATTCCAAATATTAAAGGTGCGGGTGAGCTGACTGTGTTCTGTAGTGCGCTTATGGGTGCGGGTCTCGGCTTTTTGTGGTTCAACACCTATCCCGCACAAGTTTTTATGGGTGACGTTGGTGCTTTATCGATCGGCGCATCACTTGGCACGGTAGCTATTCTGGTTCGTCAGGAACTCGTGCTGTTCATTATGGGCGGCATATTTGTACTTGAAGCCGTGTCAGTCATATTGCAAGTTGCCTCGTTTAGATTGACAGGTCGCCGTATATTTCGTATGGCCCCAATTCACCATCACTTTGAACTCAAAGGGTGGCCTGAGCCGCGCATCATCGTGCGCTTCTGGATTATCACCGTAATTCTGGTTCTGGTCGGCTTGTCGACCTTGAAGATAAGATGATGATCTCGGCTCTAGACAATAAACGCGTGTTGATTGTTGGTGCTGGCATTACTGGTTTGTCTGTCGCACGTTATCTGACGCGCCATGGTGTGTCGTTTGAGATGGCCGACGGTGCTTGCACCGACGACTATGAATGCCCCGAGTCTTTAAGTGACATTCAATTGCATCCAACTTTTAGTGACGCACTTTTCAGCTCTTTCGATGTGATTATTTTGAGCCCGGGTGTTCCCCGTGAGCTTGGACCGGTTCAATCCGCACTTGCAAAAGGAGTTGATGTCATTGGCGACATCGAACTCTTTGCTGATGCTGCCAACGCGCCGGTTATTGCAGTTACAGGTTCAAACGGTAAGAGCACAGTTGTTAGTTGGATAGCAGAGGTGCTGAACGCCATTGATATGCGCGCTGTGCTGTGTGGCAATATCGGGCAACCTGCACTTGATTCCCTCTGTGACGATGCAGACTGCTACGTTCTCGAACTATCGAGTTATCAGCTTGAGTCAACGCGCTCGCTGAAGCCCCTTGCTGCAACAGTACTGAATGTCAGTGATGATCATCTGGATCGTTATGCCTCAATTGAGCACTATGCGGCAGTCAAGCGATCGGTGTTGAAGCAAGCTAAAAATATCATCGTCAATGAGGATGACCCAGCAACCTGGCCAGATGCCAGCAATGATAGTGATCACAAAGCCGACACGGTATCCAGCATAAGTCTGGCAGGTGACAGCAGCAATACAAATCATCAGGTACGCTGGCATCGAAGCAATGATGGCGAGGCGACTTGGCTTTGTCGCAATGGTAAGCCGCTTGTCGATCAGTCGCGGCTCTCCGTACCAGGTGAACACAACGCACTGAATGCCTTGGCGGTTCTTGCACTGATTGAACCTTTGGGCGTTAGTGTTGAATTGGTAGTGGATAGCCTGATTGCGTTTACTGGATTGCCGCATCGCACTGAGTTTTTGGGTATGCGCGATGGTGTGCGTTGGTATAACGATTCAAAAGGCACGAATATCGATGCCTGTATCAAGGCCATCGAAGCCATGCCCGGTCCAGTAATTTTGATTGCGGGTGGACTCGGCAAGGATGCGAATTTTGGTGAGCTCGGCCCTGCAGTAAAGGCGTGTGTCAACACAGCAGTGTTGATTGGTCGCGATGCTGAATTAATTTCTCAGGCATTAGCCCCGTATACCTCATGCCTTGCTGCTGATTCGCTTGAAGCTGCTGTAAAGCTTGCTGCAGATCTCGCCACTGATGGCGATGTGGTTCTGTTGTCACCAGCATGCGCCAGTTTCGATATGTTCAAAAGCTATGAGCATCGTGGTGATTGTTTTAGAGAATTAGTGCAGGAGGTGCAGGTCGCATGAGCTCACTGATTTCATCCATCGCGACTGGTCGTCAGTCTGTTTCTGAACCTCTGGAAGCTGAAGCCCCGACGTCAGGCTTTGAAGATCACTTGTTGCTGCTGGCCATTATCGGCTTGGGTTTGTTTGGCGTGGTAATGATCTCTTCTGCATCAATGGCGTTTGCAACGGAGGTACACGGATCTCCGTTCCATTTCGTCAGTCGTCAGCTGTTTTTCCTAGCAATCGGTGCGTTTGTCGCGGTAGCTGTATTTCGTTTGCCGTTGTCAGTTTGGGAAAAGTACGGCCCGCATTTGATTCTCTTGTCATTATTTTTTCTGCTGCTGGTACTCGTGCCGGGCATTGGCAAGGAGGTCAATGGTAGTCGGCGCTGGATTGATTTGGGCCTCTTTACTGTGCAGGTCTCAGAGACTGTAAAGCTATTTATCATTGTGTACTTGTCAGGGTACCTGGTACGTCGTGGTTATCTTGTACAGAACACATTTGGTGGATTTTTAAGACCACTTGCACTTATCTGTGTAGCCAGCGCCTTGTTGTTACTCGAGCCTGATTTTGGTGCTGCAGTAGTTATCGTGCTTACTGCAATGATCATGCTCTTCGTTGCAGGTGTTCGCTTTACCCAATTCATGGCGTTGATGGGTTTCCTCGGGGTTATTGGCACCTTGTTGATCATGTTATCGCCGTATCGTATGCGTCGATTTATCGGTTTTCTTGATCCGTTTTCTGATCCCTATGACACAGGATTCCAGTTGACCCAATCATTGATCGCCATCGGAAGCGGTGGCTTCAGTGGCGTTGGCTTTGGCAGTAGTGTGCAAAAACTCTTCTATCTGCCGGAAGCTCATACTGATTTTCTATTTGCAGTCTTGTGTGAAGAGCTTGGATTAGTGGGCGCTGTGGCTTTGATCGCGCTCTACGGATTTATTGTCTGGCGCTGCTTTCGCCTATCGCGTATTGCCGAAGAGCAGGGCAATCGGTTTGCGGGTTACGTGGCACTTGGTATTGGCGTCTGGATCGGATTGCAATCATTTATCAATATGGGTGTGAATCTTGGCGTGTTGCCAACCAAGGGCATCACATTGCCATTGATGAGTTATGGCGGTAGTAGTGCTGTGGTCTTCGCTGTGACCTTTGCCTTGTTGCTACGTGTTGAGTGGGAGTTGAATCAGAACGCCGATCGACAAGCTCGAACGTCAAAGCGCAGTGCAAAATCCAGGGGGCTGTCATGACAAGCTGTGTTGTCATTGCTGCCGGCGGTACTGGCGGTCACGTGGTTCCGGCACTAGCTGTCTCTGATGTTCTTCGTCGACGTGACGTCAAGGTCGTATGGCTGGGAACTCGATCAGGCCTTGAAGCCCGTATGGTGCCTGCAGCCGGATTCGATATTCGCTGGATTAATGTGGCTGGATTACGTGGCAAGGGTTTGGTTGATTCATTACTCGCGCCGGTAAAACTGATTGGCGCTTGTGTGCAATGTTTGTCACTTATACGAAAGCTGAAGCCTCGCGCGGTACTTGGTATGGGTGGCTTTGTATCAGGGCCTGCCGGTATTGCCGCTTTGGTTTTACGTAAACCCTTAGTACTGCATGAACAAAATGCAGTGCCGGGTATGACTAACCGCCACTTGAGTCGTTTTGCAACTCGTGTGTTCTCCGCATGGGGAAATGTATTTAGTGATCAGGTGCGCTCGGAAGTTGTTGGCAATCCGGTACGTGAGGCAATCGCGTCACTTGTAACATCTGCCGAAATATCTGCCCAATCATCTACGGATAGTGACGAAGTAGATGATCTAAACAAAGAGGCGCTCAAGATTCTGATTGTTGGCGGTAGCCGTGGTGCAGCGATCTTGAATGCACGTGTGCCAGAGGCACTGAGCACCATCAAATTTCCGGTTGTTGTGCACCATCAGTGTGGTGCCGGGAATCTGGACAAGGTGCGTTCAGCGTTTGAAAGTTCATTGAGTGCCGATTTGAACATCAGTGTTTCGGTCGATGAATTTATCGACGATATGGCAAGTGCTTATCAGTGGGCTGACGTTGTTATCTGTCGTGCAGGTGCCATGACTGTCACCGAGTTAAGCGCCCTTGGTAAACCAAGTGTGCTTGTGCCATTTCCGCATGCTGTCGATGATCATCAAACAGCAAATGCAAAACGTTTATCGGAACACGGTGCGGCTGTGCTGTTACCTCAATCCGAGTTCACAGCGGCTCGACTTGTTAAAGAACTTGAAGCTCTTGCAAACAACAGGGAGTTACTCAGTGTCATGAGCCACAAAGCTCGTCAACAGTTCCAACCTGCGGCCGCTGAGCGTGTCGCCGATGCATTACTTGAGGTATCTCACTAAACATGGTTATTGATATCTCACCAGTTGTGAAGAGTCAGATGCGCCGCGTTCGCGCCATGCATTTCATCGGTATCGGTGGTGTCGGCATGGGTGGTATTGCCGAAGTCATGCATCATCTTGGGTTTCGCGTCAGCGGGTCTGATCTTGGTAGCAATGCACTGACTGCGCGATTGGCGACAATTGGTATTACTGTCAAGCGTGGGCATTTGGCTGAATATGTTGAAGATGCTGACGTAGTCGTTATCTCAACCGCTGTTCCTGATGACAATCCCGAACTAGTGCGGGCACGGGAACTCAGACTCCCGATAGTACGTCGAGCCGAGATGTTGGCCGAGTTGATGCGCTTCCAACAAGGCATCGCTGTGGCGGGTACGCATGGCAAGACCACCACAACAAGTTTGGTAGCAAGTCTGTTGACCGAAGGCGGGATGGATCCAACCTATGTAATAGGCGGTCAGTTGAACAGCTCTTCTGCCAACGCCTATCTCGGTCAGTCTGAATGGTTGGTGGCAGAGGCGGATGAAAGTGATGCTTCATTCTTGTACTTGCAGCCTGTCATGGCAATCGTCACAAACATAGATGCAGATCATTTAGGCACTTATGGCGGCGACTTCGAAAAGCTCAAACAGACCTTCGTTGATTTTCTTATGCATTTGCCGTTCTACGGCCTCGCCATTGTTTGTATAGACGATGAGCACATTCGAGATGTACTACCTCGTGTGGGTCGCCCTGTGCGTACCTATGGCTTCAGTGATGACGCCGACGTGCAAGCTTTCAACGTTCGGCAGGAAGGTCTTCGCATGTACTTTGATGTGCGCATAGATGCCGGTGATGTACGAAGTGAAATTCGTGATATCGCTTTGAACCTTCCAGGAAGACACAATGTGTTGAACGCTCTTGCGGCAATCACTGTCGCTTTGGAGCTTGGTGTGGAGGTGCGTTCAAGCAAAAGAGCGCTGTCTCTGTTCGCTGGTATCGGAAGACGCGCGCAGTCCCATGGCGATCTACATTTTGATGGTGGCACCGCGACGCTTCTTGATGACTATGGACACCATCCAACCGAAGTCACTGCCACCCTCAATGCCATTCGAGGTGGCTGGCCAGATCGGCGTCTTGTGGTGATATTCCAGCCACATCGCTTCTCGCGAACACGCGATCTGTTTGATGATTTTGCCGAGAGTCTGTCGATACCGGATGTGTTGCTACTCACCGAAATCTACGCAGCTGGTGAAGAGCGTATTACTGGTGCAGATGGGCGCTCCCTTGCACGTGCCATCAGGAATCGGGGTTCGGTAGATCCTATCTTTGTTGAAGATATCAACGATGTGCCTTCAACGCTTGTCAATTTACTCCAGGATGGCGATATCGTACTGACTTTGGGTGCTGGAAGCGTTGGTGGACTGGCAACGACATTGCCCGAATATTTTTCAGCAGCTGGCGTTGCCAAAGAGAGTGAAAGTCTAGAGGGAAAAGCAGCACTCAAGTCTCCCAAGACTCGACCGGAGGCGCCTAATGGCTAACGAGCTTGCCACTAATCCTTCACACTTCGGCAAAGTTGCTGTGGTCATGGGCGGCTGGTCAGCTGAGCGTGATGTATCGCTTATGAGCGGGCAGCAAGTGTTCGACACTCTGCTATCGCTTGGTATCGATGCGCACGCGGTGGATGCCGGGCGTGACATTGCTTCTGTGCTTAGTGAAGGTGAGTTTGATCGTGCGTTTCTGATACTGCATGGTCGTGGTGGTGAGGATGGTCATGTTCAAGGTGCGCTTGAACTTGCTGGTATCCCATATACCGGTTCTGGTGTGCTCGGTTCTGCCTTGTGTATGGACAAGTGGCGATCAAAACAACTGTGTGCCTTGAATGGCATACCGACACCGGCAGCCAAAGTGGTTAGTACACCAGATGAGGCGACTCGCGCTGCTAACAGTATTGGTTTACCTGTAGTTATCAAACCAACGCTTGAGGGATCCAGCATTGGTGTGACGATGGTCAATGGGGATAACCAGATCATCGCCGCTTTCCATGCAGCCAATCGTTATGGCCCGGTATTGGTTGAGAAACGTATGTCAGGCAGTGAAATCACTGCAGCGATCATTGCCGACAAAGCCCTGCCGTTGGTCAGTATGAAAGGCTCAGGTGAATTTTATGATTACGATGCCAAGTACCTGGCTGACGACACCGAGTACGAGTGTCCTGTTGATCTACCCGCGGCACTGATTGAACGTATTCAAGCTTACGCACTGGAAGCGTTTCAAGTGCTTGGATGTCGAGGTTGGGCGCGTGTGGATTTTATGCTTGATGCAAACAATGAACCGCAGTTTATTGAATGCAATACCGCTCCCGGTATGACCAGTCATAGTCTGGTACCAATTGCGGCACGTGAAGCAGGGATGGAGTTTGATGCTCTATGTCTGTCGATCCTGTCCGACACGCTTGATGCTGAGGAGTTAGCAGCATGAGTCAACTAAGTACTCCACAACTGAATCGCAAACCAATATTGCCTCTGGTTGAGCCGCGGTTTTCACCAATAACGCGAATGATTATCAGCGTTGGCGGCTTGATAGCGGTCATAGCACTCGCCTTGATCTTATCTCGTCTGGCTAGCGACCCCATACGTTTCCCAGTCACTAACGTGGATGTTCTTGGCACCTTGGATTACACGGATCGCGCGAAGCTGCAGGTTCAAATCGAGCAACAAACCAAAGATGGGTTTTACGGTCTTGATATCGATCGTATTCGTCGATCTGTTGAAACTCTGCCATGGGTTGCTGAGGCACGTGTCAGTCGAATCTGGCCAGGCCGTGTTTCGGTGGAGGTCGAGGAGCACGAGCCAACTGCTCGCTGGAACGATGACAGCCTTATCAGCAAACGACTGGAACTTTTTGTACCGCCACAACTAGATGCTGACAATGTGCGTTACTCAGAATGGCTGACTGTGTTTAGTGACTTACCACTTCTGAGTGGCGCTGATGGTCGCCATACCGCTGTTCTCGATAGTTTTCGTGAGTACCAGCGTGCCTTCGATGCCTTGGGTGTGAGCATTGAGGTGTTGTCCGAAGATGAACGCCATTCACAGACGCTGGAATTATCAAATCAGGTTCTGGTACGTCTGGGTTACGAAGAGCATGACTTACGGCTTGCGCGTTTTCTCGATGTGTATGAACGATTAGTCACACCACTTGATGGACGGGGTGCGCGTTTCGACATGCGATATAGCAATGGGTTTGCCTATTCAGGAGCGAGATCATAATGGTGGGCCTTTCAGACAAACAGGCAGACAAGCAAATGGTTGTCGGTCTGGATATCGGAACATCCAAGATTGTTGCGATCGTTGCCGAGATAGATGAGGACGGCGCTGTTGAACTGATAGCGTTGGGTTCTCACCCGTCACAGGGATTGAAAAAAGGTGTGGTGATCAACATTGACAGCACCGTCAATGCGATCACCAAGGCAGTGCAGGAAGCAGAGCGCATGGCCGATGTGCAAATCAAGTCAGTGTTTGCGGGTATTGCAGGTTCACACATCAAGAGCATGAATTCTCACGGCATTGTCGCGATCAAAAACACTGAAGTAGAGGCGGATGATGTTGAACGTGTTGTGGATGCCGCGAAGGCTGTCGCGATCCCTGCAGATCAGCGCATCCTGCATGTGCTCCCGCAAGAATTCATCATCGACAACCAGGATGGAATTCATCAACCCATCGGTATGTCTGGTGTGCGTCTCGAAGCAAAAGTACATTTGGTTACCGGTTCGATCAGCGCTGCTCAAAATATTGCCAAGTGTATCCGCCGCTGCAACCTCGAAGTTGAGGACGTCATTCTTGAACAGTTAGCTTCGTCGCACTCGGTATTGACCCCTGATGAAAAAGATCTTGGCGTGCTGTTGGTTGACATGGGTGGAGGCACAACTGATATCGCGATATTTACTGAAGGTGCTATTCGACATACCGCAGTGTTCCCGATAGCAGGCGATCAGGTCACTAATGACATCGCAGTTGCGTTTCGTACACCAACGCAGTTTGCCGAAGAAATCAAAGTCAAGTACGCCTGCGCACTGACTCAACTGGCAAGCCCTGACGACATGATCGAAGTGCCGGGTGTTGGTGATCGCAATGCCAGACGACTGGCAAGACAAACACTCGCGGAAGTAGTTGAACCGCGTTATGAAGAATTACTGGGTTTGGTTCAAGGTGAACTCAGACGTAGTGGATATGAAGACGCCTGTGCGGCCGGTGTTGTGTTAACTGGCGGTACGTCAAAAATGGAAGGTGTCGTGGAACTGGCCGAGGAGATTTTTCACATGCCAGTAAGACTAGGAGTACCCCAGCATGTCACCGGGCTCGCAGCTGTAGCGCGTAACCCGATTCATGCGACTGGAGTCGGCTTACTGCTCTATGGGCAGCAACGTCGTCAGAACCCGCGAAGTGAACCCGTTGATACGCATTCAGAAAAAGGATTGCTGAAGCGGATGACCGAGTGGTTTCAAAAGAATTTCTAGATGTTGTTTTTGTAAAAAAGGGGGCGATGGTGACGTTGTGTCAAACCAGTCGCAATGAGAACGTACTTAATTTTTTAGTGTTTTGACAGGAGAACGAAATAATGTTTGAACTTGTAGATTCAATTAACGACGCACCAGTGATCAAGTTAGTCGGTGTCGGTGGTGGCGGCAGTAATGCCGTTCAGCACATGGTGAATTCCGGTATAGAAGGTGTGGACTTCATTTGTGCAAACACTGATGCACAAGCGCTTAAAGGCATGGCGGCGCAAACCGTTTTGCATATTGGCCAGAGTATTACCAAGGGCTTGGGCGCTGGCGCAAACCCTGAAATTGGCCGTCAGGCTGCGATGGAAGATCGTGAACGTATTCAGGACCTGATCGATGGTACTGATATGTTGTTCATTACTGCTGGCATGGGTGGTGGTACAGGTACTGGTGCGATTCCAGTGGTTGCTCAGATTGCCCGTGAAATGGGTGTACTGACGGTTGCTGTTGTGACCAAGCCTTTTCCTTTTGAAGGCGCAAAGCGTATGCGTACTGCTGAAGCTGGAATTGAAGAGCTTCGTGGTCACGTTGATTCGTTAATCACTATTCCTAACGAGAAGCTTTTGTCAGTGCTTGGCAAGAACATCAGCCTGCTTGATGCCTTTCGAGCGGCTAACGATGTACTGCGCGGTGCAGTGCAAGGTATTGCTGAACTCATTACTAACCCTGGTCTTATCAACGTTGACTTTGCTGATGTACGCACAGTCATGAGTGAAATGGGTCTGGCGATGATGGGCTCTGGCATTGGTCGTGGTGATGATCGAGCCACTGAAGCTGCTGAGATGGCTATCTCCAGTCCTCTGCTGGAAGACATCGACCTCGCCGGCGCTCGCGGTATTCTCGTCAACATCACAGCCGGTCTCGACATGGCGATTGGTGAATTCGAGGAAGTGGGTAATGTTGTTCGTCAATTCGCAGCAGATGATGCAACTGTGGTTGTCGGTACAGCCATTGATGAAGCGCTCGAAGGTGAGCTTAGAGTCACGGTCGTGGCGACTGGTCTTGGTCAGGAACAGAAGGCGCAGCTGCGTACTGTTCAGCAGGCGGTCCAGAGCCGAGTTGCTGCTTCAGGTGGTGGCGCGCAGTATGGCGGTGCTCAATACGGTGCTGGTGCATCGGCTGGTGCAGCGAGCGGAGCGTCGGCGGGTTCCCCGTATGCGAATTATGAAAAACCAACTGTTATTCGCAAAACTGCACGTGGAAATGCTCAGGGTGCAGGTCATGGCTCTCAGGGACAAAGTGCTGGGAACAACGGTCACGATGTGGAATACCTCGATATTCCGGCATTTTTACGCCGTCAAGCCGACTAAAAAGGGATTACACGTGTGGAAGCTTTGCGCAGGCCACGTGATTATCCAGTAGTATTCCGCGCTCCTGTCGGACACCTTTTGGCTTTTGCTGAAAGGTGTCCATTCAGGAAGGTTAATCCGGTAGCTCAGACCTGAATCTGATCTATCGCCCGGACGCTACTCTGTAAATGTCGATTTCAGCTGCTATATAAAGAGGCTGGTTTCGATCTTTGCAGTAGGACAATAAGTTGATTCGACAAAGAACTTTAAAAAACACGATTCGCGCTACTGGAATTGGATTGCACACTGGTAAGAAGGTCTATTTGACGCTGAGCCCAGCGCCAATCGACTCAGGTGTGGTTTTCCGCCGGGTGGACAGTACTCCACCGGTTGAAATACCAGCTAATGCGCTAAACGTGCACAACACTGAGCTTGCCACCTCTTTGGGCAAGGACGGTGTTCGAGTATCCACTGTCGAACACCTGATGGCAGCGCTCGCTGGCCTTGGAATTGATAACTGTTTTGTCGACGTCAGCGCGGACGAAGTGCCCATCATGGACGGTAGTGCGGCTCCTTTCGTCTTTCTGGTTCAGTCCGCTGGCATCCTCGAGCAGGGTGCGCCCAAACGCTTCACGCTTATCCGTAAAGCAGTAGAAGTGCGTGAGGGCGACAAGTGGGCACGCTTCGAGCCATTCAATGGTTTCAAGGTCAAATTCACTATTGATTTCGACCACCCAGTGTTTCGTCACGAAGACCAATCAATTGAAGTTGATTTTTCGACAACATCATTCGTGCGCGAGATCAGCCGTGCTCGCACATTTGGCTTCATGCGAGATATAGAAGCGTTACGCAAGAAAGATCTCGCCCTTGGTGGCAGTCTTGAAAATGCCATTGTCGTTGATGACTACCGAGTCCTGAACGAAGATGGTCTGCGCTACCGCAACGAATTTGTACGTCACAAGATTCTGGACGCGATTGGCGACATGTATATGCTTGGCCATAGCCTGATCGGTTCATTTACAGGGTATAAGTCTGGTCACGCTCTGAACAACAAACTTCTGCGTGAATTGCTGTCTCAGCAGTCTGCTTGGGAAGACGTGGTTTTCGAGGACGTCGAAAAAGCGCCAATCTCATACGTGCAGCCGCAAGAAGCTACTGGCTAGACGCCCATTGATCAGGCCTGACTTAACTTAGTCGGGCCCAGCTGAATTTTTCATAAGCCTTGCCATTTTGAGCAAGGCTTTCCCTAATCTCGAATCATCAGGGTGATTACCCTCTGCGTTGCTGTCAATGCCGTTGGCGGTTGATTCCACCAGGGAAGCTGCCCTGGCAGATACCGGGTTGGCTTTGCGCATCGCGATCGACGGCTCGCGCTCCTCAGGCATGACGTGACAACTGACACTGGTAATCGACAGCCTTTCGTTTCGTAAGGTGTCAATTATTTGCCGTTCCATAAAGCGCAAACGGGGTAGCCAAACCGCGTTGTCCACAGTGAGTCGCAATCTTTCGTCTTCGAGGCGGCAGAACACGATATGCACTGCAGTGCTGACTGGCACAATCCGTGAAATCAACTCCTTGATCTGACGGTCGTCACTGATCGCTCCCCGAATCGACTCGCCAAGCTTGGGTTGTATGACTTTTTCGAAGGATTTCATGAAGACACATCCTACCGCTCTGTCGAAGGTGTTGCTGGGTCTTGTGGTTTTTGCCAGTGTTAGCCTTGGCTATCTGCTTGGCCATCAACGGTCTACTTCAGAGATTATCCTCGTTCCCGCGAGCTATGTCAGTCAAGAGTCGAGTGCAGGCCTTGGGGCCGATGTGGCTGTGACGCAACCGAATACTTCGGTTGAAGTTGGGCGACTAAAGGCTGAAATTCTTCGCCTGCAGGCCTTATTCCTTCGTCTCGCCGAGGTGGCTGGGCTCGATGACGGTGAGTTTGATCTTGATAGTGAACCCTTGTCCAGTCGAGCGCCTGATTCTCCTGACACGCTGGCGCTTGTAAAACTCGATCTCGACCATATCTCGAAGCAAAGTAAGTGGATGCAGCGAATCTACCGAGAGCGTGTTTCTCGGCATCAGTTGAGGATCTCTGGAAAGCCGATAAATAATCGGGCAATAAGTTCGCGATTTGGATTCCGAGTCGATCCCAATACCGGTCAATCTCGTTTGCATCGAGGCATTGATTTCGCCGGCAAGATAGGTGAGCCCATCCTGGCAATTGCCAGTGGCATCGTGACCTATGCTGGTGATAACGGCGGTTATGGCAATCTTGTGGAACTTGAGCACGCAAATGGGTACCGAACTCGATACGCACACAATGACGAGGTCCTGGTCGACCTCGGAGCGGTGGTCAAAAAAGGGCAACAAATTGCGACACTCGGCTCGACTGGACGCTCAACGGGTCCTCACTTACATTTTGAAGTTCGCCAACACGGCAAGGCGATGGATCCACAGCACTTCATCCGCTGAACGTTGTCATTATGAGCGCTCTAAAATCGCGTGCGTTCAAGCAATATGACGCGAATAATCTGGCATCAATGCCATAATAAGGGAAGTCTAAAAGGTCGGTGTCCATGTTAGGAAATCTCGTCAAGAAGTTTGTCGGCAGCAGTAACGACCGGATGGTCAAACGACTCGGCAAGGAGGTTGACAAGATCAATCAGCCAGAGGAGGCTTTGAGCGCGCTTTCAGACGAAGAACTGGCCGCCAAAACGCCCGAGTTCAGACAGCGCATTGAAGAAGGCGCGAGCCTGGCAAGTCTTCTCCCTGAGGCATTCGCTGTTGCTCGCGAAGCCGGCAAGCGATCCCTTGGCATGCGCCATTTCGACGTGCAGATGATCGGTGGCATGGTGCTCGATTCAGGCAAGATCGCCGAGATGCGTACCGGTGAGGGTAAGACGCTTGTAGCGACTACTGCTGTGTATCTGAACGCGCTGTCTGGCAAAGGCGTTCATGTTATTACCGTTAATGATTATCTGGCCCGTCGTGATGCCGAGTGGATGGCCAAACTTTATAATTTTCTTGGGCTGACTGTTGGCGTCATCGTCAATGGTCTTTCCCACGATGAACGCCGTGAAGCCTATGCCAGCGATGTTACCTATGGCACCAACAATGAATTTGGCTTCGATTACTTGCGTGACAATATGGCGCATGCGCCAGAGCAGCGGGTTCAACGGGGTTTGAACTTCGCCATCATCGATGAGGTTGATTCAATTCTGATCGATGAAGCGCGAACACCTCTGATTATCTCCGGGCCTGCTGATGGCGACAGCGAGCTGTACACAAAACTCAATGCTGTGGTGCCCAGTCTTACACGTCAAGTAGAAGAAGAAGGTGAAGGCGACTATTCAGTCGATGAAAAAGGTAAACAGGTTCATCTGACTGAAGACGGTATGGAGACTGTTGAAAATCTGCTGATCGAACATGGCACTTTGACTGAAGGTAGCAGTTTGTATGATCCGTCGAATATTGCTGTATTGCATCACCTGAACGCAGCTTTGCGTGCGCACACATTGTTTCAAAAAGATATCGACTACATCGTCAGTGATGATCAGATTGTTATTGTTGATGAGTTTACTGGTAGAACCATGCCGGGTCGCCGCTGGTCCGAAGGATTGCATCAGGCTATCGAAACGAAAGAAAACGTCACCATTCAGCGTGAGAACCAGACCTTGGCTTCAATCACGTTTCAGAATTACTTCCGCTTGTATGACAAATTAGCGGGTATGACCGGTACTGCTGACACGGAAGCTTTCGAGTTTCAGTCAATTTACGGCCTTGAGGTTGTTGTTATTCCAACCCATCGTCCGATGGTTCGTGATGACATGCCCGATCTGGTTTTTCTGACACAACGAGAGAAGTATGACGCGATCATCGAAGATATCGAGTCGTGTGTAGAGCGTCAGCAACCAGTGCTGGTTGGTACAACATCGATAGAAACCTCTGAATATCTCGCAGGTCTGCTTCGGCAAAAAAATATTGCGCATGAGGTTTTGAACGCAAAGCAGCACGAGCGTGAAGCCAACATCATAGAAAATGCCGGACGTCCTGGTGCAATCACCATTGCGACCAATATGGCGGGTCGAGGTACCGACATCGTACTAGGCGGTAGTCTGGAAGCAGAGCTGGCCGCACTCATGACTGCGGGTGAAATTTCGCTTGATGACACAGCTGCAATGCGCGCCAATGAAAGCGAGAATGAAACAGCATCACTTGCTATCAAGAGTGATTGGCAGGAACGTCATGCCACGGTTTTGGAATCGGGTGGTTTGCATATCATCGGTACAGAGCGCCATGAGTCACGTCGTATAGACAATCAGTTGCGTGGTCGATCCGGACGTCAGGGTGATCCTGGTTCAACGCGATTTTACTTGTCACTTGAAGACAACCTGATGCGTATCTTTGCCAGCGAACGCGTTAGTGGTCTGATGCAAAAGCTTGGAATGGAAGAAGGGGAGGCCATTGAGCATCCATGGGTGACCAAAGCCATTGAGAATGCTCAACGTAAGGTTGAAGGCCATAACTTTGATATGCGTAAAAACCTTCTTGAGTATGACGATGTTGCTAATGATCAACGTAAGGTCATCTATGAGCAACGCAATGAACTGATGGAACAGACAAGTGTACGTGACACTGTTGAAGAGTTTCGTGAAGAAATTATCCCGAACGTTATCACGCAGTACATTCCACAAGGTTCAATTGAAGAAGCATGGGACCTTGAGGGTCTGCAAACTGAGTTGCAACGCTTGACCAACGATGACTTTGATGTCAAGGCCTGGCTCGAGGCAGAACCGGACTTACCCGAAGAAGACATCGGCAATCGTGTTGTATCGCAGTTGGTTGATAACTATGCGGAAAAAGAGCAAGCCGCGGGCGAAGAAGGCTTGCGTAACTTCGAGAAGTACGTGATGTTGCAAGCGCTGGATGAGCACTGGAAAGAACACCTCGCTGGCATGGACTACCTGCGACAGAGTGTTGGCCTACGTGGTTATGCGCAAAAGAATCCTAAGCAGGAATACAAACGTGAAGCATTCGAACTCTTCAGTCGTATGCTTGATGAATACAAGACAGATGTTGTGACAGTACTCAGTAAGGTACAAGTCAGAAATCAGGAGCAAGTCGAACAGGCTGAGCAGCAGGCGCGAGCACAAGCTCAATCGGCGCCAGCAGTAAATGTCAGTTATGAACACGAATCAGCTGACAGTGCCCTTGCGGGTAACGAAGCTGCAGCCGATAATCCCGGAGCTTCGGCAGTAGCCGCTGCAGCGGCTGCCCGTAACGCTGCTGTTAATCGTCCCCAGCAAGCGGTCGAACCGAGCACCCAACCAATACGCCGTAATGAGCCTAAGATTGGGCGTAACGAGCCCTGTCACTGTGGTTCTGGCAAGAAGTTCAAGAATTGCCACGGGAAGCTTGGTTAGGTGCCGGTAAATCTATCGCTGGCACCGGCCAAGTCGGTAGCTGGCGTGCAACTCACGACAGTTGCTGCTGGCATCAAAGTGGATGGTAGCGCTGATATGGTGCTCATTCGTTTGGCGGAGCAATCAAGTACCGCAGCTGTATTTACCCTGAACGCTTTCTGCGCTGCGCCTGTGATCTTATGCCGTGAGCATCTGTCCACGTCGAAAGGTGCCACTCAGGCCTTGTTGATCAACTCGGGAAATGCCAATGCGGGTACTGGTAAGCCTGGTTACGACATGGCGGTTGGTCATTGTGCAACTGTTGCTAAGGCTTTGAGCGTTGACGTGAGTAGCGTCTTGCCATTTTCAACTGGTGTAATTGGCGAATTGCTACCGGATGAAAAGATGAAAGCTGGTATTCAGGAAGCCGCATCGAGGCTTGTGGCCGCAAGTGATACGAGCGCTACTGCAACTGCAACTGCAACCGCCATGGCTTGTACCGATCAACTCGAACACTGGCAAGCTGCTGCCCGCGGCATCATGACTACAGATACTGTTCCCAAGATCACGTCTCGACAAGTCACTATAGACGGACAGTTGATTACGATTACCGGTATGGCTAAAGGCTCCGGCATGATTCAGCCGAACATGGCCACCATGTTGTCTTACGTGTTTACTGATGCCAATGTCAGTGTTAAAGATCTTGATGCAGCATTACGTGATGCGGTGGATGTGTCATTCAATTCGATTACGGTTGACAGCGATACATCAACTAACGATGCGGTAGTTCTCAGTGCTACCGGTGCTTCAGGCCTAGTGCTGTCACCAGAAGATACCTCTAGCTGGCAGTTATTTACTGATGCTTTGACCCAGTTGTGTAAAGACTTGGCGCAGGCGATTATTCGCGATGGTGAAGGTGCTACTAAATTCATTACTGTTCGCGTTAACGGCGGTAGATCAGTCTCTGAATGCAAGACTGTTGCTTATGCGGTAGCAAACTCCCCTTTGGTCAAAACAGCAATGTTTGCCAGTGATGCGAACGTTGGACGTCTTTTGATGGCGATAGGCAAGGCTGATATAGACGCTCTTGACGCCAGCAAGGTACGAGTCTCCCTTGGTGACCTATGCGTCTTTGAAAATGGTGGCAATGCTGCTGGATACACTGAGGAACTCGGTGCAGACTTGCTAGCTAAAGAAGAAATCCTGGTTGTTATAGACCTCGCTCGCGGTGAGTACTCGGCAGAGGTATACACCAGTGATCTCTCGCACGACTACGTAACGATTAACGCAGACTACCGCACTTGAAGTACATCGATGTCGTCGCTGGCATCATCTTCAGTGATGATCGATCATCAGTACTTCTTGCGCTACGAAAACCAAACCAGCACCAGGGTGGTCTTTGGGAAT
>CAZQOI010000004.1:0-70499 GCA_964594905.1 uncultured Granulosicoccaceae bacterium
TAGCCAAAGGTACGAGACGCGCAAATTACACCAAAAGCCGCGGTCAAAAGAAACATTGGGATTTAAAACCGGAGAAAGACTGGGTGTACACAGAAGCGCCGGCCATTGTCTCTGATGAAATGTGGCATGAAGCCAACGCCTTCCTCGATGCCCAAAGACAGTCTCTCAAGCGGGTGGCTAGAAAACCTTCAAAGCATCTTTTTTCGGGGCTCGTCCACTGCGCTTGCACCGGCAAAATGTACGTTCCATCGAACTCCAAGAAATACACCTGCAAGCTCTGTAAAGCCAAAATTCCAGCTGATGATCTCGAAGCAATCTACGAAGATCAGCTCTCGTCATTTCTTCTGAGCGAATCAGACATCGAGCAGTATTTTGCACAGGCAGATGACAAGATTTCTGACGAGAAAAAGCTCCTCGATGCACTCCAAAAGGAGAAATCAGATATCGAAAAAGAGATGCAGAAATTCTACGATCTCTACATGGCCGATCAGGTTTCGAAGGAGGGGTTCGGTCGCGGCCACAAACCCCTTGAGGAACGATTTGCCCAGCTAGAACAAGAAATTCCTACGCGGATGAGCAACATAGACTTCCTCACGGTCGAAAACCTTTCCTCCTCCCATATCCTTGATGAAACAAAGACCTTACATAGTAGATGGCCTTCCCTCTCCAAAGACGATCGTCAGCAAGTCATTGAAACCGTGACCGATTCCATCATAATCGACAATGACTCCGTCGCCATCAATTTTCATTACCTCCCTTTCTTTAATAGCGACAACAAGGCAACGCAACAACATGGATTCATCGCGGCAACCAGTTGGAATCGAGATGGAAATTCAGCCTGACGTGCAGCACGTGACACATTTATAGTGCCGGTCTCCATCGGTTCACGCAAAACATCAAGTACGCCTCTATCGAACTCAGCGATTTCATCAAGAAACAAGACGCCGTTGTGCGCCAACGAAATTTCACCCGGCATCGGTATGCTACCTCCGCCGACAAGCGCGACAGCTGATGCGCTGTGGTGAGGTGCTCGGAATGGACGAACGCCCCAATTCGATTCATCAAATCCATTGAAACTGATTGAATTGATCGCAGCCGTTTCCATAGACTCACTTTCAGTCATTGGTGGTTGTAACCCTGGTAGACGCCTTGCCAGCATTGATTTGCCTGTCCCTGGTGGCCCAATCATCAAAAGATTATGACCACCAGCAGCGGCGATCTCGAGCGCACGCCGTGCTGCTACCTGCCCTTTTACATCTTTTAAGTCTTCCCCGTTCATCGAGGTGCACGGAATGACTGTACAAGAATGCGCTCTTTCGAAATTACCTGTACGAAGTTGATGCACCACTCTCTCTAACTTGTCAGCAGCGTATATCGTGGTCCGCGTGCATCGAGATGCTTCAGCAACATTTACGGCGGGTATTAACAGCGACTTGTCTGTGTCAGCGTAGGCATAGCTACAAGGTAAAACCCCCGGCACTGATCGGATATCACCCGTTAAACCAAGTTCGCCAAGCACAACAAGATTGTTCAAACTTTTCGCCGGCAACTGATTCGTCGCATCAAGAATCCCTAGCGCAATCGCAAGATCAAAACGACCACCCCGCTTAGGCAGATCCGCTGGCGCAAGATTCACAACGACTCGTGATTGCGGGTAGCTCAAGCCGATCGATTTGATGGCAGCCTTTACTCTGTCTTTCGACTCACGAACTGCTGATTGAGGGAGGCCAACTATGGACATACCAGGCAGCCCACCAGCAAGGTGAATTTCAACAGTAACGGGTAAGGCTTGAATACCAGACAGCGTGCAGGAATGCACCGTCGCATAAGACATAGGAACCTCCTTGTTCCACTTCACTTTGTCGAGAAATTGAGCCTATCCCTACTAACAACAACATGCAACACAATAAAAAAATCCACCTCTCACTGGCAAATAGTCGATTGGATTGCGATTCTAGTTTTCATTTGTTACAATAATTTCAGTAATTACTGTAAATACCGATATATAGACCATGAACAAGCTAGAACCGTCAATTCAGTCGTTCGTTTTGCATTTTGGGGAAATGGGGAGCCGCTGGGGGATCAACCGAACTGTCGGCCAGATCTATGCGGTGCTGTACTTATCTGAAAAGCCACTTAACGCGGACCAGATCGGCGATCAGCTGGAGATTTCACGCTCAAACGTCAGTATGAGTTTGAAGGAGCTGCAATCGTGGCGCTTAGTGCAGTTGCAGCATTTGCCCGGCGATCGCAAAGACTACTTCTCCACGCCTGACGACATTCTTGATATCGCGTTAACACTGCTTGAAGAGCGTCGCAAACGGGAGATGGATCCCACCTTGACGCTTCTACGCCAGGCTCTTATTGAAGCGCCTAAGTCGAAAAAAGAGGAACACGCTCATCATCGCATGCAGGAGATGTGCAACCTGATGGAACAGGTATCTGACTGGGCAGATGATTTACAACGTCTGTCTCGTTCTGATCTTGAGTTGTTATTGAAGTTTGGTAACAAGATACCGCGGTTACTGGAAATGAAAGACAAGCTTGCGATATTGAGCAAAAAAAAGGGGTAAACCCAGATGGACGCACTGATTCTGGCCCGCATGCAATTTGCGACAAATATTTCGTTTCACATCTTGTTTCCCACTATCACTATCGCACTGTGTTGGATACTGCTGTACTTCAAAATTCAGTACCACCGTACCGGTGAAGAAGGCTGGATAGAGGCTTACCGTTTCTGGGTAAAAATATTTGCTCTGACTTTCGCACTGGGTGTAGTCAGTGGCATAACGATGTCATTTCAATTCGGCACAAATTGGCCGGGTTTTATGCAAACAGTCGGTAATGTAGCAGGCCCTCTCCTGGCTTATGAAGTACTAACCGCTTTCTTTCTTGAGGCGACCTTTCTCGGCGTTATGCTTTTCGGCAGCCAACGGATCCCTCCCTGGATGCACACAGCTGCCACAGCCCTGGTAGCTATTGGGACAAGCTTGTCCGCGTTCTGGATCATTGCTCTAAATTCCTGGATGCACACGCCTGCAGGTTTTGAAATGATCGATGGCGTAGCACACGTGACTAACTGGAGGGATGTCATTTTCAATCCATCAATGCCGTATCGATTAACTCATATGATGATCGCATCCGGGCTCACAGCATGCTTTCTGGTAGCAGGAATATCTGCATACCGTTTGTTGCGAAATGATCAGTCCGCTGGATTGCGAAAAGCTGTCAGAACATCAATCTTTGGTGCAGCATTGTTGATCCCCGTACAAATAGTCGTTGGGGATCTGCACGGATTAAATACATTCAAGCACCAGCCTGTGAAAATTGCTGCGATGGAAGCGGTTTGGGAAACCGAACGTGGAGCGCCATTGTTATTGTTCGCGATACCAAACGAAGAGACCAAACAAAATGACTTTTCAATTGGTATACCCAATCTGGCAAGTTTTATCTTGACTCATGATGTCGATGGGGAAATACCTGGACTTAACAGTTTTACTCACCGCCCTCCAGTAGCACCACTTTTTTTCGGCTTTCGCATCATGGTAGGAATCGGAGTACTTATGCTACTGGTGTCATGGTATGCCTCTTATCAATTTTTACGTAACAGAGCATTGCCTAAAACTGCATTAAGAATACTGGTAATGATGAGCTTTTCTGGTTGGCTAGCAACTCTTGCAGGTTGGTACGTTACCGAAATAGGTCGTCAACCGTGGTTGGTCTACGGTGTACTGTCAACAGAAGCGGCAGTTGGTTCGGTACCCGCAACCGCCGTGATTGGCTCATTGATCATGTACCTCTCTCTATATGCCGTGTTGTTGACAGCGTTTATCTACACATTGTTCTACCTGGCGCGACAAGCAGCACCAAGAACTCCAGGAGCTCCAGGAGTTCCAAACGATTCGCTCAACCAGAATAACCGCGTTAATTATACTGCGCGCGGATTTGCCAAATGAACTTCATACCTGATGTTGCACTGCCGGTAATCTTCCTTGGGCTCATGGGACTTTCAATGCTTCTGTACGCCATCCTGGATGGCTATGATTTAGGCACAGGAATATTAATGTTCGGCCGACCAGAACAACACCGCGACATGATGATTGCCTCTATCGGTCCTTTCTGGGATGCTAATGAGACGTGGTTGGTTCTGGGGGTTGGCATACTACTCGTTGCATTTCCAGCCGCGCACGGTCTGATACTAACAACGCTTTACACGCCAGTAGCAGTAATGCTCGCGGGGTTAATTCTGCGCGGTGTTTCATTCGACTTTCGCGCAAAGGCACAGTCAAAACACAAGAACACCTGGGATCGTGCTTTCGTCGCTGGATCTTTGCTGGCGACGCTAAGCCAAGGGTATATGCTCGGATTGTATATCTCCGGATTTAGCACAAGTACATCAGCCATATTATTTGCACTTCTCAGCGCAATTTGTGTTTCCAGCGCTTATGTATTGATTGGTGCTTGCTGGTTGATATTGAAAACATCCGACGCAGTACAACTATATGCGATCAACGCTGCTAGACGCTCTGTCGTCTTAACTGCCGCCGGATTGCTGGCTGTTTCTATTGTCAACCCACTGGTTAGTAGCGACATCATGGAAAAATGGATTGGCTTTCCAAAAACTCTATACCTTGCGCCCTTGCCACTGCTAACCGTAGCTTTGCTATTCGTCCTATACAGAGTGCTTGGTAAAATGGAAACACAAGCTATAAAAAGTGAAGCCTTACCACTGATAATAACGATTGGTATTTTTCTTCTCGCGTTTGTCGGGCTTGCCTTCAGCTTTTATCCAATGATTGTGCCTGGCAAGCTCAGTGTATGGGAGGCGGCAAGCGCGCCTGCTTCACTACGCGTTATTCTGTGGGGCTGTGTCGTGGTGTTACCAGCGATACTTTTATACACCGCTATTTCCTACTACGTGTTCCGAGGCAAAACAACCGAACTGTCATATTCCTGATACGTCAACAGGCGTACAGCCTTTGTTGCCTAACCTCTCGGATTTACGATCGGTTGGAACCGCTCTCTAGACTATTTATATATCGGCAGTTATCACCGGTCTATGAAGCGGCTCGAACGAACTCAGCACGAAAAAAACACAGGAACATGAACGTCTTACGAGCGTAATGTGGCTTATGTCTAACGTTACTCTTACTTGATTGGTGTTACTCGCTTGATTGGTGTTACTCGCTAAGAGCCTGATAGGGACTGACCGTTCTTTTCAATCTCAGCCAATCGCGATTCAAGCGCTTCGAGTCGGAGCAACGTTTTTTGCAGCACGGCCATTTGCACATCAAATTCTTCCCGAGTAACAAGATCCAGCTTACCAAGCGACTGCTGGATGGCTGATTTCGCGTTGCGTTCAAAATCGTCCTTCAGCTCACTGACGCCCGGTGGCAACAACTTCGCCAACGTGTCAGCAAGATCATCAAATATACGTGCATCAATCATGTGCTTTTCTCATTCAGCTTATTGCACCACATTGGTGCTTTCAGTTTAAAACGCGCCTTATTTTAGTGCGTTGATAAGTAACTATTCTACCAAAAAAATCTGTAAGATCTTGTTTTAATTGTACATTTTCAAACGGCATACATAGTGCCATTAGACCTGCAGTCCCATTACACGCAGGAGAGAAAATGAAACTCGTTACGGCGATCATCAAGCCATTCAAGCTTGAGGATGTGCGCGAAGCACTATCCACCCTTGGTGTTCAAGGTATGACTGTTACCGAAGTCAAAGGCTTTGGTCGGCAGAAAGGCCATACAGAACTTTATCGCGGCGCGGAATACGTTGTCGATTTTATTCCGAAGACCAAGATCGAAATCGGAATCGATGACAACCAACTCGATTCGGTCATCGAAGCCATATCCGGTGCCGCTGGATCAGGAAAAATCGGCGACGGAAAAATCTTCGTCACCAACCTTGAGCAAGCCGTCCGAATTCGCACCAGCGAAACCGGCCCAGTGGCCTTATAAGGCGCCAGGCAATCAAAACATATAAATATATAGTGAGAGAAAACTGATGGAACAACTTGCAGAATTAAGCTACGCAGTCGATACCTTTTATTTTCTGGTATCCGGTGCGTTAGTCATGTGGATGGCAGCAGGCTTTGCAATGCTTGAAGCTGGCCTTGTACGTGGTAAGAACACGGCCGAAATCCTGACCAAGAACATAGCCTTGTATTCAGTAGCTAGCGTCATGTTCATGTTAGTCGGCTACAACCTGATGTACCCAGGATCAACTATCAGCCCGTTCATACCGGGGCTGGATTTCTTCCTGGGTGGTGACAACGACACTGCAAGTGTAATTGCTGGCGGCGACGACGCACCTTATTACTCTTCACGATCAGACTTTTTCTTTCAGGTCGTGTTTGTGGCTGCAGGCATGTCAATCGTGTCTGGTGCCGTTGCCGAGCGCATGAAGCTCTGGTCATTTTTGATGTTTGCAGTTGTGTTCACCGCCTTCATCTATCCAGTACAGGGTTACTGGAAATGGGGTGGCGGTTGGTTAGACGCTGCTGGCTTCAATGACTTCGCAGGCTCTGGCGTTGTACACATGTGTGGTGCGAGTGCAGCACTTGCTGGTGTACTTCTACTTGGCGCACGAAAAGGAAAATACGGACCCAACGGTCAAATGACACCAATGCCTGGTGCCAACTTGCCGCTTGCTACTATCGGTACATTCATTCTCTGGATGGGCTGGTTTGGATTCAATGGCGGTTCTCAGCTAGCAGTCTCGAATGTTGAAAACGCGAATGCGGTAGCGGCAATCTTCGTCAATACAAACATGGCTGCTGCTGGCGGCGTAGTGGCGGCACTACTGACAGTGAGAGCCTTATGGGGCAAAGCGGATCTGACAATGGCATTGAATGGTGCTTTGGCAGGTCTTGTTGCTATCACTGCCGAACCTCTTACGCCTTCACCTCTGGCAGCAACTCTGATTGGCGCTGCAGGCGGCATATTGGTTGTATTTTCGATTACAACTCTCGACAAGTTGAAAATTGATGATCCTGTCGGCGCTATCTCAGTGCACGGCGTTGTTGGTGCCTTTGGACTGATTGCAGTTCCATTTACCAATACAGATGCAAACTTTGGTGCGCAACTACTTGGGCTTGGTGCAATCTTTATCTGGACCTTCGTCGTAAGTTTCGTTCTCTGGTTTATTCTGAAAGTGACAGTCGGTATTCGTGTCACCGAAGAAGAAGAGTATGAAGGTGTTGATATTTCAGAATGTGGTCTGGAAGCCTATCCTGAATTTGGAGCCAGATCTTAATTGTTCTGCCCCGAACGCTTAGTTAAGTGAATTGCAACAGGTCGCGTTTAACGCGGCCTGTTGCGAAAGCGTTCAAACGGATCGAAATGTAAAAACGGGATATGCAATGGCACGTTGGAATGTTTGAAAAATGATACCAATGCCATCCCCGCAATAAACCCACCGATATGTGCACCGAAAGCAACGCCACCACCTTCAGAATTCCCAGCAGTCAATGAGCTGAATAGCTGCATCAAAAACCAGATAATAAGAACCAGCATCGCTGGCACCCGCACAGTTTTTATAATAAAAAATATCGGTATAAGAATTAATACCCGAGCCTGCGGATACAACAACAAATAAGCACCCAAAACCCCGGATATCGCACCGCTAGCACCAATCATTGGCACTTCAGATGTCATATCAGGCAGCGCATGAGAAAGAGCTGCCACAATACCGGTCACTACATAAAAAATCGCGAATTTAACGTGTCCCATGGCCGCTTCAATATTGTTGCCAAACACCCATAAGTACAACATGTTGCCAGCCAGGTGCATAAAGCCACCATGCAAAAACATGGATGTAAAAATGGTTGCTTGTGCAGGCACTCTGACAAATTCGCCAGCGAGTTCGGCGTGGCCAAAAAACGATGCCGGTATCATGCCGAAGCTATACACCATATCGATCTGCCCAGTCTCGCCTTGCAGATACTGATAAGCGAAGATGGCAATACAACTTGCCATCAAGGTCCAGGTAACAAAGGGAATTACTGGAGTTGGGTTGTCATCATGAATGGGAAACACGGCTTAACTCGCTTGAGCAAGATAAGGCTGCGCAGCTTTCTCGGTACGAGTAAATACAGGTTTCTCATCGGTTGAGAGCTTCTTATTGTATTTATAACCAAGTGACCTGTAACCTTTTATGTCATCGATATTTTTTGCACGACTTTCAATAAGATATCGTGCCATCGAACCACGAGCTTTCTTGGCGAAAAAACTGATCATTTTATATTCACCATTCTTTTGATCGTGGAACGCTGGTGATACTAATGGAGCTCTTAACGACTTTGACTTGACAGACTTGAAGTACTCGTTCGAGGCAAGATTGACAACAAATGGATTTTTGAAGCTATCGAGTTCCTCATTAAGGTGATCAGTCAATCTGGAACCCCAAAAGTTATAAAGATCGCTACCACGTCTTGTCTTGAGTCGTGTTCCCATCTCAAGCCGATAGGCTTGCATCAAATCATACGGCCGTAACACGCCGTAAAGACCAGACAATATTCTCACATGCTTTTGTGCATGATCGAGATCTTTCTTGACCATAGAGTCAACGTCAAAACCAGTATAAACATCACCCCTAAAAGCATGTATCGCGGGCTGTGCGTTAGCTTTGGTAAACGGTGGTTGCCAAACCTCATACCGTTCAACATTGAGCTGCGCGAGTTTATCGCTCAAGTTCATGAGCTTGCCAAGCCGTGCTGGTCGGTATTTCTTCAACGTCGATACAAGACGGTCCGAATCATCCATGAATTGCGGCTGCGTCGGACTCGACACAGGCGAAGGCGTATCCATGTCTAACGTTTTAGCAGGAGATAACAGAATCAGCATAGTCAACCTATGATTTGAATCAGATCGAGGATCCAGAACGCCGCCTGACGCAATCCGGAGAAGATGGGCAAGCCGGCAAAACTCAAGAGTATCAGGCCCATGAAGGCGTAGGTACCGTACTGAGCATTGAGTTGTTGATATTTGATAGACAGCTTACTCGACAGCAGGTACGGCAAGATGTAATGTCCGTCAAGTGGTCCAAGTGGTATCAGATTAAACAACATTAATAAGATATTAATCGAGCTAAACCGAACAAAGAACTCTCTGGCTGATGGTGTTGATGCCCACTCGTAACCCATCTTGATCGAAAAAGCGTAGAAATTAATTGCTACAAACGCCAAGATTAAGTTAGCAAATGGACCAGCTGCCGCGATTACCATCGTCGCCCAGCGCGAATTGAAGAACCGTGGGTTGGTCGGTACCGGTTTAGCCCATCCAAAACCTGCTATCACGATCATCAATAAGCCAATAGGATCAATATGAGCGATTGGATTTAACGTCAACCGACCTTGTTGTTCTGCAGTTCGATCGCCAAATCGCTTGGCAGACATGGCGTGACCAAACTCATGGCAAGATAACGAGATGATTATCGTGAACAGTAGCAAGACAAAAGTTTGGTACTGACCGCGCTCTAACAGATCGATCATTAGACGGATCTCTGAAATTCTGCGTGAATTTCAATAAATATTTCGTCAGCAACCAAAGCACCGAAGGCATCGATTCCAAAGTCGGACCGTGAGAAAGAGCCTGTCGCTGCAAAACCTAAAGTGTACTTCCCCGTCAGGATATTATCTGCACCACCTTTGAAGGTAACCTGCATCGTCAAAGGCTGCGTCACACCATGTAAGGTGAAATCGCCGGTTATAGCAAAATTATTTCCACCGCTAGGCACGACGCCAGTGGTGACAAATATCGTTTCGGGATAACGAGCTACATCAAACCAATTAGCACCGGACAAACGTTTCTCTAGTGACGCGTTATTCATATCGAGGCTGGCCATGTCGATGACACCCTCAAGACGCATATCCTCGAGTTTGTCAGGATCAAAATCCAGCGAAGCATTCGCCTGATTGAAACGTCCAACTACAGTTGACAATCCGAGATGTTCAACCTTGAAATGGATATACACATGTTCCGGATCAAGACGATATTGACCCTCACGCAACTCTGTCACTTCCTGACTGAAATTTGGACGCACCAGATTTGCGCAGGCACTTAACGTAGCGAGCATTGCAAGGCCACAGAGTAAACGCGTACTCGCCACTATGAGTTCAGGCTTCATAAAACGAATCTCTCTCCTTCAGGGTCGATCACGACACATTGGGGCTGGTCGCAGCGCTTGGGTCGATTCGCTGGATATGACCACGAACTACCCAGACAATTCCAGCGGCCAACACCCAATTTATAATCAATACCGACCCCCAGATACCATTGATTGATGTCTTCAGAAGCTCAACTGCTATCCAAAACAGAATGAGCTGACCAACCACCTGTCGCAAAATGTTGAAGTACAGTGCAACGCTTGGTTTTTTAAGTCCCTGTAGTAGCGCATTACTGATAAATGTCAGCGCGTAGGCTGGCAAAATAAAGGCTTCGAAGTACAAGTAATGCACACCAAGCGTAACGACTACCTCATCATCGGTAAATAGCTCCATGACCTGACGCGCAAAGATAGCCAATACGACAGCCCCACCGATCGTAAAGATTAACGCGTAACGCGAGCCTACGTTAAAAATCTCACGGACACGTGCTGGTTGATTCGCACCAAAATTTACTCCGGTTAGAGATAAGGCTGCTATGTTGATTCCGATAACGGGCAACAGAATCAATTGTTCGATTCGCAGTGCCACACTGTATGCTGCCATAGCCGCCTCGCCAAAACGTGTCACAAAGGCAACAATAATTACGCTGCCAACAGCCACCAGCATCATCGAGATACTGGTCGGAATACTTTGCGCAGCCAATGCCTGGTAGCTAGGTAAGTGAGGTTTCATTTCAGCGATCCGCGGATGTACCACGAAGTCCAACCTGAGCACTTTGTATAACAAATAAGCAACAACCCCACCTTGGACAAGAATGGTTGCCACAGCTACCCCTACCACACCCAACCCAAACGTAAACATAAAGAGAGGGTCAAGCCCAATATTCGCGATGAAGGCAACAATCTGTGCATTGCGATAACTCGTTGTGTCACCGCGTGTGTTCAAAATCGAATTAATGACAATGCTCAAAGCAAAGAATGCGGAGCCAAGTAGCACAACGTTCATATACTGCGTGGCCGGCACCAGATAAGGTGCTTCTCCACCCATGATGCGAAACAGTGTTGGCGTCGCAAAATAGCCAATCAGTGCAGCAGCTAGTGACACGAGAGTGGCGAACACGATGGCCTGCAACGCAAGGCGTCGAGCACCTTCCAAATCCAAAGCACCGAGCCTGTTACCCACTAAGGCATTAGTCGCTTGCCCAATGCCAATGCCGAGCGTCATCACCAGGAAAAATACCGGACCTGCCAAAGATAAAGCCGCAAGCGCAGTAGGTGAGAGCAGGCCCGCGTACCAGGTATCTACAACCGTTAGAAGCGTGGAAAACAACATACCCACGCTGGCCGGGGCTGCAAGCTTGCGGATCAGAGGGGGGATAGGGTCTTGACGCAGGTCCATGGGACGAGCACGGGTTCCTGCCGAGTAATACGTCACATTCTACACAGATACTTGGACGCTAATACAACTTAGATGAGTGGTTTATTGCATGACACAGCAACCATCTCTGGTGATGACAGGCGATTCAGCGCTAAACTGTTCCGACGATGAAAAGCCCTATTCTCGATTACAGATATCGCCCCATGAAAAGCTGTCGATCACCGTTTGTTTCGCTAGTGATCCTAACCTCACTCGCCAGTGCCCCCAGCGCTGCAAGTTCGCTGTCGGAGCTTCCAGGCAATATCCAGGAGGACATCAAAACGGTGTGCCTGCCGGTACAGTATCAAGAGGGTGCTCAGGCCTATCGCCAGTGTGTAGAAAATGAAGTATCTGTCATGACGAACGCCACCGACACACCCATTACCAACCTATCTTTCGATGAAAAATACGCTGTTCAGCAGGCCTGTGTAAAATCCGGCACCCCTGCATCGGATAGTTACCGAACCTGTGTTCGCCAGCAAGTAGCCGAATTAAACGCCATACCGAAACCCGTTGTTGAGAATCTTAGCGACGACGAACAATACGCACTGCAGCAAACTTGTTTCGAGGCTCAATCGCGCCTGGGCGCAGGGCCATATCGCAGGTGTGTCAATCGAGCGCTGTCCGAACTTAGCTTGCTGCCAGTGGCCAATTTTCTTGGTCTGTCACAGGTAGCGCAGAACGGTATTCAGCTTCGCTGCTCTGCCAACTACCAACATGTTGTGGAGTACCGAAAATGCCTACTCCAAGCAGTAGGTAGTGTGGTAACGCCAACAACAGCCGTACAGACTACAATTCGCGCGCAGCCTGAACCACTCCCGCGTGAAACTACTATCAAGACCGCTAGCAACGTTATTGCGAAAACGGAAGATTCCAAAGATATATCGGTCGAAAAACCTGACGTAGTCGCACTGACTGGTAATACAAACGATACAACGACACAAACAGCCTCAACCACGTTGGACAATGGTGACGTCGTTAGTGCTCTGGCAAATCAACAAGCAAGTGTTATAGATGACACGAACAAGGTTTCGGATACGCTCGGCAGCAGCACTGCGGCGCTCGATACAGTCGCGCAAGGCAATTCAGATGATGCAGCAACAAATAGTAGCGTAGATGAATCAGATGACGTTCTTGTTGAAAACACTCCCGCTCCTGATATCCGTAGTCGTGCTAACGATGCGTGGGCACAGATGAAGTTAGCATTGGTTTCACTTGATGGTATGAATCGAATCCTGGTTCTCTCAGCGCTCGCATTGCCGTTAATATTAATATTTGCTTGGGCGCTATTACGTAATAAACGAAGACCTGAACCCAACTATGCACCGATACCAACTAACAATGATCTTATCAAACGGGTACGTCCTGATGTTTCATCTCACGATACCGATATGGTAAGACAGCGTTTGGACGCAGAGGCTGATGATTTCTTTGGCACTTTAGATACAGACGATAGCTATGATGATGGTTCTAGTAACGAAGTAGACGCAAGACCCAGCGTTGACACCAGAGAGTTAACCAAACCGCTAACGGAGTCACGACATCAACCAACTACGGCAAAGAGTGCTGCGACACGCATTGCAACGAAACCCGAAATAGCCAATGCGGCATCTATCCAACAAGGTTTGTCAGAACGAGCTTTGAATGCAAAGGGGTCTACAGCTGCAGACCGCGGAGAATTTTTAACATGGCTTGAGGCAGCAGACTCCGATATTCAGCTGTCATACGCAATTGAGTTTTTGATTTACTGGGTAGCCTATGGCGACGAGAGATATGACCCGGCTCTGAAAGAAGTACTTTTTCAATTACAAGACCCAGATGACCGAGATCTAATCAAACGCTGGGTATTGAAGCACGATGTGATCGCGTTTCGAGATACGATCGCTTGGCTGCAAAGCAATACCAAATTGGTTCAACGACAACAGATCCTAGATTTGTTAATGGTGGTCCTGATCAATGAACGCGCCTTAACTCCAGTACAAAATACCTTACTGCGATTTCTCGGTGACGCTTTCGGCGTTGGCAACGCGGATCTCGATAGCCAATTCCGAGAAGCCTACGGTAACGCGATGGCACCACTACCACGAGTCGACAAACCAAAGTGGTGGCAAAGGCAACACGATACATCGAGTTTTCGTTGGGACGCACGTGCGGTTGCAGAGGAAAATCTTGAATTGCAGTATCGCGTCAGGCTTGGACAAGAGCTTGATGGACCAATTGTCGAAGAGGAAGTCGTGAAGGGATTTCGGCGTGCGGCCCGACGTTGCCATCCAGATCGATTCGACATGTTGGGAGATAGTGAACGCGAGCTAGCGGAGATACAGTTCGAGAAATTTGAGGAAGCTAGGGACTATCTACTCGGTGTGGACGTTTGAATGAGTTTGCTTATTAAAAGTCAAGAGTCAGCGACAACACGATGAAAAATTACCTTGCACGATTTGGTCTATCCACAGATGCGAACGCTGATGCTATTGAAAGTGCACTTTCAGCACAAAGTGATGTTGCAGCTGATACCTTGAGTTTGACCGAAGGCAAGAAGGTTCTTACGGACCCTCTTACCCACAAGCACTACAAACGCCTCCATTTGCAATATCAAGCAATGGCCGCAGCGGTTGATTGTATGCAACACACCAATGCTCGCAATACGCACAGATGGCAGGAGCGGTTAATAGAATACCCTGTCGATGATGAGACGCTGGAAAATCTCTAGCAGTATTTAGTTATCCAGTGGTATCGGATCATGCCGCTGACACAGCTCTTCGAGCGTTTCCAATGTTTTGCGAGATCCAAGCAGCGAAAAAACGACGTTTCGATCTTCAGCGATAGCGACTGTGGCTTGTTCACCAAGATCAAACTGCATCCGCAGAGTCTCGCGTTCTCGCCCATTGCCGTTGAAGAACCAAGACGCTTCGTCATCAAAATCAACGATCAGCGGGAAATTGACCTGGACGCCATCAACGCGCAAGTCCAGTAAGTCGCTATTACCCAGATCTGGCAAATCACCGGTGTCTTTGCCGATGTCAGTACCTACAGGCGAAAATTCAGACGCCGAAGCCAACTTCACACCATTGTCAGACATTTGAATTGCGATGACAGGGGTGCATGAAAATCGCGGGCTGAAGCTGATAGTGAGCAGCATACCACTGCGATTGCTGGCTTCAGTAACGCCCTGATACTTGGTGAGAATTGAGCCATCGTTGACCATCAGCTGGTGTTGATGTCCAGACCAGTCAAGGAATTGGGCTTGATCAAGCGGAGTCGCGCTGACTGAGGCTGTTTCGCCAACTGCCACATCAACAACCGCAAAGCCCAGAATCAGGCTCAATATTGCATGTCCAAACCGGCCCATGTAAACAGCCTCACAATTGATCTAGTCCACATTTTATAACGTTAGCCGTCTGGGCGCCATTCTTTCGCTAGCTCTAAAGCGCCGCATTTTTGCGAAAAGACAATACATCGACCATTTTCAGGAGCCAGAACCGGCGGAAATAAGAGGCACCACTATAGAAAACCGCTCAAAGGTACGCGAATCCCTCAATCAAAATCGGTCCAGGAGTAAGAGAAACTCACTAACGAAAGCTCAGGAATTTCCCCAGATATCGAGCCGAGGCACTTTTTTTGCTAACCAGTTCTCACTAACACTCGAATTACCGGATTCTCGTAATGAACCTAGTCATCTTCAAGTACTGCCTGCCAGTTTTGCTCGGCTACATCCTGTTCATGGGCGTATCAGGACGTCTTAACCCATTCAAAAAACCAAGTGCTATGGCAGAGAGACCAGCCTGGATGCTGGGTGTGTGGACAGCACTATCAGTAATTCTTGTCCTCGGCATTGGCTTGCACATGGCCTACGGCATGACCTTGGAAGGCGCCAGAACACTCTTTAAACCTAGCGCACTCCTCCTCGGAGGCCTGCTCCTACCAGGTTTCATCGGATATTTCCTGTACCGACGCGCCGTAGAAAACGAGCTGGATCAGAACTCCCGCTTGGCGATGGCAGACAATATCGAAACCACATTGAACGACGATCTGGTCATTGAGCTCGACAACGACATGGTTGATGAAATCTTCTCCGGTGAGGAATTCAGCGACGAAGATATTGACGCAACAATCGATGCCACTGTGCTCGAAACCGCTGGCGAACAACTTGATTTCCAGGAAACAGCCAAAATCGAGGCAGCTGCAATGGCTAATCCAGAACTACAGTATTCAATGCCTACCGCACCTGTTGTCGAGCCCGGCATTGCTGGTAGCGAGCAACTGCTTGAAGTCCGCGCAGCTCTGGAAGAGGAACGCGCACTTCGGGAAGAAACCGAAAAACATCTCATGATTACGCGCAAGGCGATGTCTCGCCTCGAAGCTGAAAGCCGAGATTTCGAATCCAGCAAAGCTGACGCAGTGATCGAGCTCGAAGAAGCGCTTGAAGAGCGTGTAAAGCTAACCTCTGCTGCGGAGACCCGCGCAACACGCGAGGAAGAGCGACGTCTGACTTCGGACAACAAAATAGTTGAACTGAAACAGAATCTGGTCAAGGCAAAGCAAGAACTGAGATTGAGCACAACAGCACGTGCCAAGGCTCTAGGAACCGCAAACAAATCAGTAGCATTTGCTCGCCAGGCAATTCAACATCGCCAGCGACTGGAAGATGAAGTCAGTCGCCTTGAATCACAGCTTACTCAGGTGCAAGGCAATCTAAAGACAACACGTGAAGCACTGCTTAATCGTCAGTCAACGATTGCAAGTCTGATCAAGGCACTGGAAACCGAGAAGCTTCGTAGCAAAACCAATATGACCAAGGTAGCGAAGCAAATGGTTTTGAAGGATCGTCAATTGCGCGCACGCAAGACCAGAGAAGGCATCGCGCGAAGCGTTGAAGATAAATTGACTTCGCGACTGGTCAAGAAGGTAGCTAAAGCACGGCCGCTAGCTTCGGACAGCTAAGCAATTCAGAAGTAATACTGCGCAGGGCCATTGACGGCCTTGCCTGTTTCTTCGAAATCATCTTCGAGGATATCAGCAGTAAGTAGTTCGTCATCATGACGGCGCTTCTGACTTATATACCTCAAACCATCGTACGTTTGTCTGGCCCTTTTCTGCATACCTAGCATGCATACAACAGCCACTAAATAAACGCACATGAATGCTATTAAGATCGGCATACCATGCAACGTCAGTAACGCAACTACCCCCGCGAAAACAACCGTACAAGTGGCGATGATTCCCATGACTTGATAAGGATTCATGAGATCGCTCTCGTTATATTACAGCCCGAATATACTCGCCACTTGGTCACATGGCAACTCTGATAGCTGGTGGATTTCTGACACTAAATTACCTAAGTAACAGTGCTTTAAGGTCAGCGCGCGATTACCAAATGGTCAAAAATATTGCGCCTAACAGAGTTGACAAAGATTATTCAGTTTTATTTCAGAATCAATTCCAGTAAAGCTGGATTGATATACCGCTTTTCCTTTCCTGCCCTGCCCTCCTTCAACAAGCCAGCGTCTATCAGACGTTGCATCCAGGCGGTCGCAGTTTGCCGCCGAGTGATTCCAGTGTCGGCAAGATCGCTGATGCCAAAACTAGGGCTCGCGCACAAGTGAAGCAGTTCCGTAGACGGACTCTTAGGCAGCAACTCGGGTAAGCGATCGGCTAACAAATTTAAATGGTTTTCCCAAGCCACCATCACATCCGTGGCATGCAAAGCGGACGCTTCGATCTCGAGTAGGAAATGGCGTAACCACGCAGTGCGATTCCCATCGCGAATCGCTCCGTTCAACTGACGCCAATAGTTATCAGAATTTTTTGCAAAGCGATGTGCCAGTGGTAATACAGGACCTGCCAACAACCCCTCTTCGACGAGCAGCAATGAAGTCAGAAGTTGGCCAGTTGCAATGTTCAAGCGAGTAAAGGGTCGCATGGCGCTCCATTGGCCGTGTGCAGCAGCTGCAATCAATAAGGGATCAAGAGATCCTGCATCCTGCTGCAAAAAACTCTGCCAATTTTCCAGCAGTGATTGCAGACGTTCTGCTCCGAGGGGTGACGGGAAATCTATCCGAGCCGTTGAAACGTCCGGCTTGTCTCGCCTCAAAGTTGTAGCCCGGGTTGCGGCTTGGGTTGTAGCCTGTGTTGCCGCCTGGGTCGAAGATTGGTCAGACAAGCGACCGGCCAGTTCCAGTGCCAGTACGCTGCCGACAGGTTCTTCGGCAAGCCGCGATGCAGCAATGTCAGCGCACGACACATAACGTGCCACTACCGTGTTTCGGTGTGCGACAGGAGCCGACAGTAATTCACGACGACTGATCAGCTCACCATCAAGCTGCAGAGCCGCAGCAGCATTCAACCATTTGAAGGCATCATTTGCGATGTCAGCGACCGAGGATTGACGACAACTTTGTGTAAAAGCGCTTAGCGCGCGATGAGCCGGGATGCAGGCGCGTAACAAATCCAACGATTCCAGGCTTGCAGCCGTTGGAAGCGGTGGCAATTTGTGCAGTCTTGTCGGTACAGCGGCAGCTGCATTTGATGAAGTACTGGACGGCATGCATTCAGATCTTGGCGGACTACGCCAATGGTAGCTCACAGAGAGGACTAAGACATCACCTTGAGACCAGGAACAGTCAATCCGAGGTGGCCATACAAATAATTCGCCAATGGTTCATTTCCAAAAAAATCGTACACATCGAACACGTCGGAACAAATTGCCCCCCAATGACGGATGTTGATCGTATCGGGATCATCGATTCTTTCTGCCACATAGCCAGATACAGTTTTGAACAAGCGAAACCTTCGACGTATGGAATCATCATGACTAAGCGCAACCACTGAGCCCAAGCAACGTCCATCAAATTCATGAAGCTCCTTGGTTGATAGCGTTACTGTGTTTCTCATCAATCTAACAACCGTTGATAAGTGGCCATATCAATATTGCTGCCGCAGGCAATCAGTGCGACACGTTTACCAGCCAGTCGATCTTTCAAGGGACCATTCAACGCAGCAAGCGCCGCAGCGCAAGCTGGTTCAACTGCCATTTTTATATCCGCGAACATCTGGCGCATAGCAATACGAAGTTCATCATCACTAACCTGCACCAGATCATCGACATAGTCTCGTACTAACGAAAAGGTTAAGGGAGCATGCATCGGCGCACCAAGACTATCCGCGATAGTGTCTACTTGAATTTTAGACATCGGCGTACCTTGAGCAATACTTTGTCGCATACCCGACGCACCGACTGGTTCGACTCCAAACACCTGACACGTCCCTTGCATTTGTTTAACGGCCGCAACAACGCCAGCTATCAAACCACCACCCCCGACAGGCACAATCACAGCGTCCAGTGATTTAATATCCTCACATAACTCGAGGCCAACACCTGCAGTACCGGCAATAGTGTGCTCGCTTTCAAATGGGTGAACCAGATAGCGTCCTTCACTCACCTGAAGCTCATCAACAATCGACAAAAGATCCGCAATGGTTTCGCCAAACACGACCTCAGCTCCATACTGCTGACAACGTTCGACCCGAAACGGATTGGCACTTCGTGGCATAACAACCTTAGCGCTAACTCCCAGCACTTGTGCAGCATAGGCAGTCGCTATCGCATGATTACCTGCCGAAAAAGCCGTAACACCTGGATGCTGATTCAGCTCGGCTGAATCGGTATCTGAGACTAACTGCTGGATCGAGTTGATAGCACCTCGCGCTTTGAAACTACCGGTGCGTTGCAACAATTCAAGCTTGACGAAAAGCTCACCTGTAAAAGCTCTTAAGTCAGAGATAACCGGCCATGCGACAGTCGGTGTTCGCAATACATGAGGGGCTACATTACTGGCTACCAGACGGATATCGTGAAGTGACGGATCAAACACCGATGAAGACGTATCAAGGGTCATCACACTATTTCGCTCTGCTACTAAATGAGAACCGCTACTCAGTTTACAGTGCCTCACTACAGAGCGGTGCTAGAACAAGTGTTATACATACAAATCAACCAAATGACAGCTTGTTAGACAATTCCTACAGGTCTACTCTGTCCATCAGTTTCGTACCAATAGCGTTGGTTGATCCCACCGCACGAGAATGTAACGGTCATGAAAAAACGAGTTGCTATTGCAATCCTCGGTTTGATAGTAGTTTTTGCGGCTTTGGCCCTGGTCAAGTTTGACCAGATCAAGAGCATGATCGCCGCCGGTGAAACGATGCGCCCACCCCCAACGGCGGTTACTGCGATCGATGTACAACGGGTTAGTTGGGAATCCAGCTTGCAAACCATTGGAACACTCGAGGCCGCGCAAGGTGTTGTTATTACAGCCGACCTGTCTGGGCGAGTCACCCGATTGTATTTTGATGGAGGCGAACTGGTTGAAACTGGTGACTTGTTGCTCGAACAGGACGTCAGCACAGAGAGCACGCAACTTAGTGCAGCCGAGTCAGATCTTGTTTTGGCGCAAAACAACCTTGATAGAGTCGAACGTCTATTCAAAAGCAACGTTGTGTCGCTGTCGGAAATCGATGCCGCTCGATCACAGGCAAGCTTGGCCAAGGCTCAGGTAGACAACATCAACTCGAGCCTCGACAAGAAACAGATCAGCGCACCTTTTTCTGGTCGTCTTGGACTGCGTCTGGTTGATATCGGACAGGACTTATCGCAGGGCGTTTCGATAGTCTCGCTTCAGGCATTCGATCCTATGCGAGTAAATTTCTCCTTACCGCAAAAGGCACTGGCGACCGTACGCTCAGGACTCGAGGTTCGGGTGACGACAACCGCAGTTCCCGGCAAAACCTTCGTTGGAAAAATTACTGCTATCGATACCGAAATTGATTCGAACACCCGCACAGTGCGGGCCCAGGCGACACTCGACGGGAAGGCCGACAATGCCGACGGTCAGCTACCTGATCTTCTACCGGGCATGTTTGCCAATGTTGAAGTCGTGCTACCCGTTGAACGCGAGTTGTTGATGATTCCATTAACTGCTGTAAGTTTTGCGACCTTTGGCGACTCAGTTTTCATTCTCGAAGAAAACGACGAATCCCAACTTATCGCACGACAACAGTTTGTGCAGTTAGGTGAACGTCGAGGGGATTTTGTTGAAGTCAGAAAAGGATTAGAAGCATCTCAGACCATAGCTAACGATGGTGTATTTAAATTACGCACCGGTGCTCCAGTGATCGTAAATGAGGACGGCACTGAGCCTGAGTTGAAACCTCAGCCAGACAACGCCTGATCCTGCCATGCACTTTACCGACATATTTGTTAAGCGCCCGGTTCTGGCAATTGTTGTCAGCCTGTTGATTCTGATCGCTGGCATTCAGGCTATCAGTAATCTGAGTGTTCGGCAGTACCCTCGCAATGACAACGCTGTCGTCACTATAACAACAGCCTATATCGGCGCGAGTGCTGAGCTGGTGCGTGGGTTTATAACGACACCATTAGAGCGAGCTGTCTCCGGAGCTGACGGCGTCGACTATGTCTCCTCATCTAGTACTCAGGGCGTATCGACCGTTCGTGTACGTCTGGAATTGAACTATGACCCGTTAAAGGCATTGTCTGAGATCAATTCAAAAGTCACGCAAGTTCGTGGAGATTTGCCACCAGAAGCAGAAGTACCGGTTATAAATGTTGAGTCAGCAGACAGCACTGTTGCATCAGCTTATTTAAGCTTCACATCCGACATCCTCGAACCAAATCAGGTAACCGACTTTCTGACCAGGGTGGTGCAACCCAGACTCGCTGCGCAAGATGGCGTACAGCGTGCAGAAATACTCGGTGGACGTAACTTTGCGATGCGTATCTGGCTTGATAGTAGCCTCCTTGCAGCACATAAAGTCTCTCCGCTACAAGTACGTAGTGCGTTGGCATCAAACAACTATCTCGCAGCCCTCGGTAAAACCAAGGGTGCACTGGTTGAAATCAACCTCGCCGCAAACACAGATATTTCGACAGTTGATGAGTTTGAAAATCTAGTAGTCAAATCTGATGGCGATGCAGTTATACGCCTAAAGGATGTCGCAACCATTGAGCTCGGAGCTGACGCGACTGACGTCGAAGTACGCTATAGCGGTGATGAAGCGATCTTCATGGGTATCTGGCCATTACCTAACGCCAACACACTTGATGTCATCCAGAACGTACGCAAAGAGCTGGACGCAATCAAGAGCACTTTGCCATCAGGCATGACAGCCACGGTTGCCTACGACGCAACTCAATATATTGAGAGTTCTATTCGTGAAGTCATCACAACACTGATCGAGACCTTACTGATAGTCATGCTGGTGATTTTCCTGTTTCTAGGCTCAATGCGTTCGGTCGTTGTCCCAATCATGGCAATTCCAATTTCCCTGATTGGCGCGGTGTTTCTGATGCAGATGTTTGGCTTCAGCGTGAATCTGCTGACACTCTTGGCTGTTGTCCTGTCGGTAGGTCTTGTTGTCGACGACGCAATTGTTGTGGTTGAGAATGTCGAGCGTCATATCTCTGAAGGCAAAGGTCGATTCGACGCCGCAATACTAGGTGCGCGAGAACTGGTGGGGCCGGTCATCGCCATGACAGCAACACTGGTCGCAGTTTACTTACCCATCGGACTACAGGGAGGCCTGACTGGTTCTCTGTTCCGCGAATTCGCTTTTACGTTGGCAGGAGCCGTAACCATCTCAGGCATAGTCGCTTTGACTTTGTCACCGATGATGTCGGCAAGCCTGTTACGTGAAGGTGACTCAACACGTGGATTTGCTAAAGTCGTCAACACACTTTTCACGCGACTACGTGTTCGCTATATCTCATTACTCAACGGTACTCTCAAAGCACGTCCCGCTGTATATATCGTCTGGATCGGTATCAGCCTGTTATGTATTCCCATGTTCATCATGTCGCCAAAGGAACTTGCGCCAACTGAAGATCAAGGCATTATCTTTGGCATCGTTGACGGATCAGGAAACGCCACCATCGAAAGCGCTAGTCGCTACGCCGCGCAAGCCGATAATGCTTTTAGAAGTGTTGACGAAACCGAGTTCACGTTCCAACTGACATTCCCGTCTTCGGGTTTTGGCGGCATGGTGCTAAAAGATTGGAGTGATCGTGATCGCTCAGTATTCGAAGTCAAACCAGAAATCGCGCAGAAACTTAACAATATCAGCGGAATCAGCATGTTTCCGGTTACACCACCGGCGCTGCCTGGCGGTGGCCAGTTCCCCGTTGAATTCGTTCTGGCCTCAACAGCAGAGCCAACTGAAATTCTAGGTTTCGCCCAGCAAATTCAATTGGCAGCAATGCGCTCAGGCCTGTTTGCATTTCCACCCATTATCGATACCAAGATTGATAAAGCGCAAAGCAAGCTGATGTTTGACCGTGAGCGAGTTGCAGATCTCGGTCTGACCATGCAGCAGGTGGGTGCGGATGTTGGCACCCTCCTCGGCGGTGGATATGTCAATCGATTCAATATTGAAGGCCGCAGTTATCGTGTGATTCCTCAGGCATTAAGAGCTGAACGTCTGAACCCAGATCAGCTGGAAAATCTGTATGTCACGGGCCCTGATGGTGGGCTTGTACAACTGGGTTCTCTCGCGCGATTAGAAAACAGCACAGTGCCTCGTTCACTGAATCGCTTTCAGCAACTTAATGCTGTCATGCTTAGCGGTGTAACCATACGCACACTGGATGAAGCGTTGACGTTTCTGGAGGAAACAGCAGCTGAAATCTTGCCTGCGGGTTATACGCTCGACTACACAGGCGAATCTAGGCAACTTCGTCTAGAGGGTAATAAATTCCTTCCTGCTTTCATGCTGGCTGTAGTACTGATCTACCTAACACTGGCCGCACAGTTCAATAGTTTTCGCGACCCGTTTGTCATCCTCGCAGGCTCAGTTCCACTGGCCATGTTCGGCGCTTTGATCTTCACTTATATGAAGATGCCAAACCCCGAGATGCAACACTGGACAAACAGCTTTACAACAACGCTTAATATCTATTCACAAGTTGGCCTGGTCACTTTGATTGGATTGGTTGCAAAAAACGGCATTCTTGTTGTTGAATTCGCCAAGCAAATGCAGCAACTCGGAATGAGCAAATTGGCTGCTATCAAGGCCGCGTCAACTACACGATTTCGCCCGATATTGATGACAACGGTTGCGACGGTTGCCGGTCATTTTCCTTTGGTGTTGGTCAGTGGGCCTGGTGCCGAGGCCCGAAATTCAATCGGTCTCGTGTTGGTGGGTGGTATGGCGATCGGTACGCTTTTTACCTTGTTCGTTATTCCGTCAATTTACATGCTTATTGCCAGAGATCTAGGTGGCGATCTTGAATCTATTGAAGATGGCTCGCAATCAAATCAGATTCCGACATTGCAAAAACCAGATTAGGACTGCTTCGTCGTCGCGGTTCTCAAGGTTTTATACCCAAAATAAATTCGATTGACGGTCGTAATAACACAGATAAATGCAAAAACATAAGCGAATACAGGAAACCAGGCTGGGAACAGACACATCAAGACAAAACACAGGATAGTCTCTGTGCCTTCAGCAAGACCGTTGAGGTAATACAAACCTTTATAAGAAAAATCCGGGTGACTGATTGCATGCTTGTCCGCCTGGGACGCAAATGCAAGAAAGCTCGCGCCCGTTCCCACAAAGCTTGCAACAAGTACAGCGGCAGGAAGTGCATTAGTACCTGGGTTATACAATGCGAACCCAACAGGTATCAACGCATAGATGACAAAGTCCAACGTAATATCCAGAAAAGCACCGGCATCAGTTCCTTCCGATAAACGCGCAAGCTCTCCATCAATCCCATCCGCCAGACGGTTGACTGCAAAAAAAATCAGAGCAAGATCGCTACGTTGAAAAACCAGGCACAAAAATGAAGCAATACCACAGGCGAAACCTGCAAAGGTCAGCTGGTCCGCGGTGATATTTCTACCGTGGGCTAATAGGGCAACTCGCCGAAGTGGCGGTTTGATGATTGGAATTATGTGACGATCGAGCATGTTGATCTGAATAGTACCGGTATTCTTGAGAGCTTTGTCTTCCCGACCGACTCCGATGGTCTCTAGCGCCAAAGGTTCCCACCCCCCGTCGATGAAACCCTTAGACCAGTGCCGGGTCACAATATATATGAGCACGGTTCCTGCATTGAACCATGCTGTTAGAATCCTGATTTTATTTATGAACCTGAGGTGAATTCCCGATGGTGATTCGATTCGCGCGCATCGTTGCCGCTTTCTGTGCTGTATTTACACTTGCAGCCTTGCCCGCAAATGCTGAGACCACCACAAGCTGGTCGATGGCAGAGTTTGGCGAGCCACTCTACAAGGACGGCTTCGAACACTGGCCCTACGTGAATCCAGATGCGCCTAAAGGCGGTTCCGTCGTGCTAGGAGCATTCGGCACCTTCGACAGTCTCAATAGTTACATCCTCAAAGGGCAAACACCGCGATCACTAGGTATCGCCTCAGATACACTGATGACTGCCTCTGCCGATGAACTCTCTTCAGTCTATGGACTGATAGCAGAATCTGTTGAATATCCAGACGACAAGAGCTGGATCATATTCAAGCTGCGCCCGGAAGCTAGATTCAGCAACGGCACCGCCATTACGGCGAAAGATTTCGAGTTCAGCTTTCAGACAATTCGCAACCACGGGCGACCATTTCTTAAATCATTTTTCGATGAAGTCGACAGCGTTGAAGTTGTCAGTGATCATCAAGTCAAATTCAGTTTCAATACACTCGACAATATGAAACCGCTATTGAAGGTGGCAGGCATCGGCCCCTTGTCGCATGAATACTGGAAAGACAAAGACATCAGTAAAACTTACCTTACCCCACAACCGACCAGTGGCTCTTACTACGTCAGTGATGTCGACGCTGGACGCTCAATAACCTACAAACGCGTCAAGGATTACTGGGGTGCCGACCTTGAAGTCAATAAAGGTTTATCCAATATCGATACCATCCGATACGACTACTACCGCGACCTCGAAGTCATGCTGGAAGCCTTCAAGGCGGGTGACATAGATTTTCGTGTAGAGAATAGCTCTAAAAGATGGGCAACCGCCTACGATTTTGACGAAGTCAAAAATGGTCAGGTTAAAATTTTCACACCACCAGAAACATTACCTCGCGGCATACAGGCCTATTTCTTCAATACTCGCCGCCCACCCTTTGATGATCAGAACGTACGCAAGGCATTTGATCTTTTATATGACTTCGAAACCTTAAAGCGAACCATCTTGTACAACCAGTATGATCGCATAAACAGCTATTTCCCAAATTCAGACTACGGGGTTAATGGCGCACCAACCAGCGAAGAGATAGCGGTTTTAGAACCCTATCGCGACCAACTACCACCTGAAGTTTTCACACAGACGTACATAGGACCTGTAACCGACGGCAGCGGACGCAATCGTGCGCAACTACGAGAGGCTTTATCCTTATTCACCAAAGCCGGCTGGAAACTCGCGGGCGGCAAGTTGATGAAAGACGGTAAGCAAATGAAAGTCGAGTACTTGTTAGCCCAAGCAGATGGCCAACGAGTAGCCGCTCCGTTTATTCAGAATTTAAAAAAAGCAGGTATTGATGCCAGCATACGGGTAGTTGATTCCGCACAGTATCAAGTTCGACTTGATGACTTTGACTTCGATTTTATATCGGTTTACCTTAATTTCTTCCCACCACCAGGTCCTGAACTGCGTTCCTATTTTGGTAGCGAGGCCGCGGCAGAACGCGGTACAGCGAACTACGGTGGTATTACCGACCCAGTGGTCGATGCCTTGATTGAAGATATTGTTAACGCGAAATCCCTTGAAAGCTTGAAGACTACTACTCGCGCACTGGATCGAGTGTTGTTGTGGAGTAATTTCTCGATCCCGCAGTTTTACAATACACAACACCGTACGGCACATTGGAACCGCTTCGGCATGCCAGATAGCTTGCCAAAATATGTCTCGTTCACGGGCTCAGGATTTCCGACCGGCTGGTGGGTTGACGCAGAACTGGACAAGAAGCTGGATCTTGATCGCTAGACTAATCGTCCTGAACTGACCCCTATAGGGTCTTCGCATGCTCGCTTATATCTTTCGACGTTTGTTGTTGATCGTGCCCACATTGCTGGGCATCATGTTAATCAACTTCATCGTCGTGCAGTTCGCCCCTGGTGGACCCGTTGAACAAGTACTGGCGGAAATTCGCGGCAATGCCACCGATGCTACTGCCGCGTTTTCTGGACAAGCAGGTGATACGCAAAATTCAGGCTCCACAAATTCCGGTGGCGAGAGTCGTTATCGCGGCGCTCAAGGACTCGACCCTTCAATCATCGAGGACATAGAGAAACAATTCGGTTTCGATAAACCTGTGCATGTCCGTTTTTTCAACATGTTGTGGGACTACGCTCGATTTGATTTCGGTAGCAGCTATTTTCGTGATGAAAAAGTTGTTGATCTCTTTATAGACAAGCTACCGGTTTCAATCAGTCTTGGCCTATGGACCATGTTGTTTGTCTATATTATCTCCATCCCCTTGGGCATTCGCAAAGCCGTTAAAGATGGCTCTTCATTTGACGTCTGGAGTAGTGGTGCAATTGTCCTCGGCTATGCGATACCAGGATTCCTATTCGCCATTTTGTTGATCGTTCTGTTTGCTGGTGGCCGCTACTTCGATTGGTTTCCATTGCGTGGCTTGACGTCCCAAGGCGCTGAAAATCTAAGCCTCGGCGCCCGTATTGCTGACTACTTCTGGCACATCACCCTGCCCGTTACCGCAATGGTGATAAGCGGCTTCGCCAGCTTGACAATGCTGACCAAGAATTCTTTTCTGGATCAAATCAATATGCAGTACGTGCAAACTGCACGCGCCAAAGGCTTAAGCGAGCGACAAGTTCTATATGGACATGTGTTCCGCAATGCGATGTTGATCATCATCGCGGGCTTTCCAAGTGCATTTATCAGTGTTCTGTTTACAGGCTCTGTGTTGATTGAGGTGATCTTCTCACTTGATGGGCTAGGTCTTCTAGGTTGGGAAGCTGTGATCAATCGAGACTACCCGGTGATGTTTGGCACCTTGTACATCTACACACTTATCGGATTGATACTGCAGCTGATTGGAGATGTCATGTACCACGTGATTGATCCACGCATCGACTTTGACAGCCGGGATTTCTGATGGCTCTATCAGAACTCAATCAGCGCAGGCTGGCGAACTTCAAAGCTAATCGTCGAGGTTTCTGGGCTTTCTGGATTTTCAGCGTATTGTTTGTTTTATCTTTGTGCGCGGAGATTATCGCCAATGATCAACCGATTGCTGTGCATTACGATGACGCCTGGTACTTCCCCGCTTTCAAAACCTACTCGGAAACAACGTTTGGCGGTGATCTTGAATTCGATGCGGATTACACTGATCCGTATCTGCAGGATCTCATCAACGAAAAAGGCCGAATATTCTGGCCAATCATTCCTTTTTCACATCAAACACTCGACTTTGACTTAAGCTCGTCACCACCTAGTGCACCATCGACTAGACACTGGTTGGGAACCGATGATCAGGGACGTGATGTACTAGCTCGCGTTATATATGGTTTTCGCATATCCGTTTTGTTTGGTCTTGTTCTAACCTTATTCAGCACAATCATTGGCGTGGCTGCTGGCGCAGTACAAGGATATTTCGGTGGCCTACTGGATCTGCTTGCCCAGCGATTTATCGAAATCTGGCAGGGTTTGCCGGTGCTTTTTTTATTGATCATCATGGCGAGTGTTATAGAGCCCGGTTTCTTTTCACTGTTGATATTAATGACGCTATTCAGCTGGACTGCCCTAGTCGGTGTTGTGCGGGCTGAATTCCTACGCGCACGTAATTTTGAATACGTTCGGGCTGCAAAAGCACTTGGCGTACGTGATACCGCAATCATGGTGCGACATACCCTGCCGAATGCAATGGTCGCAACGGTGACTTTTCTGCCCTTTATTCTCAGCGGATCGGTGACCACATTAACAGGACTCGATTTCCTTGGACTCGGCTTACCGCCAGGGTCTGCGTCCTTAGGTGAAATGCTTAAGCAAGGTAGAGACAATTTGCATGCACCCTGGCTGGGACTCACTGCGTTTGTAGTTTTAGCCTTGATGCTGAGCTTGTTAGTCTTTATCGGTGAAGCAATACGCGATGCACTTGATCCTCGCAAAACATTCAGTGCGGATAGCGCATGAGTACCGAGCTCAATGACACGCTACTGGAAGTTCGTGACCTCAGTGTGTCCTTTGGTCGCGGGAAAAGCGAAGTTAAAGCGGTCAAGAACGTATCGCTAACAATAAAACGCGGTGAAACTGTCGCCCTGGTTGGCGAAAGCGGCTCAGGTAAGTCAGTGACGGCATTGTCGATCATCCAACTATTACCTTATCCGTTTGCTCACCATCCTTCGGGGAGTATTAACTACGAGGGTCAGGAATTACTCGGCGCAGGCCCATCAATACTGCGTGCAGTGCGTGGCAATGATATCAGCGTGATTTTTCAGGAACCTATGACATCCCTGAACCCACTGCACTCAATAGAAAAACAATTGGCCGAGTCTTTAAAGCTGCACACAACATTGAAAGGTGATGCTGCGCGCGCCAGGATACTCGAATTACTTGATCTCGTCGGTATTCGTAATGCCGAATCACGATTAAACGCGTATCCACATGAGCTCTCTGGTGGTCAACGTCAAAGAGTAATGATTGCGATGGCGCTAGCAAACGAACCTGATCTGCTTATCGCAGACGAGCCGACAACAGCGCTGGATGTCACCATTCAGGCACAGATTCTCGAATTGCTACAGGAATTACAATCACGCCTTGGTATGGCGCTGTTACTGATTACACATGATCTAGGTATCGTAAAAAAAATGGCTGACCACATCCATGTAATGACTAACGGTGAAGTGGTTGAGCATAACAACGCAACATCCCTTTTTAACAATCCGCAGCATGAATATACTCGTCATCTTCTAAGCTCAGAACCGGGTGAATTTTCACCACGCATCTTAAATAATTTGCCAACTGTTATAGAAGGGCGTGACATTAATGTGCGTTTCCCGATCAAGGGCGGGCTCTTTGGTCGGGTTAAAAGTTATGTACATGCCTGCAACGGTATCAATGTGTCGGTCAAGGCGGGTCGTACTGTGGGGGTTGTTGGCGAATCCGGATCCGGCAAGACAACACTCGGACTGGCTTTGTTGAAGCTGATACCAAGTGAGGGTGAAATCATCTTCAATGGCAAACCAATTCACCAACGAAAAAACTCAGAACTTCGTGAATTAAGACAGCATATGCAGATCGTTTTTCAAGATCCCTTCGGTAGTCTGAGTCCGCGCATGACAGTGCTGGACATCATCGAAGAGGGCTTGAAGGTACATCAGAGCGAGCTATCTGCTGAAGAACGCGAAGCAATCGTCGTTCAGTCACTAATTGAAGTCGATCTACCCACCACTATTTTGCATCGCTTTCCCCACGAATTTTCTGGTGGGCAACGACAAAGAATAGCAATTGCTCGGGCGATGGTACTTAAACCTGAACTCGTTGTGCTGGATGAACCAACCTCAGCGCTGGATATGTCAGTGCAATCTCAAATTGTGGATTTATTACTTGCATTGCAGGAGCGTCATCAATTGGCTTATTTGTTTATCAGCCACGACCTCAAGGTCATTCGCGCGCTCAGCGATGAGATCATGGTTATGCAACAAGGCAAAATTATTGAATACGGTGATGCAACCCAAGTGCTGGAAGCGCCCAAGGAACCCTACACGCAAAACCTGATGGCAGCAGCTTTTGACTTCACTGGCCGATAATCATCTAGTTCGCAAATACAGCTTGATAAACAATTAGAACTGCAATTCAGGGGGCAAGGTTGGGAAGTTAATTGTCCTGGGACTACCATCAAGCGGCACATCAGGCCAACGCGATGGGCTGACCTCGCGGCGCCAATCGATATTGATACGCTCTCGAATACCATCGCTAAAGCCTGAGCCATAGGTGGCACTGACATTTCGATACTCACTAGCAACAAACAACAACGCACTGACACCGATCAGTCCAGCCATCACAGCCATTGCAATCTTGGCAATACTGTAAGGACGCTCACCACGTACCTTGCCGGTGCGACCATTAACTACAAAACGATAAGTCCTGTCCCGAAATTTAAAGCCCGCTGTCCAGAGCGGCAACAGGACATGCTTGAACGTTGTATCGCTGTGGTTAGTTTTTAGCGACGTTATTCGTTGCTTATCACCACCAATAGCATGACGAACATCTTTTCTGATGATCGTATCCATCGTGCTCTGAGCAATGTTGAACCCTTCATCTATATTGACTTGATAGACCTCACTTGAGAATCCAGCGAGATACTCTTCCGTGTAAGGTTCCAGATTCTCAAGATCCCAAGGTGACAGCCAGTCGGTGATTTTGCGTGGCAGGGTTCGGGTTGCACCAACCAACACATCATCAAAATGCCTTGAGGTACGACCATTTACCCGGCGCCAGCGAATTTTAGGTACCTGTCGAGTGCGCCTTACCCGTTTGCCGTTGATTGTCGTCGTATAGCGCTGCGTAACGTAATACACATCACCGCGCTCACCTCGATAAGCTGTTGCGGTGTCACTGTCGTAGGTCCAGTAAGGGATGTAGACACCATTAAGCGGGGTATCGCTTCGTGCGTACTTCTTCAATTCATTTGGTGCAAACCAACGCTTCTTCAGCCACCGCTGGTAGGACTCGCGCGCATCTTCAGCAGTCACAGAGAAAGGTAATAAACCTTTAGGTTTTATTGGCTTGGCGGCACTTGTTTCTGTGACAACGTTGGTGCTACAGAATGGACACTCACCGGCATGTATATGTGCATCAAGGGCAAACTGGGCAGCGCAGTTCGGGCAATTAATAACCTGGCTTTCCGGTGACACAGCACCCGAGGTTTGCAATCGTCTAAGAGCGGCATGCAGGCTCAGCTCTTCAATGCGCCCCAGATTTCGATCGATTTGATTGGCATGCCCGCAATACTCACATTCGAGTGATCGAGTACCGATAGCATAGTTAAGTATCGCGCCACACTGAGCACAGGGAAATCTTTTTTCTGTTAGCGCTCGGGTTGTTGCCTCACCAATCTCTAGCGCACGAGACGGTGATTCAGGCCATTGATATTTTTCAGTAGCTGGTGACTCAAACTCTGCTTGATCAATGCGCTGCTGTAAACGGTCCTGCAAACGCTGGTGCAAACCAGACGTACTGGAGCCATCAGATGCCCCGGTACTCGCTGTAGACCGACGATTGTTCACGTGTGTATACCGTGTTATTCAATTTACGGCGGGCATTCACAAGGAATACCCGCATAACGAATTTAGGTTGATCAGCTTGCCGGGATCGGCGGCGGTGTTTGATTTCCTGATGACAGGACAGATCGCAATTCAACAACGTCACTTGCGGGAGACCATTCGCTCATATCGGCCGACCATACAAGTGTGTCATTGCTAAGGGCGCCACTACTGACTTGCTGTCGAAGCGCATCAATCGTATAGGGTCCTTTTGCTTCTCCGTTAACCGCAATATGAAAACGGGTGGCGCTCGTTGGCAAAGGAGGTGGTGAGCTATCGCCACGCCCTACACTGTCACTCATACGATTTGCCATCGCAAGACCAACACCCATACCAATGCCATCGGACGCACCACCACCAGGATTAGCAGCCGCCGCTTCCATTGCGCTACCGGTTTGGTATTGCAGATACCGATCAAGATTACCAGTCATACCCATACTGGTTCGCTTGTCGAGTGCTTCTGATACCGCTGGTGGTAAGGAAATGTTTTCCACGAGTATTCGTGTCAGCTCCAGACCATACTCACCAAATTCTGGCGCTATTCTTTTTGTAAGAAAGTCGCCCAGCTGATCGTAGTTCGCAGCCATGTCGAGGACTGGAATATCTGAACCACCGATGATCGTTGCAAATCGAGATGTGATCAGGTTGCGCAGCTGACTACTGATCTCTTCAGTGGTAAAGACTCCTTCGGTGCCGACAATTTCTCGAATGAACTTCAGAGAATCGGTAATGCGAACACCATAAGTGCCAAAAGCTCTAATTCGAAGGCCACCAAACTCACTGTCACGTAGCATCAGCGGTTGTTTGGTACCCCATTTGAGATCAGTAAAGCGTCGCGCATTGCAAAAATACACTTCAGCCTTGAACGGACTTTCGAAACCGTGATGCCAGTTTTGCAGCGTTGTTAGAACAGGTAAGTTCTTGGTTTCAAGCTCATAGGTACCCGGACCAAGCACATCAGCGACTTCACCCTCGTTAACAAAGACCGCAAACTGCGACTCACGAACAATCAGTTTGGCGCCATATTTGATCTCGTTTCCATAGCGCTCGAATCGATACACCATCGTATTACTGGAATCATCAGTCCACTCGATGATATCGATAAATTCATGAAACAAACGACTGAAAAGACCCATGTGTTTAAGCTCCAGACGTTGACATGTTACTGGCACGTGCGGAAGCTGCCTTCAATGTTTCTTTCAGCTCTTCTTCCATATGCTCGAGTTGCTTCTCGGCCTCGACGCGACGACGTTTGCCTTCATCCGCTATTTGCAGACTCTCCTCTACCGTTGCTATCAAGTTTTCATTAGCACGGCGAACAGCATTGACATCGAAAACGCCACGCTCTAGTTCCTCACGCACAGTACGATTGGCGGTGCGGAGATTTTCGGCATTTTTCTCAAGCAGTTCATTGGTCAGATCACTTGCAGCCTTAACGCTTTTGGCCGCCTCCGCTGAACGGAAAATTGTCACAGCCTGCGCGAGCTGCTGACGCCAAAGTGGCACTGTATTGACCAGTGTTGAATTGATCTTGTTTACCAGCCCTTTGTCGTTTTCCTGAATTAATCGGATGCTAGGTAAACCTTGCATGGCGACTTGACGTGTGAGTCTGAGATCGTGGACACGACGCTCGAGATCATCACGCCCAGCGCGTAAATCGCGAAGTTCTTGAGCGTGCAGAACTTCATCGGTTGTGCTTGCTTCCGTTTCAGCTTTCGGGATCATTTCTTCGTCGATGTACTTAAGTTTTTGTTCACCGGCAACGATGTAGACCTCAAGATTATGAAAGTAATCAAGATTGGCACTGTAAAGCTTATCAAGACCTTTGATATCACGTAGAAGCTGCGTCTTGTGCCCCTCGAGATCATCTGTGATTGTGTCAACCTGGCGACGTACACCTTCATACTGTTGGATAAATTTTGCGACCGGTGTCAGACCACCAAACAGCTTGCGAAACAAGCGGGTCAAAAACCCTGGGCGTTTGTTCGGATCAAAGTCCTCAACCTCGAAACCTCGGAGCGCTGTCACCATGTTGTTCAGTGAGCTTCCGGCGGCACCAAGATCTTTGTTACGCACACCTTCGAGCATATTGTCAGAGATAGTGGTTAGCTCTTGCTGCGCCTTGCTACCAAAGAAAATGATCGAATTGCTATCTGAAAGATTTATCTCTTCCATGAGCTTGTTGATACGAGCTTTTTCTGATGGATCTACTTGCTCATACGGTACAAGGTCGTGTTTGAGATCGGGCAACAGTTCAGTTCCTGGCAATAAATCCACATCGGTCGCAACTTTTGTCGTTGTTTCGCTCATACGGGTCTCCTTGAATTATCTTTCGAAAAGAACGTGCTCATGTCACGCCTTCTTTTTCAATCTGTAGTTGCAGCACTTCAATATTGACGTCGAGATCAGATAGATTGTTTTCTCGAAGTTTCGCTTGTTGCTCCGCAATAACAGTTTCGATTGTGGTTAGCACGCGTCGGAAATTGTCTTCCAACTCATGTGTGCCACCGTCTTTATGTGTTCGCGCATAACCTTCGGTAACCTGTTGCGCGCCGTCGAGATATACCTTTAAGAATTTTCTCGCTCTACGCGCATCAACCGGATCCTCTTCAATAGTTGTAAGAATGGATCGCGCCTCCTTGACGATGCGACGCAGACGATCCCTGAACTCTCTATTGTTGATATCTTTGCTGGCGTTTTCGATCCTGGCTATTCGTCCCTCAGCTTCGTCCAAAAGATCGACAAGTTCTTCTGTCGTAATACCAACCGCCGCTATATCGGGGCTTTTGGAAGCTGAGTCGAAATCATAATAGAGATAGCAACCAAGCAGCACCGCTACGCTGAACAAGATACTATCAAACAAGGTGTTCTTGTCGGGTATGCCGATCCAGGCGAGGACGAACATACCAAGCGCCAGAATCACAGCGCCAACAAAACGATAACGCACAGTGCTGGCGCGACGTCTCAGGTTTCGCCGCTTGGCTTCATTGTCAAGGCTTATACCTTTGCGAATCAGGGTCGCCGCGAGCATTGCCGAGGCAAATCCGACAACTCGAGCCAAGGCAACAATAGTGTGCCCATCGAAAAGCGCGCTGAAAATAGCCGGCAGCAATGGCAAGGGCAGAATGTACAGCAGCAAGCCTCGCCATAACACTGGCTTCTTCGCTTCGGGATCATATCGCGTGACAGCAGCCATGATTATCCGAAAAAAGCCTGACAGGACAACAGGCCGACTGTTGCCAGAAGAATGAAAAACCCAATAAATCTTTGTATTAGTTTGGGCATTGCTATTGGTTCCAAGCGCTATACATTACAAACGATGTAGCCGGTAGACACGCTCTTCAAGTGTATCCAGACCTCGTTCTGCGAGATTTCCGACGCGTTTGGGACCACTGTAAGCGCCAAGCTCCCGAATGTCGAAATTCTTATTGAAAAGCTTTGTGACCATTAAATCAGGTACCGCAAAGGGCGGACCGCTCATTTTTGTCACATCATAGTCAATTGTCAGTAAAAGACTGATGACGCCTGGAGACAGGATTGCCGCCAGATGCTCAGCATATCGCGGTCGCAGATCATCGTTCATGGCGATCAGAGACGCACGATCATAAACTGCGACGCAGTTACGGCAGTGCTCTTTACTCAGCTCGAAGAGATCACCAACCAAAAGCTTGATTCCGTCAGCCTCGTTTAGACCAGTGAACACCTCGAACGGGCCTTCCGTAGCACGCTCATATTCAAGGCTGTTCTCGTTGAAAAAATCCTCGATCGCCTTTTGGCTTAGTTCGACACCAAGGACTTTATGACCCTGTTGGTGCAGCCAAAGCATATCCAGGGACTTGCCACACAAGGGGACAAAAACCTCGGCGCCATCGGCGATGTCGATTTCAGGCCACCATTGTTGCAGACGCTTGTTGGCGCTCGACTGATGAAAGCCGATGCTCTCCTTCGCCCACTTGTCATGCCAGTAATCTGCTTCCAACTAGCCGTTTTCCTGTTCAGCCGGTGCCCACTCCCGCCATCCCTTCAACAATGGGAAGTACAGGCCTACGCGAACCGGACGATTGTCGATACGACGAATAATATCAGCATAGCGATCCAACTGATCCCGATACCGCTCCTCCTCCTGGTCCAAAAAGGCATCCACTTGCCCACCTCGGTGATCCCCTGTTTTGAAATCAACGATCCAGCGCGTCCCATCCTCGTCGACAAAGGTCCGATCAATTATCACCTTTTGAACACCCACATTCGCGGCTGCGGTTATCGCCCACTCCGAGCGGGCCTCCTTGTGGGTGTCCAGTATCCACTGTCCCCGCGGATCGCCAAGCGTATTTTCGATACCAAGCATCACTTTGGCCTTAGCCTCTCCAAGCTCGGCGTTTGGGACACCCATATTCCTCAGTTGCAGCTCGATAACTGGCTCTGAACTCACGGCCCCTGAATTTGTGGTTGTCCCAAACGTCAAACGCTGCAATTGCAGATGCAAGACAGTTCCAATATCTCTTGCGGTGCTGCCGGCCCACAAAAATTCGACCGGACCAGGATCATCCTCAGTATTACTTTGCTCCTCAGGCCAATTGAAATGAGGTAGCTCCGGCATTTGCCAGTCCACGGCCACGCGTTTGAGCGGCGGAGGTGGAATTTCTGGCTCACCCGGTTTGTGGGTGTCTATGAAGAGATCCTCTGTTGTTGGGTCAGCATCGAGATTGTGGGTGTCTAGAATTTCCGCGCAAAGGGGTTCTGCCAGGTGCCAGATTGGACTCAGTAGGGATCCCTTTGAGGGTGTCCTTAAATCGCCGCTGGCGAGGGTTTTGGCAGGGGTGATCAGGTGCAGCTGGGACTTCGCACGGGTGCAGGCGACATAAAGGAGTCGGCGTTTTTCTTGTTCTTCAGCGCGAGCCCGGGCGTCTCGAACGATCCGGTTCAGGCGACCACGTCGGCCAATTGGGAGGCCGGGCTCTTCGAATGGCGCCAGTAACAAGCGTGCTTGACCGTCGACCGTACATTCGTGCCAATTCAGTAGACGCGTACTATCAACTCGAGGTTGTCGATCGAGGGCAGGCAAGATAACTGTGTCGAACTCAAGTCCCTTGGCCTTGTGTAAAGTCATGATCTGTATCTGGCAATCGATATCTTCGGCAGGGTTTGCAAAGAGTTTGTCCATCGCCGCCCACAGCTCACTTTGCTGCCAGAGACGTCCGTCTGCTTCAAGTGCACGCAGCATCGCCAAACACCGTTCAGCCGCATCAAGATCAACCGTATCCTGACAAGCAGCAGGGCCGCCGAGCTTTAGCCAGGTCGACTCCACCCACGGCATCAGAGCAGCACGGGGGGCGCGCTTGACGGCAGGTTCCATCACGGACATGAACCGCTCAACCCGCTGTTGCCCATCAGTGCTCATCAGCTTGATACGCTCACTATCCCGCAAGGCTTGGATAACCGATACGTCACGTTCAAGATCGTGCATCAACACTTGCATGTCCTTGAGTAACAAGCCGGTTCCGGGTGCTCGAAGCAATGACAACCAATGCAGGCGATCATGTGGAAAGCGTAATGCCAACACAAGCGACAAAAGATCACGAACAACAAGCTTCTCACCAACGAGATCCATGTCGATTGATTGATACTTCAAAGAGCGCGACTGGAGAGATGTGAATATCTCTGCAGCATGTGATTTGGATCGAACCAGTATGGCGACCCGATGGCTACGATCACTTGCGATAGCACGCGCAGCAATATCAGCGACCAGATTGGCTTCACTATCGCGACTGGCATTACAAAAAGGATGAATCGTGACACTGCCGGGGTTATTCAGATGTGCATTAGATGATGAATACGGCACCGCACCAGTCTCGCTATTCCATTGCTGAGGAAATACATCCGAAAAAGTCTCATTAACCCACGCGACAACATCGGGCGCTGCGCGAAAGTTCACTGACAATACAAGCGGCTCGAGCTGAACTGATCCAAGGCCATGTTGCTTGGCGTCGAAGAACAACGCGACATCCGCATCGCGAAAACGATAGATAGATTGCATCGGATCACCAACGGCGAAGAAGGTCCGTCCGTCATCGGGAGACCATTCAGCAACCAGCTTTTGGAAAAGTCCAAATTGGGATCGTGAGGTGTCCTGAAACTCATCGATCAGTACATGCTTGAGTACCAGATCCATTGACAATGCAAGGTCTGTCGGTTGATCTTCAGTGCCTAACGCTCGAATGGCTCGCGCGCCCATCTCCGTAAAGTCAATTGCGCGTTTCTCAGCAAACATCAGTTGCAGTTCCACAAGCAAGGATGGCATCTGCGCCATCAGTGCCGACAGCAGTTCCCATTGTTCAGGTTTATAGTGAGGTTCAGGTAAACTTTTTACCTCAAGCAATGCTTCATGAAACTCAGGATGATCGCCAAGCGACTCCAACAGTTCCGTCATACCAGATTTGTGTTGAGTAAGTTCGGCCGCCGTAACACCTAATTTCTTGGCATCTGCAGGTGCCGGAAAGCCTATCCTCTTGTCGACCTTTTTACGCCAGGTTTTGCTTGTTGTCAGGAGTGCTTCAGCAACACTTTGCCACAAGGCAAGATCATCAACGTCTGCACGTGGTAATTCATGCATATCACGCCAAAGCTGAAGCTCGTATTTAAGTTCGCTAACATCACCTTCGTTAATCGTCACCAACAAATCGAAAGCCATCCGTAAACGCGATGGTAAAGTATTCAACTGAACTGGCAGATGCATGCAAAGCACATCAAGGCGAGACTCAATCAAATCACCTAGCATGCTTTCGAGTTTTTCTCGCATGAGCTCAGGCTGATCGAGAAAGTCGTACACATGAACTTTCCACTGCTCTCGCGTAACCAACAAATTGGCCAGCAATTGTCGTGCAAGCTCAAGACGATTACCAAGATGCAGCAGAACATCTTTTAACTCATCTATATTATTTTCTATGAAACGCTCGGCAACCTCACGATAGAGACCACTTGCATCTTCCTTCAATCCAATTGGGGCGCCCAGTGCCGACACAACAGGTAAACGATGAGCAAACTGTGTGGCCAGTGAATCGATCGTGCGTAAGTTCAGACGTTGCGGGTTGCGCACCAGTTGCCAATTACGCTCCTTATCACGGCTAAGTACTTCAAGCGCCAGATCAATACCCTCTTGCTCATAAGCATTTTCGGGTTCCACTCCGCTCGCCGCCTTGACAAGCACCTCTATTACTCGTTGACGCATTTCACTTGCAGCTTTACGGGTAAACGTAATCGCAAGAATTTCCTCTGGTTCGTCAACTATGGCCAGCAAGGTCAGGATACGGCGTGTCAACAGCTCAGTCTTACCTGAACCTGCAGGAGCCTGAACTATATACGAACGTGTTGGATCAAGAGCCTCTTTACGAATGGCAGCATCGACAGGAGCATTCATACTGCAGACTCCTGCACAAGATCACTGTCATCGGACAACTCATCAGCACTAACATTAATCCTGCATAGCGGTTTCAAATCACAGTAGTTACAGGCATTCTTCATGGGCTGAACCACTGCAAGCCCATCTCTTACCTCCTTGGCTACTTTATCCAGAGAGGCCTGCCAATGCGCACGCCATGCATTCCAGTCGTTGATGTCACTACCTTTGACACTGACAGACACCTTAGGTAATTTGTTTTCATCCTCGGCTATACCTTTAAAGCCATAGTCGTGACGTACAACCTGCGCGAAGCTTGCACCTTGTATGCGTTCATCAGTGAGAACATACAAAGGTAATTGGGGGTTTTCGATTCTTTCGTCACCCCAGGGTGCCGCTTTATTTCCTTTGCCTGTCTTGTAGTCGATAACAACTCGTGAGCCATCAACTTCATCGATCCGGTCTAGTGTTACGTTCATCTTTACACCACCGTGTTCAATTTCCATACTCAACTCAGTTTCAAGAACGGTAAAAGCTTCACGTTTGGACTCGCACAGGGTCAACCATTCCAGAATAAGACGCTTGAGTCTGGTTTTTTCAAGAGCAACCAAAGGTCCGCTTATTTTCTCTTCTGTTATGGCGTGATCAATAGCGGCTGCGATCGCGATATCACACTCGGCTTCATCCATTGCAAAGAGTTGTTCCTGACTACCAACTCGCGTCCAAAAAACTTCCATGGCTTTATGCAGCAGGTTGCCATGTTGCCGCGCATCCAACCCTAAACCCGCCTCTTCCAATGGTCGAATGGCCAAACGATGCCGAGCGAAGGCGCGAAACGGACACTTGGCTTGATCCTGAAACAGGCTTGCACCACCGCGCGCAGTAGTACCACGTGGCAGGGGTGGCCCGTAGAAATCATCGACCGGTGTTACTGAAGCTGATCGTCTAATGATCTCGACAACATTCAAATCATCAACATGGTTTGGTGCGCCTGACGCAGATTCAGTTTGAATGCCGAGCACAGGGAGATCTCCAGAATCACTGCCCTCACTGCTGTGGCCAATCATTGGTAATAACGCTGGAGACAATTCTTTACCTTCGCGTTGCGAAGCACTACTAACGGTGACGTTTGCAGCACTTGAACACCATAAACGAAACTCATCTTCAGCCAGTGATAGGCGTGCAGTCGCACTTGCCTCAGGGATGCCACTGACCTTTTGCGCAGCGATTGACAGAAACGGGGTTGGCGTGCTGACTGGCGGCCATTGATCTGAATCGATACCAGCAATCCACAAAGCATCGAAGTAGATACCATGACTTTCCAAACGGCCCATGATCTGAATCGGTACACCCGGTGGTGACTCAGGCTGAAAAACACGATTTCTACAAAGATCCATCAACTCACTAAACGCTTGGTTCGCCGATAACTGCTGCCCTTCATCAATCATCTGCAACTCATCAAGACACTCATGAAACGCCACGATTGCCTGATGTTCCTCACTGCCATAAGAATTACCCGGCCAACCAAGCCCATGCAACCAGCGACTGAATCGCCTCGCCCACTCGGTGCTTGATGCCTTCTTCATTTGACGTTTCTTCAAAACGCCCTGTAAAGCTTTTGCCAGATCAGAACCTCGATTCAGTTTCTTGAGCATCTCCTCTGCGCCAATACGCCGTACCCGCTCCTCGCGCAGCTTACGATCGAGTCGCTCTCGCGATTGCGCTTCAGACTCCGAGCTAACAAGATAGGGACTTAACAACAAAGCAGACATTTCACGTGCGGGTATTTCATCAATCAAGAAATTGATTATTACCAAGGCCGTCCTGACCGCAGACTGATCGCCCAGCGGCATGCCAAGCGATACATCGTAAGGCCTACCTATTGAGGCTATTTCCTGGGGAGACAGCCCTGGAAAAAAAACAGTATCGAATGCACGTGCAACCTCACCGCGAAGCTGCGCAAGCTCCGGAATAACAACACCCAATGACTGTTTGGCATCATTTGCCAAACGATCTTTTACCGATTGGGCTATACCAAACAGCTCGGCAGAATCATCGACATAAGCCTGTATGACAGGCTTCACGGGAGATGACAACGGTACCGACTTAACTTGTACACCAACTTCGCGAAGCACATCGATCAGTTTCTGCTGCTGCGGAGTAGTACGCAGAAACCCACCCAACCACAATTCACTGGGTAAAAATTCGCGTAAATGTCCGGCTAACAATATGTCGACAATATGCTCGGCAAGTACAGCATCATCGGTTAAGGATTTTTCGTGACACACATCCATGTAGCGCTGGCGCCATCGCTGCCAGGCAAACTGATCGTCAGATAAATACTGTTCTTCATCATTCTGACAATGCCATAAATTTGATAATTGCCAGGCTTGCTCAGCAGCTACAGCTGCAGCACTAGTGTCAAGAAGTTGAATATTCTTGTCGTTTTCGACTGCTCGGCGCCAATGCCGATGACGCATGAGCTCTGGCAAACGCACCAGAGTAGACAGACCTTGCGCCAGGGCTTCGTCGTGTAATTGATAAAGCCAGGCGCGCCACGGCAAAATTGACGGTGTATCCCACCACTGCACTTCGTTTGCTAATTGACAAGCTTGAAAGCGTTGATTGAAGTGCCTGGACAATCGTTGATTCACTGACAACAGCACCGCACCTCCGGCGACTGACTGTATCCAGTTATCCAATGTTATAGCTCCAGCGTGCAAATTCACAAGATACGCAATGTTACACTCGTTACTAATGAACAACTGTTCATTTTCACAAAGAATGTCCTGTACTAAACGTATAAATCATCACTTAGTTCAACGATTCAAAACGGAAGTAATATTGATATGTTCGAGTGGATTGCCAGCCCCGAAGCTTGGATTGCACTAGCGACCTTGACAGCCCTTGAAATTGTTCTCGGGATCGATAACATCATTTTCATTTCGATTCTGGTCGGCAAATTACCAGAGCATCAACGCGATCGGGCACGTGTGATCGGCCTCTGGCTAGCCATGCTAGCCAGACTTGGATTGTTATTTTCGATTGCCTGGGTCATGGGCCTGATCGAGCCCTGGTTCACGATATTCGGTGAAGCGATCTCTGGGCGTGACATTATTCTGATAGGCGGAGGCTTGTTTCTCCTGACCAAATCGACTCGAGAGATCCATTCCAGCCTCGAATTACACGATGAAACCCCGCGCACAGGCCCAACGGCTACGTTTGTTGGCATATTGGTACAAATCGCGCTACTGGATATCGTGTTTTCGCTCGACTCGGTCATCACGGCCGTGGGTTTGGTCGATGAACTGCCGGTTATGGTCATTGCGATCGTGGTGGCGGTGCTCGTCATGCTGTTCGCCTCAAAAGCGATCGGCAATTTTGTAGACGACAATCCAACGATCAAGATCCTCGCCTTGTCCTTCTTGATTATGGTTGGACTGATGCTCGTTGCTGAGGGATTCGATGTTCATGTACCTAAAGGTTATATCTACTTTGCGATGGCTTTCTCAGTCATTGTTGAGCTCATCAATATTCGCATGCGAAAGAGTAAAGACATGATTGAACTGAACAAACATATCCCGGGCGACGATTGAGTCAGCAGCAATTAAAAATATTGATTCACTGATATACGGATTTTTATCTTTCACAACTAACAGGCAACTGAACTCTGGAAGCGGATACTTATGAGTAACAAACCCATACTGGTAACTGGTGGTGCCGGATACATTGGCAGTCATGTAGTTAAACTGCTCGGCGAACGTGGCGAAAGCGTTGTTGTTCTCGATGATCTGTCAACAGGTAATGCTGAGGCTGTTCTGCACGGTGAGCTGGTAGTTGGTAAAACAGGTGATATTGATTTTGTCAGTCAGTTATTGAAAGACAAAGATATTGACACTGTGATGCATTTTGCCGCGCACACGATTGTTCCAGAGAGCGTCGAAGACCCACTAAAGTATTACGCAAACAACACTTGCAGTACTCGCAACCTGTTGCAGGCTTGTCAAGATAACAACATAAAGAACTTTATTTTTTCATCAACTGCTGCAACCTACGGCATCCCTGAAGACAGCGATGAAGGCTGTTCTGAAACCACAGCCACGTCACCGATCAACCCCTATGGCATGTCTAAACTCATGTCCGAAGCGATGCTCAGCGATTTGAGTTTCGCAACCGATATGACTCACGTGATTCTGCGCTACTTCAATGTGGCAGGCTCGGATCCAGATGGCAGAATTGGCCAGTCAACCAAAAAAGCAACATTACTGGTTAAAGTCGCTGCAGAGGTCGCCCTTGGCAAGCGTGATCAACTAAAAGTTTTTGGCACGGACTACCCGACTCCTGACGGTACCGGTATACGTGACTACATTCACGTCACTGATCTTGCCAGTGCCCACCTGTCAGCACTTGACTACTTGCGCACTGGTGGAAAATCCACCTTGATGAACTGCGGCTATGGCAAGGGATTCAGTGTACGAGAAGTCATTGATGCGGTAACAAAAGCACACGGCTCACCACTCAAGGTCGTTGAAGAGCCACGTCGCGCTGGCGACCCACCCGCTCTTATCGCGAATGTATCCAAGATCCATGAAACATTGGATTGGAAGCCACAGCATGATTCGATCGAAGCTATCGTCGAAACTTCATTGGCATGGGAACGCACCCTGATGGAACGCGAGCACAACCAGAAAACCGGATAAAGACTAAAGCGTGTAGTCGAGCTGCAGTTGACCAGCACTTGCAAGACGATCGACAAGGATGTCGGAAATATATCTGTAGTAGTGCAAGTGTACCTTAGGTGGTAATTCGCTCAAGGCATCGGCCGAGAGCTCAAGTACATTAACCGCTGTTAGAGCGCGCATTTGCCGCGCTTCAGGGGCGCCGTTGATAAATCCGAGTTCACCCACGCATTCACCTTCACCGTACACCGCGATCAGGTCACCATTTTCTTCAACGCGTACGAGACCATCAGTCAGAATCAACAAATGCCGATCCACACTGCCAGCTGTAAGCAGTAACTCACCAGGCATAAAACTCCGCACCTTCACAAGCTCAAGCAATTGTGCAATCTCGACATCTGAAAATGATGAAAAGAATGTTTGCGACTTGAGCTCACGAATAAATCGCTGCTGAGCAGGTGGCCGTTCCTCGACTATGCGGAACTGCTTTATAAAGGGTTCTAGTGCAACTGCCATCTCGCGCCCATTCTGATAACGAGCTCGTGGGTTTTTCTCAAGCGCCTTGGCCAAAACCTCTGACAACTCAGTTGGCAAGTCAGGCCTAATGTCGTGAAGCAGTGGCGCTTCTTGATGCACAACAGTTTTGAATAAGTCCTTGACCTTTCGCGCCTTAAACAGCTGCCTACCCGTTAACAGCTCGAACAATACGGTAGCCAATGAATAAAAATCACTGGCCGCATCAAGATCGCGGCCAAGAATTTGTTCTGGCGACATGTAGTTTGGCGTGCCAAGTGTCGGGCCTTTTTTCTCAAGCTCACTGTCATCGCGTAGCCCTACCGCAATTCCAAAATCCAGAAGCTTTACTGAACCGTTGTTCGCCAACATGATATTGGCGGGCTTGATATCGCGATGCAAAATACCTTGCGCATGCGAATAGTCGAGTGCCCGACAACAAGCAACTACAGCACTCAATGCACGATGTATCGGAAGCCGCGCTTTTCCTTTACCGTACTCCTTCAGCGATACACCTTCGATGACTTCCATAACAAGGAAGTTCAAGTCTTCGAATTGTCCTGCGTCGTGCACAGTCACAATGTTTGCGTGAGTCAGCTTCCCAGCGGCGACAATCTCGGTTTGATAAGCCCGCTGTGCACCTGGTACCTTGCCAGTCGATACATGTGCCTCACCGATCGGCGACAACTTTATAGCCACTTCACGTCCGAGCAGATTATCCAAAGCCTGATGCACTACTCCACAGGTACCTGAGCCTATGCGACGCCCTATAGAGTAACGACCAATTTGGTCGGGAACAGCAATATCAAGTGGCTTGAGCTTGGGCGATGTGGCGCGCCCTTGGGTTTCACTTGCTACCGCATTGCCAGCAGCCTGAGCAGTATTGTTTGCCGGCGCTTGAACGCTCTTATCGTCAGATGAAGGATTGTTCACACCGGGCGAATTCCGCGCAGCCGAACCTTGCTTGGGACGCAACGTCTGTTGGCGAACTTTAGCGGTAACACGAGGACGATGTCGGGACAGGACAGACACGTTGAAATTGCTGGACCTGAGTCGGATGCTTGACCCAACATAATAGCATTCTCAAGCAGTACACCACCAAATGCACTCAAGCGTTTGAATAACGGACAGTTGCTCTGTGGTCGATTCGTTAAGACCGACGATACTAAACAGAACTCCCAAGATAAACGTCAACAACATGACGTATGCAAACGCAATCAAGATACTGAAGACCATACTGATCTCGAAAGTATGACGCACAATATGACCGGCCAAGGAAATCGTCCAAACCATCAACACAAAATTAGCCGTGTCAAAGGTGACCCGAGATTCAGCTGGCAGTGTCGCAAGATCGACACCCGAGCCAAAGCTCAAATAGATAGGCAGGGCTGCAAGGTTGATAAATATCGACGCACCGCAGAACCCTGTAAAGGCCTGATTGAAGCGCGCTAATCTGCCGGTCCAGTGAAGAGCGAGATACAGCAGCAGACCAATCAAGCCAATATCGACCGTCGCCGTCAATACCGCGGTTGGCACGCCAGCAAAGCCCACCAACGCCAACACATAGGTGACAAAAGCTGCGAAAACCGCAATACGCATTGACGTCAGACTCGCAGGAATATCCTGCGGTTTTCCCATCAGAAACGCAATTTTGAAAAATTGTTGAAAGAGCTCGCCCACGCCCTCGTCCAAGCAAACTGATAAGTCTCGATGGTATCACCGGCGCTGCAGTGTATGATCCGTTAGCACTGAACAACAGCACAACCGAGCACACGCCCTACATGTACCAGGCTGGCCAAGCCAATCGGCTCAATGAACGTTTTCGTGGCTATTTGCCAGTCGTTGTTGATGTAGAAACCGGAGGCTTCAATGAACAAACAGATGCCTTGCTGGAAATTGCTGCGGTCATCGTTGACTATGATGACGCAGGCAATTTGCATCCGGTTGCCAGTTACTCAACCCATGTGACCGCATTTGAGGGCAGCAACATTGATCCTAAGTCCCTCGAAATCAATGGCATCGATCCCGATCACCCGCTACGAGCGGCAAGGGCTGAACGAGAAGCACTATCGTACATCCTGACACCGATTCGAAAAGCTGTCGCTGAAGCGAACTGCACACGCGCCATTCTGGTTGGTCACAACGCTTTTTTTGATCTGAAATTTTTGAACGCAGCGGTTGAACGAACGCGTATCAAGAAAAATCCGTTTCATCCATTCAGTTGTTTTGACACAGTCTCTTTATGCGGACTTGCCTACGGCCAAACTGTTTTGGCGCGAGCTGCAGATGCCGCAGGAATGGAGTGGGATACCAAAGAGGCACACTCAGCGATCTACGATACAAGAAAGACAGCTGACCTGTTTTGTGGGGTGATCAATCGCTGGGAGCAGCTGCACCGCGAACAGAAGTAGTAAAACAGCCCGCCACGATAAAACTTACCGCAGCGGGCGCTTCGAGCATTTTGCTCAAGTGCTAACGACCAACAATGCCTATTGATTGGCCACCTTGTCTATCATCTTCTGCAATTCACCGCTTTCAGAAAGCTCGATGGCGATATCACAGCCACCTACCAACTCACCATCGATGTACAACTGCGGAAAAGTAGGCCAGTCAGACACTGACGGCAATGTTTCACGCACCGCCTGATCAGCAATCACATTAACGAAAGCGAATTCCTTGTTACAACTCTTCAAGGCTTCAACAGTACGCATCGAAAAGCCACACATCGGTAATTGCGGTGTACCTTTCATGTACAGAATGACAGGGTTTTCGGCGATCTGCTGAGTGATACGCTCACGAACGTCATCGCTCATTAGGCACCACCCGCAGCAGCGAAACGCTCCGACGTCTTCGCCCAATCAACCACTTCGAGCCAACCGTCGATGTAATCAGGACGCTTGTTCTGATACTTCAGGTAGTAGGCGTGCTCCCACACATCGAGTGCGAGTATTGGTGTGCCTTGCATATCAGCCACAGGCATCAGAGGGTTATCCTGATTGGGTGTTGACGTAACACTAAGCTTGCCGCCATTCACGATCAACCACGCAAAGCCCGAACCGAAGCGTGTGATACCAGCCTGCTTCAAACCAGCTTTCAGCTCATCCATCGAACCAAAGGCACTATCGATAGCAGAACTCAGCGCAGCACTTGGCGCACTACCGCCATCACACATAGAGTTCCAGTAAAGAATATGGTTGTAATAGCCGCCGCCGTTATTGCGAATGGCCGGAGACGTGCCAGCATCAACTGTCGCCATGACATCTTCAAGCGATTTGTCGGCGAGCGGAGAATCAGCCACTGCACCGGTAAAATTATTGAAGTAGGTGCGGTGATGTCGATCGTAGTGGATTTCCATAGTCTGGGCGTCCACATGCGGCTCAAGCGCCGTAAAGTCATAGGGTAAATCTGGAAATTCAAAAGCCATGAGAGCTCCTTTGTGTGAATCTGAATGTGGCTAACGGCAACGCCGATGGGCAATGTTCGCACCCGCGGCAAACGCTTGGCAAGGCCTAAGGATACTGCCTTGGCTGCGTCCTGTACGCAATTCAGAGCCGAATCGATGCTTGGCGACGCCCTTACCTTGTAATAGTATCGACGGCTTTCCCTGATACAAGGCACTCCAATGGCTTCTTTAATGGCCGCCTACGGCAGACTCCCGGTCACGATGGATCATGGCAGCGGTGTGCGGCTGTGGGACGATACTGGCCGCGAATACCTTGATGCCCTCACTGGAATTGCCGTGTGCGCCCTTGGCCATGCGGATCCTGCCATCGCCGAGGCGATAGCAAAGCAGTCCACGGAATTGCTGCATGTCAGTAATCTGTACCAGATCCCACAGCAAGAGGCACTTGGCGAAAAACTTTGTACTCTTTCCGGGATGGACAAGGCCTTTTTCTGTAATTCAGGCGCTGAAGCCAATGAGGCCTGCCTGAAGATTGCGCGTTTGCATGGACACAAGAAAGGCATCGATACACCGACCGTTATTGTTACCGATACCGCATTTCATGGACGCACATTGGCAACTATCGCAGCAACCGGTAACGAAAAGATTCAGGCAGGTTTTGGTCCGCTGACGCCAGGCTATGTGGTGGTCCCGTTTAACGACGTCGCGGCGATCGAAAAAGTCGCCAAGGAACGTCAGGACATTGTTGCGATTCTGGTCGAACCTATACAAGGTGAAGGTGGCATCAACGTTCCTGACGATGATTATCTAGTCAAGCTGCGTGACGTTTGTGATCAACAGGAATGGCTACTGATGCTTGACGAAATTCAATCCGGTATGGGGCGCACCGGAAAATGGTTCGCGCATCAACACGCGGGTATCAAACCCGATGTTATGGCATTGGCTAAATCACTCGGCAATGGAATACCTATTGGCGCTTGTTTGGCGCACGGTGCAGCAGCAGAACTTATCCAACCAGGTTCACATGGCACAACCTTCGGCGGTAATCCAATTTGCTGCAAGGTAGCGTCGACAGTTATCAGTGAAATAGAGCGCCGTGATCTGGTGACGCGAGCCGGAGAACTTGGAGTTCGTATGCTCGATGGGTTCAACAAGGCTTTGCATAATCAACCCGGTGTTAAAGAGATACGTGGTCGCGGCATGATGATTGGTATCGAACTCGAAGACAGCTGTGCCGAGCTTGTTGGCAAAGCAATTGATGAAGGCTTGTTGATCAACGTCGCCGCCGGCAATGTAATTCGATTATTACCACCTTACATTCTCACCGATGACGAAGCGGACGACATAGTAAGACGGGTTTCTGATCTGGTCACCGACTTCTACGCTGCCAAAGAAGCAGCAACCGAGACGACAGAGTCAAGCAGCTGATCATGCGCCACTTTCTGTCCGAACTTGATTTATCCGGTGACGAATTTCGTAGCATCATCAAACGCGGTGGTGAATTTCGCAAAGCTTGGGAAACAGGTCAGCACGACGCCCTGTTCCCGCGCCATGTGCTCGGCATGATCTTCGAAAAATCATCGACTCGTACCCGTGTGTCATTTGAAGCTGGCATGGCTCAGCTTGGTGGCCATGCGATCTACCTATCGCCTAACGATACTCAACTAGGTCGTGGTGAACCGATGGAAGACACCGCTCGTGTACTGTCGCAAATGGTGGACATCGTGATGGTGCGCACTTTCTCACACAGCCAGCTCGAGACATTCAGCCAATACAGTTCGGTACCCGTTATCAACGCCTTGACTGATCTTTTGCATCCGTGTCAGTTACTGGCTGATATGCAAACCTGGTTTGACAATCGAGGTGATATTGCAGGCAAGACGGTCGCGTGGATCGGTGACGGCAACAATATGTGCAATTCCTACATCAATACGGCGAAGCTTCTGGATTTCAAATTGAAAATTGCGGCACCAAAGGGTTACCTGCCAAATGCGCAAATCATGCAAGCGGCAGGATCGCAAATCAGTTTGCACGACAACGCACTTGAGGCCTGCACCCACGCTGATCTTATCGTCACCGATGTGTGGGCAAGCATGGGCCAGGAGGCCGAGCAACGGGAGCGTGAAAAAGCATTCACCGGCTATGAAGTCAATGGCAGCATGATGCAAGTCGCCAATGACGACGCTTTATTTATGCACTGCCTGCCAGCGCATCGCGGCGAGGAAGTCTCCGCTGACGTCATCGATGGACCACAAAGCGTGGTCTGGGAAGAGGCTGGCAACCGTTTGCACGCGCAAAAAGCACTCATGGAATTTCTGCTGAATAAAGCCAAAAAAACCTGAAACCGTGCACAGGGTCAACCAGCCCGGAAACCCTACCGAGGCGGCCTTGGCCCGCGCTTTGCTTCATCTCAAGAGTCCCTTTTATTGGAGGCTTGAGTATGTCCAGCGCGCTAGCTCAGCGCTTGTCTGACCTGACAAAGAGTCAGGCGTTTGTGCTGCACTTGATACTGAGTTTGCTGATTTTCTCGTCACTCGTTTACGTGATGGCGCTGTATTGGTTTCCCGGCGAACTGTTCTTTCTCGATGGCGGTTGGCAAGGTCTGAAACTGGTCGCGATGGTGGACTTGGTGCTTGGGCCATTGCTGACACTTGCCCTGTTCAAACCTGGCAAGAAAGGTCTTGTGTTTGACATGAGTATGATCGCGGCATTTCAGATCGCGGCACTGGCATACGGTTTTTATACGACACATCAGCTTCGCACAGTCGGCATTGTCTACGCTGATGGCACCTTCACAACCTTGTCAAATCAGGCGAAAGTTGAAGCCGATGCAAAACTGATTGCCCTTGAAGAAAAACCACAGGCCTTACCGAAGGTGGAACGGCTTAGCCCTCCCCTTGTATTAGCGACTGGTCCAGGCGAAGGAGGCTTTGGCAAATACCTGGAAGAACTTTTCAATGGGTACCCCGAGATGCATGAACGCAGCGACAAATTCGTTGCAATCGACAGCAATCGGGAAGAGTTGAAAGAGAACGCGTTAACCAACGATGATCTTATCGAGAAAGGTATGCTCGAATCCGTTAATTCGGCGATAGCAAAACTTGATGTGGACAGCAGCGTCATCGAGGTACATAACTTCAAGGCAAGCTTTGCCACTGGTGTTGCGTTGTACGACACGAATAACAACCGCATAGTGGATTACATCAAGAAGCCCGACGGCAAATCGGCTAGCCCCAATGAGGACAACATTCAGGACATTGCGGAAACCGAGGACGCGGGCAACTGAGTGTTAGCTCAACGGCTCAGCTATAGCTGGTTGGCAAGGTCCCGCACTTCAGATGGTGGCGTGTACGTGATGGAAAAAAGTACCGCATTACTCTCAGCGGAAAAAAGATCCACACGCGCTTTCTGACGACGATAACGGTACGACGCCGATACGGCCCAGTTACGCGTGTACTGCCAATCAACACGCGGTTCAAAACTGATGAAACGTCTGGCAAAACGATCATCAGGAATCGCTGCAAGACGATCAGGCTCAAAGGCACGCCCTCTTAAAGAAACTTGAAGTCGTGGGTTGATTACACGCCTGGCCGTACCCGTTAATTCCTGTGTTTCAACTTGCGAACCAGAACTACTTGGCTCGACATCAACGCGGAATCTTGCTTCATAGCGCGTTGCACCTGCGTCATAAGCCAAACCAAGCCCTGCTATCCAACCATCCGAATCGGTCGTCAAGGCATCAAGCCTTTCCTGTGGAATCTCATCCTCTCGGTCGCTCGCTCGCAATGTATCTGTCAGATCAGAGGAGTTAGCGTAAATACCAACTTCTGCAGTGACTTGCAGTAGTGGTGTCAGAAAACGCTCAAGACCTAACGTTAACGATTGCGTTTCCGAGATGGAATCACGACGTGGTTTACGCCGAATTTCGCGCTCGTTGGGATCCTCTTCCAGATCATCAAACGGAATCACGGCAAATGGATCAGGTTCAACTTGCCCGACAAAACGGCTGAGGCCAAGTGATGCCGTCAATGTTATTAAGCGTGTGTACTTGTAACGCATTCCCAAATTCGCACGAACTTCACGAAAATCATCAAGTTCACCACTAGGCGTAAATCGATCACCAACATCAGCAAGGGTCACTTCGTCGAATTCGAGCAGCTCACCGATCAGATCGCCATTTTCATCGCGCGGAAAACTATCAATGTACTGGCGAAAGATCGCATCTTGCGGATCAGGCAAATCATGCTCCACGTCGGTCGCTGTCAGCTGTGAGTTAAACGCAAGGCGACGACTTATGTCGTACTCAAAGTAAGGCCTGATTGTTATCTCTTGACGGGTGACGTTGTTTGATTGAGATATCGTCAAGCCGGTATCCGATGGGACAGCAGACTCATCCACAAGGTCAGCGACGATATCGCGGCTTGGTGTATCGCGCTTAAAACCAAAACTTGCACCATAACGAGATCGCGGCGTTTTTAGTTTTGCGTCAAAGCCTAATAGCTGATTGGAATCAAGGCCATCGTTACGGTTATCGCTACTGGAAATAAGCAAGCCATCCACACGTGCAAGCCCGCGAAAGGATGCTGCTTCTGATTCGCGGCTAACGATCAGCTGACCGATACCGCGAGTTGCGCTAAGGCTGCCACCACCGACGGTTTCAAGTAAGAAATTATCGTCGAAACGCTGCCCAAGAGTCACTGATGGTTCATACACCCAGATATCAGCAGACACAGATCCAACACCGCCTGCAGATATCAGCAGCGCAACAGTTGCGACAGTTGGCGCTCGTGACAATGCACGTGATAAGACAAGCATGGCTTAAGGTATCAGTACAACATCACCACTTTGTAAAATGATGTTCTGTTCGAGATCACGTCCACGCGAGACATCGCGAAAATCAAATTTGTAAGTGACTTCCCGACCATCTTGACGACGTAAGATTTGAATACTGCGATTGTTTGCATACGGGGTAAAGCCGCCCGCAAGTGTCAGTGCCTGGACCACATCAACGTAACGACCAAGCGTAAATTGACCTGGCTCTTCAACCTCCCCCAACACGAAGATCGTGTAACCAGAGACTTTTTCGATCGAGACGGTCACTTCGGCGTCTGGCACATAGCGCTGCAGACGCGAACGGATTTCATCTTGAACCTCGATCGGGGTACGACCAGACACTTGTAGGTCGCCCGCTAAGGGAAAAGAGATCCCGCCATCGGGTCGGACCAGAACCTCACGGTCGAGGTCTTCCTCTTTCCAGACAGAGATGTGCAGCACATCCTCTGGCCCGATGCGGTATTCAAGACCGACGCCAGTCTGCGCCTGAGCCGGCGACATTGCCAGGCCGCTCACGACGAGGGCGAGGCAGAAGACTGTGAAATACCGAGACAACAGGGACTGCAGTACCCTGGTAATTGTTGACCGCATGAGTGGACTCCGGAAAAGGTTAGTGCCTTGAGAATCAGACACTTGCCGCTGGTTCTCGTTCCGGAGTATAGCGGATAGTTATTCGATAGTTGCAGTTACCGAATCTATCACCTCGTCACGCCGCTCGGTGCTGTCGTACATCGTACGGAACATGTCCACCTGGTCAACTTGATCTGAGACGGTAAAGAGATCGAGCAAGTGCCCGTAGCTGATCGGCTGATAGCGCAATTCCGCTAACACAGTATAGGGGCCTGCCGTGTTAGAACTAACCTGATAAGTCACCGTGTCAAACCCGGCGTTGAAATCGTCGTCAGTCGCGGCTAGTCCAAAGACACCAAAACTAGGTGGAAGACCTGGATTGCCGTTAACGACATTCTTGTCAAAACCATGCGGCGGAATGCGATTATCCTTGCCGTAAGCACTACCCCTTAGCAGTGAGTGCGCCCGCTCCGAGTGTTCGTCAATCGGAACAGATTGGTAAACCTGAACCTGAGTGGGCGACGTTATTACATCATGGTGCAATTCCCACTCTGACGGATCCGTATCTTCAGCAACACCAACAATGCTGCCATCAGGACGTATCTCACCACTTTCGAAAATCTGCAGGCCAGAGCCATCAAGTACTTGTACATGCAGATAAACGCGGCGAGAGTGATAGCCAGTGGGTAATTTATGCCCCGTATTGTTTTCAACCTGAACATCAAAGCTGATCTGATCTCCATCTACCTGCCCTGCTGCAATTGTTACATCAGCAGAGGTTTTAATAAAATCCTGATTGCGTGCAATAGATTCTTCAAAATCCGCATCAGTAGCACTTGGTAACACACCAAGCTCATCGCGGAAGTTCATCAACATTTCTTGCATAACCGTATTGGCACCAAGGAAGGTATGTTCAGCGAAATCAGGGCGTTTTATATTCGCGCCTTCGCCAAGAAAAACATCCGACTCAAGTGTTGGCATATGACAACTTTGACAATCCGCCTCGCGCGAACCACCTACTGCGTAGTCGCTGTTCAACCACTCAAGGTGATTAGCCTGCTCAGAAAAATGCGCTATGCCTTCAATGAGTTCGCCTTGCTCATTGACCGGTTCAACATTGAGGTTATGGCAAGTCGCACAGGTTTCAGAGGTGCTCATGTGCGGACCGAAGGTTGGCGTGAAATCGGATTGTTGCACCATATAGCCAACATTCAGATCTGTTTCGGGATACTGCGCATACGCAGGACGATCCTTGATATCACCAGTCGGTGACCCAGTAATAATGTAGCCACCTGAAAAGCTACTCTCGGTTCCAAGGTTGCCTGGTTCAATCTGATGACAGAGTGTGCAGCTCACACCATCCATTGCATGGTTGAACATTTCGTCCTCGGCATTCATGCCATAGATGCCTTTGACCAAATCGCCGTTTGCTTCCGACCCTGAATCAAAAATATGAATGGGCTGACCAGTTTTCTTCGCCAGCTCATTGGCCAAGGGCGCGTGACATCGCGTGCACGTGTCGTTGATTTCTTCTTCCAACATCGGAAAGTCATGGAGTTCGGCCGCGACAACAGCGTGCCAATACGGATCGCGTGTCGAATTGGCCATCATGCTGGTCTCCCAGGCTTCCCCCAGAGAGACATTACGCAGCACACCCGCTACCTCGGTAGGGACAGTCATTGAGTCGTCGTTATGACATGTGGAGCACGCCGCACTGCCTGAAAAGTGCTCACCTTCAAATGTATTTACCGCCACTGGCAATGACGGCAACAATCCGCGACTGGCTGGTAGGCTAGTCGGCACGATAACCACATCGCCAGATTCACCACCACTACCACCACAGGCGCTTAGTAAACTACCCGCAAGTAACATCGCGAGGACGGGCAAGCGTGAGCCGATGCGATTATTACCGCTTGATTCTGAACCGCCAATCCACAGGAATTTTGTCATCACAGAAATTTCGTTGCTATCAATGCCATTCGACGCCCATACGGATGGGACCAATGGCTTTGTCCCATGCAATGGGTAACGGCCCCGATTGGCCACTGGTTTAGGGCGGAGCGGTCTACCAGTTCACTCTGTGCTGAAATCGCTTAGGAGATGGTAAGGAAATCCACCGTCGGTACGTTATTTGTGATGCTTTGCGCACAAATTCGAATTACCGACCCGTCAGGCTTTAAGCCCATCAGATTTCAAAAGACCAGAAAGAGTAAACTAGCGGCCATGAACAAGACAGTCTTTCGGATAGCTCTGTGCCCATTGGCGCTGGTCAGCGTAATGCTGATGCCAGCTAGCGCGCTTGCACAAGATGGCAGCGCGGCGGCAAATCTGGACGCTGACGGACCACTTGATCGCAGCTACCCCGAATTGCAGCGAGCGACACAGCCCGTGCAACTCCCGGCGAACGTTGTCGCCCCTCAAGTGGTAACGACTACGGGCGGTCTGCCAAGCGAGGAATCGCAAACTGGCAATACCCAAAATGCAGAAGCCTTCGATCTGGATCAAATCCGCGACGAGGTACAACGAGAACAAACATCACTGGAACAACTCGACCGTGATGTGCTGCAAGATCGGGCCGAGCTAGGTGAGAGAGCCGCACAAGTTGCATTGGGCGTCGAGTTCGCAAGAGAGTCCACCCTACTCAGTTTTTCACCTGCAGCAGCCAACGACGCATTAAGCGATGCCATTCGCTGGTATTCACTGGCGGCAAGACGTGGTTATCCGGGTGCTCCCTCACTGGATCAGGCCGGTGTAAGATTTTTTCCAGTTAGAGCTTCACGTCAATAGCAACAACAACTGACGCAGAATTTTAGAGTCAAACTCGTTCGAGAACTTGTTCGCCTTAGTTGTGCTTTAGTTGCGCTTTAATTGCTTCTACCAAATTCCGACTGCCAGCTCGGCAACGTATCGCTACTGTCGCTTGATGCGGTAAACACAGCCCGAGCAATAGCGCGCGTCAGGCAAAGCGCTCCAGCATGCCCAAGCAACATCGAGTCAGCAACTGGATCGCTAAGGTCTCGCTTTGCAGTAGACACTGAAAAAACCAGGTCGCCGTCATAGGCTGTATGCGCCGGGACTACCGCTCGTGCAATGCCATCCTGAGCCGCAACCGCGAAGCGTTTCAACTGTGCCTTGGTCATTTTCGCATCAGTTGCAACAATGGCAATGGTTGTATTCATTGGTACATCGGGATCTATATCAGCGACGTGTTCACCACGCTGCCGCGACAAGTCTTCGAAAGCCTTCAGTTTTTGATTTTGCGGTATCAGCAAAGCCTCTTCAGGTGCCGCCACACCTAGTCCGCCAAATTCGTTGGCAACTTCATAAGGCGCTGCCCAGAATCGATCAGTACCGGGAACTACCACGCTCCCATGAGGGTTAGCAGCGACAAGAGCACCTACTGTGCAACCATTTGGCAGTACCAATGATGCAGAACCCAATCCACCTTTGTAGTCTGCGGTTGTCGCGCCAAAACCTGCGCCTGCAGTACCGAGCTCGAACTCAGATGTCGCGCTCTTTAGCGCTGATGCACCCAGAGCTCGATACAGATCACCATCAACAGAGACGTGTCCACCGTTAAAAAAATCGAACAGGATGGCGGCAGGTACGATAGGGATATTGACGTTTCCAACAGGAAAACCCTTGCCTTGTTTGCCAAGCTCGTTGGCCACTGCCGACGCGGCATCAAGACCCAGTGCCGAACCACCAGACAAGACCAATGCATCTACACGTTCAACCAGCTTGTCAGCTCCCAGGCAATCTGTTTCTCGCGTTCCCGGTGCACCACCCATGACATCTACCGATGCAATAAAGGGTTCGCTTGATGTCAGTACCGTGGTGCCAGTCTTTGCCTGTTGATCATGAGCATGGCCCACAAGTAGTCCATCAACATCAGTGATGAGATTACGCTTACCTACTGTAAAACTCGCAGATGTTGAATCAGATGCAGCGACCACCGTCGACCTCCATCGCAACGCCAGTTACCATCGACGCTTCATCAGAACACAGATAGCAGGCGGCATTGCCCATATCCTCCGGGGTGCTGAATCGTCCAAGTGGAATAGTGGACAGAAATTTTGCCCGAATCTCAGGGGTGTCCTCACCCATAAAGGATTTAAGTAACGGTGTTTCACCAGCAACAGGATTGATCGCATTAACGCGTATACCTTGTGGCGCTAGTTCTACAGCCATGGCTTTGGTTGCAGTAATCATCCACCCTTTTGATGCGTTGTACCAGCTTAGACGCGGACGTGGACTGACACCTGCGGTGGACGCGACATTCAACACCACACCGTAACCTTGCGCTTTCATCAAAGGTACAAAATGATGCGCCATCCAGAACACTGATTTTGTATTTACTTGAAGCACCCGATCAAAGTCCGTTTCAGTAATCGCATCAAGCTCATTGGGCAGATGGGTAACGCCCGCATTGTTGACGAAGATATCAATGCCACCAAGGCTTGACTCAAGCATGGTTTTCATTTCTGCCATGCTGTCACCAGATGACACATCAACCGCGCAGGACAACACAACTTGATCTGTGGACTGACAACACGTACTGCGCAATTCATCTGCGGTTTTCTGTGCACCAGTTTCGTTAATGTCGGCGACGATGACACTCGCCCCTTCGCGCAGAAACTTCGCGGCTATTCCTTCGCCAAATCCTGAAGCTGCTCCAGTGATGATCGCGCGTTTACCTGCCAGACGTCCTGCTGAATTAACCATGTCTTACCGCTACCGTTTTTAACGTGGAAAAACCATAAAGAGCTTCAAAACCCTTCTCCCGACCATGGCCTGACTTGCCAACACCGCCAAACGGCAATTCAACACCACCACCAGCACCGTAATTGTTGACAAAGACTTGCCCGGCACGCAAGGCTTTCGACAAGCGCATCTGCCGACCACCATCATTGGTCCAAACAGCAGCAACCAAACCGAACTCGGTCCCATTGGCGATGGCTATTGCGTCTTCTTCAGTGTCAAACGGAATAACGACCTGCACAGGACCAAATATTTCCTCCTGTGCGAGTTTGTGCGTCGGTGGTACATCTTTGAATAAGGTCGGTACAACATAGTATCCATGTTCATCCGCCTCCGCACTGAGTTTTCCTTGTGCCGCAATGGTTAGATCATTTCCATCGGCGAGATAAGCCTCGACAAGTGATTTTTGACGCGCGGATATCAAAGGCCCAACATTTAAATCTGCTTCTGCCGGGCCAACAGCTAAGGATGCATAGTGCTGCGACAGTCGATTGATCAGCTCATCGTAGATACCACGCTGTACTACCAGTCGCGAAGCAGCAGAGCAGGTTTGCCCAGCGTTCTGGATACCAGCATTAATCAGAAATGGTAAGGCTGCATCCATATCAGCATCGTCAAAGACAACTTGTGCAGACTTGCCACCAAGCTCAAGCGTAACGGGTACAACGTTCTCACCTGCTGACTGCTGCACCAATCGACCGGTATTAACAGAACCTGTGAAGGAGACATGTTGTACACCGGTATGTCGACTCAAGGAAGCACCCGCTTCAGCGCCAAGGCCAGGCACTACGTTCACAACTCCTGCTGGAAAGCCTGCCTGACGAGTCAGTTCGGTAAATACCAAGGCGGTCAGGCAGGCCTCCTCAGCAGGCTTCAATACAGTCGCATTACCCATTGCCAATGCCGCACCAACCGAACGCCCGATGATTTGCATTGGATAGTTCCATGGAACGATATGGCCTGTGACACCATGCGGTTCGCGCAAGGTATATACCGTGTATCCATCAAGGTATGGCAATGTTTCGCCGTGCACCTTGTCAGCCGCACCCGCGTAGTATTCGCAATAACGCGCTAGCGCTATTGCATCGTTACGTGCCTGGCTTAATGGCTTTCCAACGTCTTGCGCCTCAAGTATCGCTAACGCTTCCACATTATCCAGTACGAGCGATCCAAGTTTCGTCAAACAACGTCCACGCTCCAGCGCTGTCATACGTCCCCACTCGCCATCTAGCGATGCCCGGGCTGCGTTTACAGCGAGATCAATATCAGCAGCCGTACCTCTGGCAATATTGCACAAGGTTTGACCATTAGATGGGTTTATTAATGGCAAGGTCTGATTCTCAACAGGTGCCTGCCACTTACCATCGATAAAACAGTTTTCAGAGCTTATCGAAAATTCAACAAGTGGATTCATGATATTCGGTCTCACATTGGTTCGATTTTATTGTGCTTACTAAATCGTTTAGTGTGTCGTTGTTCAGCACTGACTATGGCGTTAGTTACTCGGTAATTCAGGTACTGCCTCAATCAGCGCCTTGGTGTATTCATGTTGTGGTTGCGCAAAAACCGTATCAGTGTCACCCGACTCGACTATCGTGCCGCTACGCATGACTAGCACCCGGTCAGTGACATTACGGACCACCGACAAATCGTGCGAAATAAACAGATAGCTAAGGCTATGTTCATCACCGAGCTGTGCGAGTAGCTCAAGCACTTGCGCCCTGACAGAAACATCAAGTGCGGACACAGCCTCATCCAGAACGATCAGTTTCGGACGCGTGATCAGTGCACGAGCAATTGCTATTCTCTGACGTTGACCGCCGGAGAACTCATGAATGAATTTATCGGCATCTTGTACTGACAAACCTACACTTTCCAACGCTGCATCGACTAGCTGCATGCGCTCTCGCTTGGCAATGCTGCCACTTAACACATGCAAGGGTTCCGCAACCAGTCGTGCAACACGGTGCCTGGGATTAAACGAACCATAGGGATCCTGAAAGACAACCTGCATATGTTGACGTGATTGACGAAGGGTCTCCGGATCACTCAAATCTCTACCCAGTAGTTTGACATGACCTCCGTTTATCTTTTGCAGTCCAAGTAGCGCACGCGCCAACGTAGACTTACCACAACCGCTTTCGCCCACCAGTCCAACATTCTCACCAGACTTTATCTCGAAACTGACTCCATCAACTGCACGGAAAAACCGTGCTGGCGCAAATAGACGACGTCGGGAAAGCGGATACTCACAGACCAAGCTATCAACCGATAACAATGGCGCAGTCGATTCACTGGTCGCAGAAATTAGCGGCGAATTTTTTAAGGATTTTGCAGCAGGTACGAACGATGAAGCTTCGAATAAGGTTCGCGTGTAAGGGTGACGTTGCTCGCGAAAAACGACTTCAGTTGGTCCACTCTCCATAATCTCGCCATCGCGCATGATCACTACGTCGTCAGCTATCGCAGATACAACAGCAAGATCGTGTGTAATCAATATCAGGGCGAGGTGCCTCTCAGCTTTCAAGGAACTAAGAAGATCAAGAATACCAGCCTGCGTCGTCACATCGAGCGCTGTTGTCGGTTCATCAGCAATGAGCAACTTAGGTTGGCAGGCAATCGCTATCGCTATAACGACACGTTGACGTTGACCACCCGATAATTCATGTGGATAGCGCGATAACGGGAATTGATCGGGCGGCAATCCCACGCGCGCGAGAGTTATTTCTGCAATGCGATCAGCTTCCGTTCGCGATACGCGACGGTGTAAACGAATACTCTCAGTTATCTGCTGACCAATATTATGAACCGGATTAAGAGCAGTCATCGGCTCCTGAAAAATCATACCGATTTCACTACCTCGAAGCTCACAGAGCGCTGCTTCATCAAGGCTCGTCAATTCCATACCATCGAACTGTATAGCGCCACGGCATTCTGCACCATTGGGTAATAGCTGCATGATTGACAAGGCCGTCATGGATTTACCAGACCCACTCTCGCCAATTATGCCCAGGGTACGACCCTCTGCAACCGATAGACTGACATCAGTCAGTATGGTGCTGTCATGTATGGACAAGTTCAGGTTTTGAACTTCCAGCAAGGGCTTCGTGCTCATGGGCTGACACAACTCATTAGCAAATCATCGCTGGCGACGGACACGCGGGTCCAGGTAATCGCGCAAACCGTCACCAAGAAGATTAAGACCAAGCACAGTCAAAACGATAGCGAGGCCCGGGATCAAAGCTAAATGAGGGGCCAGTGTGATCAGTGTCTGGCTGTCAGCGAGCATACGTCCCCAACTGGGCGTGGGCGGTTGAGCACCAAGGCCCACATAAGACAATCCAGCCTCAGCAAGAATACCAAGTGAAAACTGTATCGTGCCTTGTACGATTAACAGGTTAAGCATGTTCGGCAAGATGTGCTCCACGGAAATTCTCACAGTGTTCTTACCCGCTACTCTCGCGGCCATAACAAATTCGCGCGTCCAGTGTGATAAGGCTGCACCACGTGTAAGGCGAGCAAAAACCGGAATATTGAAGATGCCTATAGCAATGATTGCGTTTACTGCACCGGGGCCAAATACAGCTGTAATCAGAATTGCAATCAGTAACGCTGGAAAGGCAAACACCAGATCATTAGCGCGCATGATGGTTTCATCAATCAGACCACCCCGTTGCGATGCTGCCGCTAGTCCAAGCGGCACACCAATTCCCATACCGATGATTACTGCAACAATTGCGACAGCGATGGATGTACGAGCACCCACCATAACCATCGAGAGAATGTCGCGGCCAAAGTGATCAGTTCCCAGTAAATTTTCGCTATTTGGCGTTTGCATCTTGTTACGAATGTCGAGTGATTCGACATCGAAAGGTGTCCAGAAGTAGCTTGTCAGGGCAAGGGCAATGACAAGCACCACTAGAACAGCACCTACAAACAAGTTACCGAGTCTCATCAGCGGGAGTGCCGTAAACGTGGGTCAACCCATGCGTAGGCGATATCAACCAGGAAGGTGACCATGACAACCGCAAACACCAACAACATAACCACGCTTTCAACTACGATGAGATCTCGCTGCGCGATACTTTGAAAAACAAGACGCCCAAGCCCTGGTAGAAAAAAAACATTTTCGATAATAATGGCACCAGCCAGTAGAAACGAAAACTGCAAACCAATAATCGTCAAGACCGGAATCATTGCGTTTCTGAGTGCATGACGCCATAAGGCTTGTCTTTGAGACAAACCTTTTGCTCTGGCAGTGCGCATGAAGTCTTCCGACAATACATCCAACAAGGAAGAACGCATGACACGCGTAAGAATGGCCGCTTGGGGAAGCGCTAGTGCAATCGCCGGCAATGTCAGAGATTTGATAGCCGCAAAGAAGCCTTGATCCCAGCCAACAAAGCCGCCTGCTGAAAACCATTGCAAATTGATGGCAAACAGTAGCACCAACAACATCGCAAACCAGAAATTCGGAATAGCAATACCAAGCTGAGTAAAACCCATGATGGTGGTATCCGGCCAACGTCCGCGACGATTAGCCGCGAGCATGCCAGCCGGAAAGGCAATCAGTGTTGACAACAATAATGCATAGATTGCTAACGGCAGGGAGATCCATAAGCGATCACGGATCATGTCAACTACAGGAGTTTTATAAGTGTATGAAGTACCAAAGTCGCCCCGCAGCAAACCGCCAATCCAATTGAAGTAGCGGGCAACTCGTGATTGATCAAGGCCAAGTTCGCTACGTAAGGCGGCTACCGTATCTGGCGCTGCGTTCAGACCCAACATATAGGCGGCTGGATCGCCGGGGACAATTTCGATACTGATAAAAATTACCAGGCTCGCTACTAGTAGAGTCAATAGTAGCGAGCCCGATCTACGCAGGAGATAACGAAGCATCGATGTGCGTCGTGAGGATTTACATCAATTCAGTGAATAAGAACAAACGCCTCACTCTTCCCAATACACACCAGTAAGATCATTGGCTTGTGTTGGTTGGTTTTCCCATAAACCCTTGAGCTTTACGTTCGCCACACCAGTTTTGGCAAGTTGGAAAAGATATCCATTGACATAATCATCAGCGATGATTTTCTGTGCATCCTGCAGTAAGGCTGTGCGCTTGTCCTGGTCTGATTCAGCATTGAAGTTTGCCATCAGAGTGACCAACTCAGGGTTGTCGTATTGGAAATAGTATTCAGGTTTTGCATAGATACCGATATCCATCGGCTCTGTATGCGACACGATAGTCAGGTTAAAGTCCTTCCCTTTGAATACTTGCTCCAGCCACTGCGCCCACTCAAGATTTTCTATCTCAGTGTCAATACCGACATCACGAAGCTGAGCTGCGATGATCTCACCACCACGGCGCGCATAAGCAGGCGGTGGCAATTTAAGTGAAACTGTTAATCCGCTTTCGTGTCCCGCTTCTTTCAACAATGCTTTAGACATCTCCGGGTCATAACTGGAGTTGGCTGTCAGATCGACATAGGCAGGGTTGTGCGGTGCAAAGTGCGAACCGATGGGCGTGCCATAGCCAAACATCGCACCATCGATAATTTCTTCGCGATTGATGGCATGAGCCAAGGCTTTACGTACACGAACATCATCAAAAGGTGGCTTGGCGTTATTGGTCGACAGGATAGTTTCACCTTCACTTGAGCCAAGTACTACGGCGTATCTAGGATCAGCATCCAGCTGCGGGAGATTTTCAGGCGCCGGATAGGCTGGGAACGCATCAAGATCACCCGCCATGATGGCGGCAAAAGCTGCAGTCGGTTCACTGATAAATTTGAATGTGGCCTTTTCAAGCTTAACCGGAGTGCCCCAGTAATCGGCGTTGCGCGCAAGTTCGATCCGATCACCTTGCACCCAGTTATCGAACTTGAAAGGACCAGTACCGACAGGATTGTTGGCAGCGGTCTCGATAGACTCTTCACCGACAATAACAGCATCACCCCAGGCAAGATTGAACAACATATTGCCGTCAGGCTGCTTCAGATTAATGGCTACGGATGTAGTACTCAGTACCTCGACAGAATCAATGTTAGCGAACAGCTGTTTCTGCGCATTTGTGGAATCTTCAGCCATTGCACGTTCGAGTGAGAACTTTACATCGTCAGCGTTCATGTCGGTGCCATCGTGAAACTTGACACCTTCATTCAATGCGAATACATAACGCTTACCGTCATCTTCTATTTCCCATGACGCAGCGAGTGCAGGTGCAACGCTTCCATCTTTAAGAAAACGCGTGAGCCCTTCAAAGACATTCGCATACACCACTTCATCGATCGCAGCGGCTGCACCGCCAGTTGGATCAAGATTAGGTGGCTCGAGTTGCATACCGATAGTGACATCGGTGCGCGCGGCGAATGCAGTTGTGGTGCTGAGTAAAACCACAAGAGACGCAGTAAGGGACATCTTGATCATGGCAGTTCCTCCAGTGTTTCTATTATTCATAATCTGCGGTTCAGAATGTAAAAATCAAGTTATGGCTCGTGTTGCCACCGGCGTCTCAAACATGCCGTCGGGCTCACGTAGCGCGCGTTATTCGACCAAAAGCGAGGCTAAGGTTGACCCCATGACCATGGCTGAATCCATCATATCCTGAATACCGACGTATTCATCCGGTTGATGGGCCAGATCAAGTATTCCAGGGCCATATGCGATGCAATTATGCAATTTTCCGATTCGATCGATATGTTTTTGGTCATAAGTGCCCGGGGATACCACATAGTCGGGCTCGCAGTCGAGTTTTCGGCGAATAGCATCAGCGACGGCTGTGACGACTGGTGCGTCCTTTTTGGTCATGGTGGGCGCAACCGCGAAAAGTTCTTTCATCTGATAGTCAAAGCTGGGACGTCGCTCTTTGGTCTGCTCAAGTAAATCAGTGATCTCCTGTTTCACCGCATCGACATTTTCTTCCATCAGAAAACGTCTGTCGATAACCATTCGACAACGATCAGGAACAAGCGCTGCAGGAAAACCTGTGTAGTCTTTCTCAGGTTCATCGAGACCACCATGGATCGAATTGATATTCATTGTTGAACGACGTGCACCTTCGGGTACCACCGGCATAGTTGTTTGCCGTTGCGCCAACGCAGGGTAGAGATCATTCTCAAACGTATCCATCACAGCGTTCATATGTCGGACGGCACAGTCACCCAGAAACGGCATTGAACCATGAGCAATGTGACCGAAGGTTTCTATCTCTGCCCACCAAACACCGCGATGACCAAGGCAGATTCGATCCTTGTTAAGTGGCTCCGGGATAACAACGTGTTGCACGCGTGATGGATCAAACCAACCCTGTTCAGCAAGATAGGCAACTCCCGCATAACCGCCTGACTCCTCATCACAAGTACCCGAGATTTCGATGGCACCACGGTACTCAGGAAACTCGGCAATAAAGCATTCAGCCGCAATGATCGAAGCCGCAAGCCCGCCTTTCATATCACAGGCACCGCGCCCATAAACCCGACCATCTTTCACGACACCTGCAAACGGATCTACCGTCCACCTGTCGCCCACGGCAACAACATCAGTATGGGAATTGAAGTGCACGCACTCACCCTGGCTACGCCCTTCATGTCGAGCGATGATATTCCAGCGTGGAAAACGATCACTGTCACCAATGGCATCCTGTGCACGAACTCGTTCAATGGCAAAGCCCGAGGTCTTCAGGCGTTTTTCGAGAAAATCGCAAATTTCTATATAACCATCACCTGGCGGATTGATGGTCGGGATTCGAATCAGATCAGCAGTCAATTCAATGAGATCGGATTCAGCGTCCTTAATGCGCGCATCAAGACTTTCGAGTCGCGTGTTGTAGGCTGAGGTGTCAGTGGACATATCAACACTAAACCTTGTCAGGTACGACAGCTATACTTCGCAAGGCATTCAGCTCCTCACACATTGAACACACATCCGTGGACGCAGCAATCAAAAAAAGACTTCCGGCATCGGACGCAGCGACGCGATTCTGGTGGATACGCCACGCAAGGGTTCCGGAAGTTGGACATCTTATGTATGGCAGTCTTGACGTTGACTGCGATACCAGCGACTCCAAGCTTTTCTCGAGTATCGCACAGAAGCTTCCAGACAAGAGTCTCTGGGTTACCAGTCCACTGAAGCGTACCCATCAGACAGCTGACGCTTTGATAGACGGTGGGGCGGTTCCCGGCCCTCGAGAAGAAGATGCCGACATTCTCGAACAGGACTTTGGTGAATACAACGGCATGACTCACACAGAGCTCTTCGCCTTGCGCGAAGATGCCTACCTCAGTTTCTGGCCAACGGACCCTGACCAGCAAGCGCCAAATGGCGAGAGTTTTGCGATGCTACGAGAACGCGTAGCGCGTTTCGTCGAACGCATGTGTACAACACACCGCGGAAAAGATGTTGTCTGTGTGGCGCACCGTGGAACGATACTCGCGGCCCTGCAGATAGCTTTGGACACGCCGATTCGCAACAGCGTCAGTTTCAATATCGGAAACGTGTCGCTAACCCGCCTGACACATCATGCTGATGTACCGCCAGGCGGACCAGAGTGGCGAGTGGTGGATGTCGGCTGGCTACCCTGATAGCCAATTAATTAATCGCCAACTGAACGCGACGCTTATTTCAGTCGTTCAAACACAGTCGCAATGCCCTGCCCCATACCGATACACATAGTGGCAAGCCCAATTTCACTGTCCTGCTGCTGCATGACATTCAATAAGGTTGTGGATATACGAGTACCAGAACATCCTAGTGGATGCCCTAGTGCGATAGCACCGCCGTTCAAATTAACCTTGTCGTCAAGCTTATCGGACAATCCAAGATCCTTGAGCACTGGAAGCGACTGAGCTGCAAAGGCCTCGTTGAGTTCAACATGATCAATGTCATCGATGGTCATGCCTGCACGCTTTAATACTTTCTTGGTCGCAGGTACAGGGCCATAACCCATGATGGCTGGATCGCAGCCACTGACAGCCATACTGCGAACCTTTGCCAAGGGCTTCAAACCGAGACTTTTGGCCTTTTCACCAGACATCATCAACATCGCCGACGCACCGTCAGCAATTGCTGAGGAGGTACCGGCAGTCACAGTGCCGACTTTTGGCACAAATGCAGGTCGCAACGATGCAAGCGCTTCGAGTGATGCGTCCTCGCGAATGACCTCATCCTTCTCGATCAGTTTGAATGCACCGGTTTCGTCATGCCCTTCTATTGGAATGATTTCATTGTCGAAACGACCATTGACAGCGGCATCATGTGCACGTTGATGGGATCGCAATGCAAACGCATCCTGCTGCTCACGTGTGATCTTGTGCATACGCCCTAACATCTCTGCAGTGATTCCCATCATCATTGATGCCTTCGCTGCATAGCGACTGACTGAAGGATTGATATCGAGGCCATGCAACATCGATACGTGTTGCATATGCTCAACACCACCGACAACAAAAATGTCGCCATAACCGGTCATGATGCCTTGCGCAGCCGTATGCAATGCGCTCATCGAAGAACCGCACAAGCGACTGACTGTCTGAGCCGCGACTTCTTTTGGCAAACCTGCAAGCAATCCAACGCTTCGCGCCATATTGAAGCCTTGCTCCAGTGTCTGGTTAACACAACCCCAGACTATGTCCTCAACTTCCGAACGATCAACTTCAGGATTTCTGACAAACAAGGCATCAACCAAAGTCGCGGATAAGTTCTCCGCACGCACATTGATAAAACCACCACCCTTGGACTTACCCATCGGCGAGCGAACACCATCAACGATCACAACGTCACGTGCTTGAATGCTCATGCGCTCTCTCCTGTTTGACTACTCGCGTGGAATTGGGCATTGGTTTTTGCCATGTCACGCATCTTTGCCGTTGGGTGATAAAGAGGCCCAAGGTCTTTGTACTTGTCTGCTCTGGCGCAGAAAGCATCAAGCCCCATTTTATCCACGTAGCGCAGTACACCACCACGAAACGGCGGAAATCCAATTCCATAGACAAGACCCATATCAACCTCAGCTGCAGTGCTAACGATATCGTCTTCAAGACAGCGTGCAGATTCGATACACATGGGAATCATCATTCGATCGACAATCTCTTCTGCATCGATATCACGCTTTGCTGATTGAATCGATGCAATAACGGCATTGGCCTCGTCATCTGGCTTTTTCTGCGGTCGACCTTTGCGATCTTTTTCGTAGCGATAAAAGCCCTTGCCATTCTTTTGCCCAAGACGCTCGGCCTTGAACATGGCGTCTATGATTGTGTCGCCGTCCTCGGCCATACGATCAGGGAAACCATCAGCCATGACACCAGCTGCATGTTTACCAGTATCAAGACCAACAACATCCAGTAAGTAGGCCGGACCCATTGGCCAACCAAATCGTTCCATGGCTTTATCAATAGCCATGTGATCACCCCCATCGGCCATCAACTTGTTGAATCCGCCAAAGTAGGCAAACAGAATACGATTAACCAGAAAACCCGGGCAGTCGTTGACGACTATTGGGGTCTTTCTCATTGCCTGCGCATAAGCCACGGTGGTGGCTATGGCTTTTTCGGATGATGTCTTGGCGCGAATGACTTCAACCAATGGCATGCGGTGAACAGGGTTGAAAAAATGCATACCGCAGAAATTTTCAGGACGCTTAAGTGCAGTTGACAGCAAGTCCACTGAGATAGTTGATGTGTTGGTTGTGATGATTGTGTCATCGCTGACCTCGCCTTCCACTTCCGCCAGCACACTCATCTTGATCTTCGGGTTTTCAACAACCGCTTCGACGACCAGGTCCACATCACCAAATTCACCATAAGACAAGGCCGGTTGAATGGCATTCAGAACCCCTGCCAGTCCCTCTGGTTTCAACTTGCCACGCTTGATCTGTTTTTGTAACAAGCTGCCAGCCTCATCAAGACCTGCGTCCAGCGCGGATTCTGCGATGTCTTTCATCAATATCGGAACACCGTTGGATGCCGATTGGTATGCAACACCGCCGCCCATAATGCCGGCACCGAGAACCGCTGCCTGGTCAACCTTATCCGCAACCTTGGTTTGTTTGCGCGCAATTCGCTTGAGTAACTGATCATTCAGGAAGATACCAACGAGATTCGCCGCTACATCTGTCTTCGCCAATTTGACGAAACTGTCTGACTCGTGCGGCAACGCTGCATCTCGCTCGAGCGCCGCGTGTGCTGCGATCGTATCGATGATGGTCAGTGGTGACGGATAGTGGGGGCCGGCCTTAGCACCGACAACGCCTTTTGCTGACTCAACCGCCATGGTTAATTCCAGTGGCGACAAGGACAATGGGTTTTTCTTGATCGCCCGACGTTTTTGAATATCGAACTTGCCTGCACTGGCGTCTTCTACAAGATCGAATGCACTTTGGCGCAAAGCGTCATCAGCTACCACCGCATCCACTGCGCCGTCCTTCAAGGCTGCAGTTGCCCGCTTTGAACCGCCTGCACACATCCACTCAACCGCATTGTCGACACCGATCAGTCTTGGCAGTCGAACAGAACCACCCCATCCGGGCATGATCCCGAGCTTGACCTCCGGTAATCCAACTCGAGCGGCGCTACCTGCGATACGAAAATCACAAGCCAGACACACCTCGAAACCGCCACCCTGTGCCTCACCATTGATGGCGGCAACCGTTGGAAACGGTAGGTCCTCGAACCGATTGAACATGCCATTTACCTCGTTCAGCATGGTTCTCAGTACTTCATCAGGCTGTTCGAAATAATCAAGAAACTCGGTAATGTCAGCGCCTGCAACGAACACCGATTTGGCACTGGTCATAACCAGGCCCTTCGCTGTTGTTTGAGACTCAATAACCTTCAGCACATCGTCAAATTCTTTGAGCGCGATCTTATTGAAGACATTGACCTTTTCGTTCTGGCTGTCAAAACACAGCTCGAGTACGCCGTCGTGGTCACTGAGCTGAAAAGCTTGTCCGGAAAAAAGCATGTCTGTCGCGCTCCTGATTGAGGATTAGCTGGCAGACACCTGGGCCTGCGATCAAACCAGCCGATTTCTCAAGCCGGGTATGGATGGAAGTGTATCAATGTCTGCTGGATAACTGGATGTGGATTAGGCTCTTCACCCGAGCAGAGGTTCAGTCCGCTTGCAGTTTCAGGTTTGAGGATTCAGCACAAAAATCGCTGCCAGCCAACTAAATCACGATTTTCTGGCATTCCGCTAGAACCGCGGAGTCTGCGGATGGCGCTGTACGTCGGTAACCAAGAGAGTGGTGCCGGCACCAAGAGTCGAACTCGGGACCTACTGATTACAAATCAGTTGCTCTACCAACTGAGCTATACCGGCATTCATCTGACAAGAGGGGCAAGTTTAGGCCTAAGTAATTGCTGGCGCAACATTGCGTTGACGAATTAGCAAAACATAATGCGACATAATTGAAATGGATCTGTCGATCACAATGCTCACGTAGTCGGTGTTTAGCAAAAACCTCGCCTGTTGAGTGCCACTCTGATCAAAAAA
>CAZQOI010000004.1:70599-83105 GCA_964594905.1 uncultured Granulosicoccaceae bacterium
CGTAGTCGGTGTTTAGCAAAAACCTCGCCTGTTGAGTGCCACTCTGATCAAAAAAACGCGGAGGAATCAGGATGAGAGACCAGCATCATTAGGCCGGATGGACACTTCGCCACTGACAACTGTGGTGCGCTCACCTGCTTGTTCTACGATCATAGCGCCTGATTCATCTACACCTCGCGCGACTGCAGGCTCATCCGCGCCGTCGCGCTTGATCATCACTGGGCGATTTAATAACCAGTCCCGACCCGTCCATTCTTCGGCAAATACAGCCCAACCGCCGGCTAAAAATTCATCGTGAGCACGAAGTACGCTGACAGCAACTTTTCCCAAAAGCTCATCACGGTCCAACGGTCGACCAATCAGCTCTTGCAGAGAGCAAGCACCAATACCTAGTTCGGTATCAAGCTGATCCGGCAAAACATTGATACCGATACCTGTGATGATGCTACTAACCAGACCAGAACGCACCTCAGTCAGCAAACCACCGAGTTTTCGGTTATCTGCGATGACATCGTTCGGCCACTTTAATTTGATTGGCAATCCAACAGCCTCTTCGAGACTACGCGCCACACCGATGCCGGTAACTAAACTCAGACCGAGGAGTTCGCCGACTGGCTTTTCCGTATAAGTTTTCATTGAAAAGGTTACGTTACCCGGAGCTGTTTGCCATTTTTTTCCTCGGCGGGCAATACCAGCGGTCTGCCAATGTGTCGCACAAAGTTCGGGGATCTTTACATCCACGTGTTGGACACGCTGCCCAAGCCAAAGACTTGTCGAGAAGAGCTCCTCGAAAAAAAACACGGTAACACCATCGTAGCCATTTGCTGCAAGCTCTGTAGCAACCACTTGTTCAGAGGCGTCGCGATGTTGTAATTCGGACATATTTTTTATCGATTCAACCGACTCATTAGAAATGAGCCTTAATACTCTTATATCTCAAATACAAGCTTATTAGTTTGTTTTAAAGAAGAAATATTGACTAGGGATCTAAAAACCAATTTTAATCGTAAATTATTACTTAGCTATTTTCTGACAACCACTTATTTGCTAAGTCAACATCATTACGCAAAATAGTAGCCGTATTCAACTCATCATGTGTTACTCGCAAGGTGGCAGTTCGAAGTTCACCGAGACGAAAATAGTCAATCACTACTTGATCACTATCGCTAAATCTGCTTAGCACTGATTCGATTGATTCAACGCTGACTTGCAGTTTACACACTGCTACAACGACGTCACCCGCAGCCAACCCAGCACACTCCGCAGGGCCGTCTCTGAATACCTGAACAAGAGTGATACCAGCAGCAGCAGCTTTGATTGTGGCCCCGATCCATACACATGGTGACTGTTCACCTTTAACAAGACCACCAGCATCCTTGAATGAAACACGTTGCCGCCACTCAAGTTGATGCCCAAGTTTTTTACAGACGTCAACAAGTGGTAATTCAGCTGTCGAATACAAGCACAGGTGGAAAAACGCCTTCATGGATTCGTGGTGAGATGCGTCAAGAAGTTCTATCGCCACATGCTCTGGTTCGTCCTCGGTAAGACCTGCCTGCCCTTCAAGCCAGTTGGACCAAAGACGTTTTATAAGATCATCAAGTGAAACCTGGTTTTTAGAACGGTGACGCAATTCAGCATCAAGGCACAGAGCAACAAGCGCACCCTTTGCGTAATAGCTAACGATAGCGTTGGGTGCGTTCTCATCCTGCTTATAAAACTTGTGCCATGCATCGAAACTCGAATCGGTAACCGACTGAGTCAAGCGTCCTGATCCGCGTTGTACTCGTGTAACCGTCTTTGCAAGCAGATCAAGATAGCGCTCTTGATCAATCAAACCGGAACGCACTAGAAATAAATCATCATAATAAGAGGTGATGCCTTCAAAGAACCATAGCAAGCGGGTATAGGACTCAGCATTCAATAGATAGGGAACAAAGACAGCAGGCTTTATTCGCTTGACATTCCACGTGTGAAAATACTCGTGGCTACATAAACCGAGGAAGTTAAGATATTCATCGCTGATGTTGTCCTCATCGCCAGCAATCGGCAAATTGTTACGCGTCACGAGCAAGGCAGTTGAGGCGCGATGCTCAAGCCCACCGTATCCTTCGTTTACAACCATAACCATGAACACATAACGCTGCATTGGTGCAGGTTCACCGAAGAATCGAATTTGACTCTCACAGATCACGCGCAGGTCACGTTTGACCCGCTCTTCATCAAAGTGGCAAGCACCGGTCAAAACGATCTCATGGGGAACGCCACAGGCATCAAACTCGAGCTTTTTGAAGTCTCCAATTTCGACCGGGTGATCAATCAGCTCATCGTAGTCGGCAAGCTGACGCCGACCAAAGCCCGCATCGTCGACATGAGTCTCATCCATGCCGGTCGCCACACGCCAGTGCTCGGCCTCTGCGAACTCCGGTTTAACCAGGTCAAGCGAAATTGGTTGATTCTCAAGAGACTCCGGACACAGGAAAACGCTTGTGCCGTTGAAGAACGCGTGGTCCTGAGAGACGTGCGCCGCCCGTACTGACAACTCCCACGCATAAACCTGATAGTGAACGGTCAGCTCTGTCAGTGCAGGTGGCGCTTGCCAGGTAGATTTATCGGTCTTTCTTAACTCTACCGCTTCACCAAGGGACGTCGCCGAGATCGTGACAATATTTCTTGAGAAGTCCCGGATCATATAGCTACCGGGAATCCAATTAGGTAAGCGCAAGACCTGTCCAGCCGGGTTTGGCGCAGCCAGCTGCAGAGTCACATCGATAAGATGTTTGTAGGGGTGTCTGATTTCGATCGTGAAGCTGGTGGTCATGACGCTCTCTACCCTTTGGCACTTAGTGGACTAATCATGCTCGTTATACTTGAGGATCCATTGCGTGTAAGCAACGCCGAGACATCATGAATTCCATTATCGATTTCCTGCAGCAACGCAGCTCTAGCCCAGCAAACCGCTTGATCGAACCAGCGCCTAATGATCAGCAAATCGCTGAGATTCTTCGCTGCGCCGTCGCTGCACCAGATCATGCTCGGCTCAGACCCTGGAGATTCATTATCATTCGAGGTGACGCGCGTAAAAATCTCGGCGATGTCTTTGCAGAAATCGCCCTCACAAGTGACGGTGACTCAACAGAAGAAAAACTGCAACGCGTCCGCGAGAAGCCACTGCGCTCACCTTTGATCATTACCGTCGTAAGTATACTGACCTCTGGACACCCAAAAACTCCCGAGATCGAACAGACACTATCCGCCGGTGCCGCAGCCCAACAATTGCTTTTGGGAGCCAACGCCTTAGGCTTTGGCGCAGTCTGGCTAACAGGCGCAAACGCATACCACCCGCTCGTAAAGTCAGCTCTCTCACTAGCCAGCAATGAGCAAATCACCGGTTTCATCTACACCGGCACAGAATCAAAGGCGGCTGGCAATAATCAGGACGCAAACAAAGGGACACCCTCAGATGAGAAGAAAGAGACACCCACAAATCCAATCAAGCCAAAAGCTCGTCCAGATGTAGCAGACCATCTCAGTGAATGGCTAGGGACGTCCAAGCATTAACGAGAACTAACTCACAAAACCCATCTAGCGTCCATCTGAATAAGTTGGTACTCGTCGATATCACAGGTGACTTTTCTTATCGACATTTATGGACACCCACAAACACAACTATCACAAAAAACACAACAAAAGCACCCACAAGGACCAGCAAGAACCCACGATCAATAAAAAGAACCGGGACTGTTCAACTGCCATCAACTACAAGGCAGCTCGTTGGAACGCCAAAAGTCTGTGGATAATTTTTGTAGTCGTGATGTGTGTGATGCCCGCTAGCGCGGAAACCAAGCTGTTTAAACATCGGGCGGCTGATGGCACGATGACGTTCAGTGATGCGCCATTAGTCAATGGGGAAGTCGTGCGCAGCAACTATCGTAATCAGTATGGCCGACAAATGACGACAAATTCCTGTAGCGGTCTGACTACCGCGCAACTGGAAGCTCGAGGCTCGCAGTATCACTCGGCAATCGTGAATGTCGCCGCCGCACTTGCCTTAGAACCACATTGGATTTTGGCTGTCGCACGCGTTGAGTCATGTTTCGATTCGAAGGCCCTGTCGCGAGCGGGCGCGCAAGGTTTGATGCAATTGATGCCGGCAACAGCGCGCGAATTGGGCGTCACCGATTCCCTGAACGCGATGCAAAACCTCAGTGGTGGCGCTCGCTATCTGGACTCGATGAAACGTCGCTTTTCAGATATGAATCTGGCCCTCGCTGCGTACAACGCAGGTCCAGGCAACGTCGACAGATACAAGGGTATTCCGCCATTTCCAGAAACAACTCAGTATATTGAACAAGTGACTCGTTTTGCCAAAGAATACGAGTCGCTGTTTTAAACGCAGGGTGAACGCTTCGAGGCCTTGACCGGAACCCGGCTATACTTGCCGCAGTTTACTAACCCGTTGCCCTAACATGTCCAAGTCAGAGCCCCCAGTGGCCGGCAATTTTATTCGGAATATCGTCACCGAAGATCTTAAAGTCGGCAAGAACAATGGCCAAGTCAAAACGCGATTTCCACCTGAACCTAATGGCTATCTTCACATAGGCCATGCTAAATCCATCTGCCTGAACTTCGGTATTGCAGATCAGTTCAGTGGTACTTGCAACCTTCGATTCGATGACACTAACCCCGCAAAGGAAAGCGAAGAGTACGTCAATGCCATCAAGGCTGATGTCAGCTGGCTGGGCTTTGAATGGGACGAACTCCGACATGCCTCTGACTATTTCGATCAGCTTTATCAATACGCCTGCGATTTAATCCGTCAAGGCAAGGCGTATGTCGACAGCAGTAGCGCCGAAGAAATGCGAGAGATGCGAGGCACTCTGACAGAGCCCGGAATCGAGAGCCCTTATCGCAATCGCAGCATTGAACAAAATCTTGATTTGTTTGAACGCATGAAAGAAGGCGAATTTGATGATGGCGCTCACGTCCTTCGCGCCAAGATAGACATGAGCTCCGGCAATATCAACATGCGTGATCCGACCTTGTATCGCATTCGAAAAGTCGAACATGTAAAAACTGGCAGCATCTGGCCCATTTACCCCATGTACGATTACACACATTGTGTATCAGATGCTATCGAAGGCATAACGCACTCTTTATGCACTTTGGAGTTCGAAGATCATCGCCCTCTCTACGACTGGGTACTGGATGAACTCGCCACTCCACATCATCCTCAACAAATCGAATTTGCAAGACTCTCACTCGAATACACGATATTGAGTAAACGCAAATTGATTCAACTAGTCGACGAAGGGCATGTTAACGGTTGGGATGATCCTCGCATGCCAACCGTTTCCGGCATGCGTCGCCGTGGTTACACACCAGCTGCTATAAGGGAATTTTGTGAGCGCATTGGAATTACCAAGAATGATGCGTGGATCGAGATGGTCGTGCTTGAAACTATAATTCGTGACGATCTGAACACCAGCGCAGAAAGAAGAATGGCAGTGCTCGATCCTATCAAGGTCGTGCTTACAGATCTGCCTGAGGACCATGAACAAGTACTGACGTTCGCAAACCATCCTCAAGATGAGAGCGCTGGCAAACGAGAACTTGTTTTTACTTCACAGCTTTTTATCGACCGTGATGACTTCGCTGAGGATCCGCCACCGAAATACCAAAGGCTCACTCCCGGTGGAGAAGTTCGTCTTCGTGGAAGCTACGTGATCAAGTGCAATGAAATCATTAAGAATGACGAGGGCGATGTCATTGAGCTTCGATGTACTCATGATGTAAATACTCTCGGTAAAAAACCAGAGGGACGAAAGGTAAAGGGCGTTGTTCACTGGGTATCTGCTACTCACGGTGTTCCTGCAACAGTTCGTCTTTACGATCGATTGTTCAATGTGGCTAATCCAGGGGCGGCCGACACACTCTCGGATGTCATTAATCAAGATTCACAAAGTTTATGCAACAACGCGTATATAGAACCCTTACTTAGTGAAGCGAATCCAGAACAACACTTTCAGTTTGAAAGACTTGGCTACTTCGTGGCCGATCAACATGATCACTCAACGAATACCCCGACGTTTAATCGGACAGTGACGCTGCGTGATACTTGGGCACGAAAGTAAAAATTCGAATTTTGTCTGAGGCATCTTGAGTTCTTACAACACGGCCCTGCCCTCGATATACAGCTCGTGCACGGACGCGCGATCGCCTACCAATTAACTAGCGAAGAAGCTACAAACGTCAAACAAGCGTCACTCCTCCCCCATTTGTACTGCTAATACAAACTGGCGGTTCTCGAAGAAAGCCGCTTTGATCCGCTAGATCACATTGACGGGTCCTCATCTAACGTCTATCTAAATGAGTGTCATGTTCGTCGCTGCGATGACACCAGGTTGCAAAAGACCTTGCTCTCGTCCCGCCGCGTGAACATACCAAACTACTTCAGCGCCGCAGGTGAGAAAACAAATGTCCAACCGCAAATCTTCAATTTTCAAAAAAAGCTGCCTAGCGGTAGCAGTCCTTTCAATTACAGCTTGCTCCTCAACCCCTCGAATTGGTGATTTCGATGCGGGTCGTCTAGGCGACAATTTGGCTCGTGCTGGCAAAGGCACCGTGGACGCGGGCGTAAAGGTCGGCAAAGGTGCCGTCGGTCTCGGTACACGCGTTTTTGACGAAACGGCCTATTGGCTGGGCTTTGGTGACGATCGCCCGGGCGACGCGAGCTTACCGAAAGGTGCTGAAACCGCGCTTGATGAGGTTGACATTGCACTGTTGGAGGAGGATGCCATTCTTCCAGAAGGTGACATCGCCGAAATCAATCCAGTAACGATAGAAACTGCTGAGCTGCTCACCAACGATTCCGCTGACCTCCTGAAATCAGATCCACTCACAAGCGACGCCGATCTATTGGACATCGAGGAATCATCAGAGTCGATCACTGTGAGCGCTGATGCTTCAGAAGAGCTACTCGATGCGTCTGAAGGCGATCTTGTGGCGTCAGCTGACCTGATTCATGAAGTCACTACCGACGACAACCTCTGGCTGATTGCGAAGCGCACCACAGGTGATGCCAACAACTGGCACATACTTGCAGACATCAACAATCTGGCACCAGACGCAAGTGTCCAACCCGGTCAACTACTGACAATTCCAGCTGACATGGTCCGACCTGAGCTAAGTGGACAGCCATTAGAAACTCAGCAAGCAGCGTCAGATGTTGTAGACACCCAGAAACTGCCTGCCCAGTCAGACACCGAAACTTTGGCTGAAAACGATGCAATGCCGGCCAAACCTCGACTCAAGGTTCCTGAAGAGAATGTCGTCGCTGAAGCTGCCACTGAGGCAACTGATGGAATGACATTTGAACTCGAATCTGGTGAGACTCTGTGGGACTTCTCCAAACGCACAACCGGAGACGCAACTAACTGGAAGTTGATCGCGGAAATGAATGGTTTTTCTGATGAGCAAGCAGTCAAGGTTTGGGCTGGTCAAAAGATTACGATCGCAGAAAATCTGGTACGCCCTGAGCTATCTGGCGCCCTGCCCGATTCAGTCGCAGATGAAACAGTAGAGCTTGCCGAGACTGAGACCCAAGAGGCTCTGGATGCAAGTGCAGCAGTGTTAGCTGGAAATACACTCACTGACGAGACGCAACCAATCAAGATTGTCGAAGCAGCGTTCAAAGCGGAACCAGCTGCCGCTGCACCGTTGACAGAGGAAACTCTTGCTGTTGAGGCTGAAGAAACGCTCAATGACGGCACGATGCCAAGCGAAATCATGGTTAGCGGCACTTACTACCCTAAAGCGATTTACAACAATGCTGATTTCTCTTCAAGTCTTTTGATGCGCGTATCACCTGGCACCAAGCTGCAAGTTTCTCGCGCAATGGGTTCATGGTATGAAGTTGCCACTGATCAGGGAACTGGCTACGTTCACAAACGAGATGTGAAATAGCACAAGTCTTCAGTCTAAAAAGGCGATTCATTTAGCCTCGACAGACCAAGCGCTCAGTATCAAGCCCGAATCCACTGGATTCGGGCTTTTTTTTGGCCATTTTTCAGTAACAAACCTTACTGACAATTGATATCAATGCGATTTTTTTGATCTCTATCCTCAACCACTAAGCCAAGTACGCCGATAGTCTATTGGTGACCGCATTTCGGTATCGAAATTGTGCGGGCGGACAAGAATTAGGTAAGTTTGTCAGATGATTCTTTTCCATGAGCGAATAGTGCTGCCAGATACGGTCGCACAAATTCCCACTCAACTAGGCGCTTAGAGCGGACATGACGCAATTCAAGTGGTCAAAAAAAATACTGATTGCGACCGTGACGGTCTCACTATCCGCTTGCGTTTTAACAGAAGAGTCCAGCCTTGACTCATCCGTCCCCACAGGACCAGTTCACTACACAGTGCAACAGGACGATCGACTTAGCGACATTGCCTACGCGATAACCGGATCCACAGAAAGTTGGGTAGTAATAGCTAAGCACAACAATGTCTCGGACGCTCGCAAGATTCAAGTGGGTGATGTGCTCGAAATTCCTGCCGAACTATTGCAAAACGTTTCAACGAATTCCAAATCCGATGGAGGTGTTCTCGCCATCAATACCTTGAGCTCAGGTGACAGCAGCAATCAACCTGACTCTTCAAGGACTGTCGAAAGCGAAGTTGATGTTGTCCTCAGACCAGTCAATGTCAATCGACGGTTCAACTTAAGTGAAGTTGATATGGAGATCGATCGCGAATCTGCAGCTCGAGCTTCTACTGCCAAGATTCGTGTTCTCGGTACTTATTTTCCAAAAGGGGTTTACGCACAACCCAATGAATCAGCAAAGCTGATTAGTCGAGTCGCGCCTGGAACAATATTCGACCTGGATGCGGAGCTCGATGGCTGGTATCGCATCCGATTCCAGACGGATACCGTTTTTATACGTGCGATAGATGGAAAGATTTTTTTCCCGGACAAACCAGAAATACTATGATCAGCTGAGGCCAACGACAGAGAAGTCAGACGTGACCACTAACGCCAACAAAAATCTCACGCTCCTCCGTCATGCCAAATCAAGCTGGACCAACTCTCATGTAAGCGATCACGAGCGCCCCCTGAACGATCGCGGAAAACGCGACGCTCCCGAAATGGCGAGGCGACTTCTTGAACGAGCATGCATCCCTGATTGCATTTACGTGAGCTCAGCGGTGCGCGCATTAGAGACCGCTTCATTAGTGGCCGAAGTCTTGGGCGTTCCAGAAACCCATATTCACGTTTTTGACCGACTGTATCTTGCACCAGCGGAAAACATTCTGTCGGTGGTAAAGCAAGCAGAGAAAGAAGAAATCAACCACCTCATGGTTGTCGGACACAACCCTGGAATGGAGACTCTCGGGAGTTACCTGGCACCGGAAGCAATGTCGCAACTTCCAACGACCGGTATCTACCATTTCGATTGCACCGGCTTCGACCTATTGAGCCTTCGCGATGTCCCGGTAGCTGATGGCAGATCGGATCGACCCAAAAACTATCGCGACGAATTGGACAATCATAAACCCACTCATCACGACATAAATCTGGTTTTTCAGGATTTCCCAAAAAATCGCTGAGTTGCGGCACAACACATCAGCAAGGACCCACTCGACTAAGTCAGCTTGGATCGATAGCACTAAGAACGACTGAAGGCGTGTCTCCCCGCCGATAGTAATTAGGCTGGCGACGCATTGCCTCCATTGCCGCATCGCGCAGCTCAGCGCTTTCAAACCAGCGAGTACCCGCCCAGTCGTCGCCTAAAAGGTGCGGCGCACTCATTGGATCGTCTTTCGGTAAATCGACACGAATACCGAAAGGCTTATCGCTAGGGGACGCTTGTTTAGGGTTGTTCATCTGCATCTAAATTCAATAAGGGACACCCATATAATACGCGGTGAGCAAGGAACTGTTACGAACTGCTCACCAGATTGTGGATGTCCATTTCCAGCTCTTTTCTGGCTTGCCAAGGCTGCATTGAAGATTCAGTCCAGGTTGGCTCAGACGAGATCGGGAGAATATAGATGTCGCCACGTCGGAATTGGCGGATAATATGACGTGAATATCAACGGAATCAGGCAAATGATCAATCTGAAGTTAGCAGCAGTTGCTGTGGGTTGCGCCACCGTCTTAGGTGCATGTACCCAAGAATCCCAGAACAAAATTGGCAGAGCAGTTCAGAACTGGACAGGCACTGACGGCATAATTGAGATCTATGCAGGCGACAAGCTTGTCAAACGGTTCATGAAAATTGACAAGATATCAACAGCATCTGGCACAGATTCAGGTGAGTCACGTCCTTACCGCTTTGGCTACGGGGTACTTGACGCTAATCTCAATAGTCAAGTGGACGACGGGGAAAAGAAAGTTTACTTCGAGTTCAGTGATTACTCGACGTCTTATATCTTTTTTGAAAACCCGGCATAAGCAATGTTATGCGCAGTTGGAGCCGTAAATAGTGCAATCGATTCAAATATTTAGTTGACTTCCACTGAACGCCTACTAGATTAAATACACGTGCCCCAATCAAGACATGGTGTCACGTTCTCACCCCCAAATTGGGCTCGCTTGTCGGGCCCATTTTTTTGTCCACGAGTCGCACGTTATACTGCGATACCTAATCTTCGCAACCGAGTAAAACACCAATGCGAATGGACTACTTTAGTGACCTCGTAGAACAATCAATTGATGATGCCAAAGTCGAGATCACAGGAGACGGGAGTAAATTCGAAGCCCGAGTCATCAGTACTTCTTTTGACGGCATGCCTACTATCAAACGTCACAAGATGGTCTATGCCGTTCTGGACGAACACATCAAATCAGGCGCTATTCACGCTCTGACGATCAAGGCGTACACACCTGTCGAGTGGGCGGAAAAGGGAAATGCCTGATATTCACTCGCTTCAAGGCGATGCATACCGGCGCTCGCTATCTCAACAAAAGCTGTGGCAAGCGCCTATTCCAACTGATTTTTCCCAGAATAATCCATAGCGAATTGCGCAGCGATTCGTCCGCTTCGATTGCCCCGTAGTAGCGCCCACCTTAGTGCCTCAGCTCTACACTCTTCGGTAAATTCGGCAACTCCGTATTGAGTGAGCCAATGCTTGACTGCATTCAGGTATTGATCCTGTGAAAACGGATGAAAACTCAACCACAAGCCGAATCGTTCCGAAAGGGAAATTTTCTCCTCGACAGCCTCACCATGGTGAAGCTCACCCTCAACAATTCGGCTGTGTTCGTTATCAACCATCTGCTCGGGAACAAGATGGCGTCGATTCGAGGTGGCGTAGATAACAACATTGTCGGGTGGGATCGCAATGGAACCATCCAGTGCCGCCTTTAAGGTGCGATAGCTGGCGTCATCAGCATCGAAAGAAAGATCATCGACAAACAGGATATATTTTTCCTCACGCGTCCTGAGAGGTTCGACAACGCTGGGCAAATCGATCAGATCATGAGCATCAATTTCAATTAATCGCAGCCCTTTGTCTGAATAGCGATTCAGCATCGCTTTCACCAGCGACGACTTACCAGTACCTCGAGATCCCCACATCAGAACGTGGTTTCTCGGGTGGCCCTGCACAAACTGACGGGTATTAGCGTCCACAACCGCTATCTGACGATCTATTCCGTGTAGGTCGTCGACGTCGATTTTGTGGGTGTCCCAAACCGGCATCAAGCCGCGATGGCCGGTTTGAACGACCCAGCGATAGGCAATCGCACGATCATCTATCTCCGGCGCTCCTGATGGCCCGAAAATAGCTTCAAGTCGGTCAACTAAACCATCTAGACGGTTCAGCAGCTTAGAGTTTCCTGAGGACAGATCGGTCATGAGCATCGTTTCGCGCGGTCAGAGTGAGCCTAATTTTTGCCATAACACCGGGCGTCCCAAGTGTTTTCGATGGAATCTTAGCCGAGTACTCAACGTTGTGGGTGTCCAGAACACCTTCGATGAGACATAAGGTATGAATATGGACAACAAGAATTCGGGATCGAGTGACTCAGCTTCGACTGGCGGAGAATGGATACAGAGTCTCGCCAAGATAATCAGAGTCACTGATGGTCGAGGGGAATCATCACTACGTACGGTCGTATCCTTTGATGCGAATGAGGAGCAACCAAGCTTATTTGTGCCTCCCGATATGGCGACGTTGCAGCCGCACACGCTGCGTTATCTCCGAACCTTTGCACGACAACATGCTTTCAAGTTGATCGAGGATCGCCGCCAGGTTGAGATCCAGCCAATTGTCGAACAACGCGAGCAGTCTGAACCACAGATCGCACTAGGATTAGGCAAATTGTTGAAACAGACAGGAATGCCCGGACAAATTCGGACCCTGTCGCAACCTCATCGATTGAATCCGGACAGCGTACATATCAGTATTCAGCGCCTGATCAATATGGTGGCAAAAGTCTCTTCTGACTGCAAAAAGGTTGTGGTTCTTCCCAACAGCTTGATTGTGGATGTCCTGGA
>CAZQOI010000005.1:0-72571 GCA_964594905.1 uncultured Granulosicoccaceae bacterium
GCCGATGATAGTGTGGTGTTTCGCCATGTGAAAGTAGGTCACCGCCGGGTTTTATTAGTGAAAAAAGCCACTCCGTTCGGGGTGGCTTTTTTTTTGCACGATCAAATCGATACAGCACACCTAACAATCTCAGTTGCAACTCACAAAGTGTGTGTCAGAGAACCTTTACACAGAATGGGGAAGAGATGCTAGAGATTGGTAACAACTACCTGAACAATGAATTTGCTCCATGATGCCAACGAAGGTGCCGATATTTGGCATGCATCAGGTCCGCGAGTGCAAGTAGGAAATACAATTGATCCCGAACCGACGCCAGATCCAGAAGCTGATCCGGATCCAGCCCCTGAGCCAGAGCTGGAACCAGATACTGTTGGGGACAATCTACTGGCTAACCGTGGGTTTGAATCTGATCAAGCTGGTTGGTATGAATGTGGTAACGCGGCGAATACGACGATTTCAAGTACCAATACCTCGGAAGGTAGCAAGTCTCATAACATCAACAATGGCGGTTGCCTATATCAAGAAGTCGCTGTTACACCTGGTGATAGTCATACTTTGAGTTGCGATGCGAGTCGATCTGGAAACAATTGGACGATCTTGGAATTCGGATACTTTAATGAAAACTACGGAAGCTTATTATCTGACAATGTACAAGTGAGCTCCACAGGCACGTATGCGAGTTATGATTTATCAGGCACTGCCCCTGAAGGCTCAGTGTATGCGTTGGTACTCGTGTATAGCGAGGACGATACGGTGTTTGATAGTTGTCAACTACTCGCCGGTGAATCATCAATTCCAACGCTAGCACCTGATCCAACACAACCTGAGCCAACGGGTGACAATTTATTGATGAACGCAGGTTTTGAAAGTGGCTTGAACAACTGGAACTCCTGTGCGGATGCAGCGCTACTTTCTGAATCCACAGATGCTGATAGCGGTAACGTACACTAACTACAGTGCATCCCTTACCGCACCTGACGGTGTGCAGAATGGGGTAGTTGTTATGTATGGAGAGGTACCCACAAATTTTGATAGCTGTTCCGTTGTTGTAAATTAAGAACACTGCTCGGTTAAGGCCGAAGACATTACTGAGGTAACATTCCAACATCAGGCACGCAAGTGAGAAGGCCATCGCAAAGTGATGGTCTTTTTTATCCCCATTTCGCGCCGATAGGAATCGCGCTCATTCGTCACCAGCCGTACTCGCCCCTTTGACGAAACTCGAATAAATGCACCGGTCTACTCACTCGATGGTGAGTGGCTATTGGCCACGGAAAACTATATCAGTGGTGCCAGCGTTACCTACTATGGTACTAAGACAGGGAACTTAAGCTATATCGAAGCTGTGTCGGTCAAGGCCTCGGTGGCTCGGGAGCGGGCCGGAAGTTTGCCTGCAAGTGGTGGACAGTCTAATCGGAATTTGTCTGGTGCCGTTTATTATGTTTCAGACACTGATGTTGAATTACGACGGTATCTTTTGTCAGATGGTACCCTTCAGGCAACCAGACCGGGATACCAATGGAATTCAACAGGCTGTTCGGTTTAAAGACATCGCTGTGAGCTATGATTCACAAACAATCGCCATACTGGATAAAGAAAAATTCGACTCTAAGATGCTGAGTTTTTTCTCGGCTACCGGAGAGCTTCAGGGTTCGATAGATGCCTCCAGTCTGGTGAACAATGCATCAGCGTTTTCTTTGCAGTTCTCACCTGCTGATCCAAACCTCATCGCATTTGCCTACCGTATACTTACAGAGAATACGGCTATAGCCATTTTCGATATTGAGCGTAGACGGTTGGTGGATTCGAATTCACTGGAAAACGAAGGTGGCACATTTACCTGGGCGCCCGATGGATCCTTACTTTGCCACTGATAACAATCTGGTTTACCGCCGTCACCGTCCTGGTCACCGGATGGGCGCTATCTTCTATTCACCGCTAAGCATTTTTCTCGACGGGATGACTTGGCTGTCGTGGCCGCCGATGCTCGCAATGTGATCGTACGTAATACTTACGATAATCAGCCAGGATATGTACGGCTATGTGAAAATGGCAGAATCCCGGCATTTCAACAGGCTGATGGTGCAGCAGTGTGGCGTTGACGCCACACTAGCTAACACTAAATAAACACTTCTCTTAGTGCGACATGGAATAGCCGTCGCCAGATACGCTTACTCAGGCTTTCTGCATCCCCTTTTGCCAACACCGTACCGCGTTGTTGTTGCTCTATGGAATGATCATAGCCTTTTGCTTGAATACTAACGTGGTACCAAGATTTCAGAGGCTCTAATTCATTTTCTGTTCTGTTTACAGCAATCTTGCCCCCATAGAAGGATGCTAGTGCTGCAATATTAAGCACTTCGGCGTTCGCAGCTTCCACCAGTTCCACCTCACCCTCGAGCTTATCCAGCTCTGGAACTTCTGGGACAAATACCACTTCGGTTCCACTGCTGATTCTCCCAAGGTTACTGCGCTCAACAAATCCTCTCACTTTTACTCCTTTGGATGAATTAATAGTGATGAGATGTTCTCCCTCCGCGATCCATCGGTCATTGTGAATCGCGCTGGACAGGTTGCTGACTCTTCCGGAGAATGGAGCCTTTAGAGTGAGCAGCTCCTGTTCCTTATTCAACCCTGCGAGTTCTTCCTTGAAACTCTCGAGTTCAGACATCAGTACAATGTTTTGTTCACGGTATTGTTCATCAGCGGCAATTCGGTTCAACATGGCTTGGCGCAAGTCAATTTCTTTCATAACACGAGACTTCTGATTTTCAAGCTGATCTGAAGACAATAAAAAAAGAACCTGACCTTCGCTCACTTCATCCCCGAGCGTTACTTTCATGTCGGCTACGCGTGCAGTTGTCGGTGAATGAAGATCGTTGACTTCGGCGGGTTCTAGAACAGCGGGGATTCGAATTGTCGAGTGCCAGGGGACGACTAGCGCGAGTATCAGGCAAGTCAGTATTGAAAAGCTAAGCCATGCTGTCGGTTTTCTGATGATAACCGCGACTTGTTTACACCACTCTTTGAGTTCATTCATAATGGGGATCGCTATAAAAAAACAAATTTCAACAATAGCCAGAAATGTTCCCAATGGTTTGAAAAACATATGGTGAACAATAGCCGCTATACCTAAAAAGAGGAAAAATCGATAAATCCAGGTTGCCCATGCAAATACGCTTAACCCAGAAAGCCATTTTTGCGTCATGGCTTCAGGGGCAGGGTCTTTAAATCCGAAAAGAATTTTTCTCATTGACCAGCGACCGATCGCAAATGACCGTGTCTGCAGGTTTTGAATACGGAGAAAGTCAGATAAGAAGTGATAGCCATCAAATCTCATTAATGGATTTGTATTAACCAGGATGCTCATAATCCAACTGGTTGTGGCTACAAAAAATGCGGTACTTCTCAAAGGACCATCAGCTGAGACTGCCCAGATGAACGTGGCAATCGCAGCCAGTGATAATTCTACCGCGACGCCCGCACCCCCAATGATCAGTCTTTTTCTTCTTGACGTTAGCTTCCAACTATCTGTTGTGTCTGTATATAGAATTGGAAATAGGACGATTAGTGCGACTCCTATCGATTTTACGCGGCACCCATATCGAGTGGCAGCGTAAGCATGACCAAGTTCGTGGGCCAGCTTTACAAAAACTAATGCCAATGCGTAGTACAACAAGCCTTGCAGTGTAAAGAAATGCATGAACGTATGTACGAATTGATCCCATTGTCTGGAAGTCAAGTACACGCCGATCACAGCAACAAACAAGATAAAATAGACCCATATTCGAGAAAAAAATGGCCGAGATAGAGGCTCTGTTTTCTTTAGAAATTTCTCCGGTCTAACGATCGGAATAAAAAAGGAAATATAGTTGTGTAGTAACTTAAGTAACCAGTGAGGTTTCTTGTTGCTCGCATGGTTTGAGTAAAAAGCATTGTCGTTCTTAGGGGGAGAGACCGTTAAGGAATTTGCCCACAGAAAAAGAAGCAGAGATTTAATGTCATCCAGCGTGATGGCTTCTAGTTGAAGGTTTCTGGCTATTTCCGAGGCATTCCCAAGGCTCCACAGCGACAGGATTGATCGGCTTTTATGATCAATTTGATAGTACTGATGTCGTAAGGGGTCGAATATTAGCCAGGTTTTCAAACCATTGACTTCACGAATTCCAGGGAGTATCTGTAATTCTGGGCGCAACGCTGGTAGCACTGCGTCTTCAGCGGTATCGGACATGAGATACGAATCCTACCAGCCGGTTAACTGTCTGAATGCACTATAAGGGCGTCGAAAAATGGTATAGCCCAGTGTCGCGCGTTCCCCATATATGAGTGCCGTGCCTTGAACGCCGATGCGAGGACGAGGTGCCTCCTCATCTAATAGCTTCGCTTCGAGCTTGTATGACAGCACTTCTCGTTTATCGACGGTTGTGCTGTAGTTTGCCCCGGTGAGTTCCGCTTCCAATGGATTGAGAGGATCGGAATCAAGAAAAATGCGAACTTTGGCACCTGTCTCTATGACAAGACTGTCCTTAACGGGAAGATCGATGGTGAAGTTGATGTTCTTTGGATCTGCAACCGACAAAATTGCTTCGCCTGCTGATACTGGTTTGCCTTGCCAATCTTGTTTATCAGAAAAAATCGCGATACCGCTGACGGGCACTTGCATTTGGCTTTGTTGGTACAGCTGGGTTGCGTATTGACTTTCCAGCTGTGCTAATTCGTATTGAGCCTTTGAGACCTCAATATCTCGTTTGATGGTGTAGTCGGCGATTCCGCCCTGCGTTGTTTTTTGATACTCAGCCTGCGCCACCGCCATGCGTTGCTCTGCCACGAGCTTGTTGTTCAGTAAATGAACGTCATCAAACACAATCGCCACGTCTCCGGTTGACATGTGCTGGCCTTGCTGCGGCACGATCTCGCGCACTACACCATCGAAAGGTGCAGTCAGTATGAATGGGTCTTTTGGAGTGACTTCCACCGGTGCAAGGGCGGTGATGGGAACAGGGAGAAAGGCCAGGGCAGCTAATATGAGTAAAGAGAAGCCCAGTGTTTTTGGCTTGCTGATTCGTTTTTTACGAATGCCCAGCTTGCTACCCTTGGTTGCGGCGTTGGCATGCATATACAAGTGAGAAATCCGTTGTGCTAGTGCGTGCTCGCTTTCTGTCCACGGTGTATCTCTGGCCACAAGAAAGCCACCAACGAGTGTTTTGTTAGATATTTGAGGGGTCCATAGAAATTCCTTGTAAAGATAAGCGGTTTTTTCCTCATCGTTTTCGGCACAAAACTTTGGCAAGGTGAAGCTGAGCTGCTGCATACCATTGGTTTCAGCGATCATTTTGTTAACCAATCGTTCTAACCAGCGTGTAAACGGAGCATCTCGGTCCACTGCAGGAATGCTTGATGCGTTCTTTAATCGAAAGCGAAGTTTCCCCGACTCAACGACACCGTAGAAAGACTGCTTGAATGGCAGCAATTCGCGAGTCGAATTGCACAGGTGAACTGCGAGCTCTCGTTCATCCGATATCATGCGGACTTTATTCTCAAAAGACAGCAGCCTGTCCATGAACAATATCTTGGGATCGCTTGGGTTTGCCCTTCTTTGCGCTTTCTGAGCGTTCGCCCCAGCCTTTCGGGGATTTTCTAAAACGATGGATTCTGTGTTTTTCATTGTCAGTTACCTTGATTCTGATGTGACCGTTTGCAGCTATTTCAATTCTGATAGTGGTTCGGTAGGTACAATGAACAACGCATTGCCACTCATGCCTGGCAATATTGATTTTGGTTGATCCATAAAACGGGCGACGATGGGCACAGTGCGACTCACCGCATCAACTTCAGCGCCGATTTGAGAGATTGACGCCTTATGACTGGTGCCTGTTTCATCAACTTCAAACGAAAAATTATGCCCTGCCTCCATCCAAGATAACCAATGGGACGGAATGATCAGGTTCAGCTCGAGTTCGTCGTTGCCGACGATTTTTAGAAGGGGTTGATTTGCCGCGGGAATCTCGAATTTATTAATGGCGATTTCTGCGACCTTGCCATTGTAGGGTGCAGTGATGACGCAATCTTTCGAACGAACAGCAATGACATCCGAGTTGGCCTTTGCTTCTTTCATCTGCGCTTCTGACACGCTAACCTCAATATCCCCAATCGCGCGGTAACTTTGTAGTTCAAGATTGTTCTTGTGGGTAATTTTTGAGACTTGGTAAGCCGCCTCAGCAGCGTTTTGTTGCGCCTCCATCGCTTCACAATCAAACGCCAACAATACATCGTTTTCCTTGAATGAATCTCCCGCTCTGACGGGAGTCTCGATAACTCTTGCCGAGAATTCAACTCCTATAACTGCCTCATTAGCGGCCTTGACTACTCCTCGAACAGGTTGTGGATCACTGGCATGCGATAGGTTGATAGAAGTGACTGCTAAACATGCCGGAAGTATGAAGCCAAAATAATATGGCTTTACTAGTTTGATCATTTTTATAACTCAGCTTCGAATGAAATATGTGGCACAGTCCTGCGATTATCACGCCACAACATTAAAACCAAGGCCGGCATATCGGACAAAGAATGTATTAAATGAGAACTAACATGTTACCTGTTATTTCGAAGCTTAATTTCCCAAAGCAATAGGTTTCTTAGCGGAGTTAGATGGAATAGGCACTGCAATGCATAGCGCTAACTTGTACCGTCAGGAATTGCACCGAAATGTTTTTGGAAAAAGTAATTGGCCTCGTCTACGCACGCTTAAAGCAGTTGTTTAGTATTTTATTTCGGATCAATTCAGATAAGCCACCTGTGGCGCACGACGAGAATAGTTCGCACTCATCTGTTTCACCCTCATCACAGGTAAAACCCTTAGCTCATCAGCTATTGGAGCGACGTTTGCTATTGGATGCCGCGGCAATCTCTACGTTGGCGGATGTTACCGAGAGCATAAATGATGAAGATGTTAGTGATCTTTTAGATTCCTTCGGCCTCAATGAAGACAATTTACTCGCTAGTGTCAATGATGCGACAAGAACTGAAATCATTGTTATAGACAGATCGGTTTCAAATGTAGATTCCTTGCTCGCGAATATTGGCAATACAAACAACGTCTACTTCATTGATTCTGAATCAGACGGCTTTACGCAGCTCTCTGACATTCTCAGTCAATTGGATGACGTCGATGCTGTCCATGTTTTGTCGCATGGTGAAGAAAACGAAATTCGACTAGGTAACACGACGCTCAACGACACCAATGTAGATCAGTATCAAGAGATTTTTTCACAATGGTCGGATGCGCTTACTAACAATGCTGATATTTTGTTCTATGGCTGTGAGATTACATCGGATGAAAGCGGAACTCACCTGATCAATGCAATTGGCGCCTGGACAGGCGCTGATATCGCGGCGTCAGAAGATTTGACGGGACACGCATCACTTGGTGGTAACTGGGTACTCGAGTCTGAAGTTGGTGTGGTGGAGTCACAAGAAATAACGGTTGCAAACTGGTTAGGGTTACTTGCTCCTGGTGACGTAATCGTTAGCGATATTCAATTCGACGAAGACGGTTCTGTCATTAGTGACGGTGATACCGATCCAGCAAACGATCCTGAACTGTTTGGTATTACGCTCAATCCTGCACTACGAGAGGGTGGTCAGTTCGCCAATGTGGTTGATACGGACGTTCAATTTGGCAATCTTCGGGATGTGCAAACGTTTACCGTTCCTACAGGAATAGATACTTCCGGAGTTCAACTAACGATATTCGGCTCTGATTCCGACAACGATGCGGTTAATGTAGGTGGCGACCGCAACGCACCACGCACGGATCAAGATCATTTTCAAGCAACAGTAATCGTCGACTTGGTCAACAACACCTATTCTGGTGTTCTCCAGGATTTTAGTCAGGAGAACTACGGGAAGTTGAGTTTTGCCGATCAGACGTTCGGTGTGAAATCCTCCTTGGCGCCTGTCAGGCAAGGTGATGATTCCGGAATCACCCGTGATGTCGTGGTTGATTACAACGCAGCTACCGGCGAAATTACCATTCAGTTTGTTGAAACTGGCACTGCTAATGGCGCAGATACCGCTGATGCTCAGGAAATCGGTGGAGCCGACCAAGGCGCTTACCTGGCAGAATTTCTGGGTTCATCCAACAGCAGCTTAAACTTTACTGCCACCAATCCGATTGATAGCTTTTTCCTTGCAGAAGGAGACTCCCAAGCGCAGATTTCATTGGCTGATGATCCGGATCACATCACGCTTTCTGTTGCGATGGGCGATGACAGAGATGGGGACCAAACATCCGAACCGCGTGGTGCTGCTCGACTAGTTCTACAGAAACAATCTGATGGTACTTATCTTGCCAACGGGGCCATTACCTTTACTGGTGAAGATCTACCCAACGATGTTGGCTCGGGAACAGCTTCTGATGCGGTTACTACCTATGCCGTCCAAGACTATGTCGTGGGTTCAACTGCGGGTGCACTGTTGTCTGCTTCGATAGTCCCAGGAAGCGACATCCTCGGAAATGCGGCAAATCTTTACGATGCCCAAATATACATTGACGCTGGCACAAATACATTGGTTATTCAGGAAACGAATGCCTTCGGTGCACCAAGCGGTACTACCGGTCGCAACTCGCTGTACACCGCTGAACGATATCAACTGGCGAAAGACGTCAGTGGCAACGACATTGGCTCCAGTGGACTCTATTTGGGAACCAGAACCGTCGATAGTGCTGACGACATTGAAACGGATAACGATCGTTCCAACGACAGATTTGATAGCGGCGCTAACTTTACCTTTGAAATTCCTTCGGGCGCTAACTTCGGAAACATCAATTTCGCTGGTCAAAATAGCACCCATGAAAATGGTGGCATGGTCAATATTAAGATCCAGCTCGACCGCGACCCGGTTACTGGAGAAATAACTGGCGGAACTTCAGCCGGTACATCGATTGGGCAACGTAATACCAAGCCAACGTTTATGTCATGGACTGGCATTGACTTGAATACAGGTATCCAACTTGTCAATGATGCGGGCACAGCGGTGAACGGGGTCACGGTAAACGACCTCGACCTAGATAATCATCTGGACCCGCAGTTCGCCGGCATGATCATTACCCTAGACAGTGTCGATGGAAAAGATGTCATTCGTGTCGTCACGGTTGAAGCGACCAACGGCAGCGGCGCGTACGACTTTTCGGGCTTGAGTAGCGATTGGTACGGCAGACCTGCGATTGTGATGGAGAACGTACCTGAGGGTGTTTCATTTGAATTCGGTAGCCAGTTGGATTCGACCACCTGGTCCTTCGCGATAGATGAAGTCACAACCAGCAATACGGTGACCGTCACTGGTATTTCGGACAACTTCAATGGCGAATTTGATGTCAACGTCTTCGTCACCAACGATCCAGCGACTGTGGAGACTTACAAGTTGGCGGTCGTGTCCAATGCTGATGCGGCTCAGAATCCGGCCACTGAGGGCGAAACACTCACAGCGATAGATGCCGATGATACCAATCCAGCGGGTGACACGGTTGCGACGATTCTAGGTACGTCGACACTGTCGGCGACTGACGCTAGTAACGGAATTGCGATTACGGCAACTACTGTGGTTGGCACCGGTGTGTGGCAACTCTCAACCGATAGCGGAGCCACATGGACCGATGTCGGAACCGTCAGCGACTCCAGCGCGGTACTTCTGGATAACGACGACATGCTGCGTTTCCAGGGTGATGGTTCAAACGGTGGTCAAGCCACCGTTAGTTATAAAGCCTGGGACCTTTCGGGTGACGCGTTGGCTGGTGGTGATACAGGCGTAGATACCACAGTTGCGTTCTCAACAATCGTTGGCGCGAACACAACATTGTTCTCTGCCGTAGCTGATGACGCGACCATCGCGGTCACAGGTACAGTTATCGATACCGACAACGATGGAGTCCTGGATGTGGATGACATCGATGACGACAACGACGGAATCATTGATCTTGAGGAAACTGTCGTCGAATTCAACCTACTTCCTAATAGCGCTCCGCAGCGCCCTAATGGAAGTACATGGCTGTACCGGAGTGTCGCCACGGTTGATGGTGTCAATTACGATTTGCGAGTTCAACGTGTTGCGTCGCGCTCAGCGGGCAGTTTTTCATTAAACAATCAAGGCGACGTTAACATTACGGGCTGGAACCCTCGGCAGGGTGCTTACATCGTTCTGGAGTACACGCTCCTGGATCAGGCAACTGGTCAGGAAAAAGTCATTGATGCGTTCCAGTTTACGCAGGCCGACATTGATGGTCAGAGCTTTGGTAATCCTCCAGGTCCAAACCGGGCGTGGGAGATCATTGGTTTTCAGTCTGCCGAAGTTGATTCGATCAACTTCAACACTAACCGACTTGGTTATCGTGGTTTTTTAAATGGTAGGTCAACTCCAGGCGGTTACGCAACGATTCGACAAGGCACACCCAGTAACACAAGTGGCACAGGCAATGACGTTTCCGTGCAATACAGTAATACATCCTCGTTCCGTGTGATGTATGGCGTTACTGGTGGATCTAATAACGAAAACAATGTTCAGAGAAATTTCTTCTTCCGTCGTTTCACCGGTACTTTCTTTAATGATGCCGATGGCGATGGCCTGAATGATCAGATAGATATCGATAGCGACAACGATGGCATAACCGACAACGTTGAAGCGCAGTCGACTGAGGGCTATGTCGCACCTAACCTGGATGCCGGTAACGCCAGCGGGTACGACGTTAATGCCCAAGGTTTGAACACAGCCTACACGACAGCGGGTGGATACTCGCGCACCGGTATTGCGCCAGTTAATACGGATAGTCCGTTGGCAGATGCCGATAGTGTTCCCGATTTCCTGGATACCGACAGCGACAACGATGGTTTGAGTGATGCGGTGGAATCTGGTTCGGGTGAAACCTTGGCGTCGATTGACGCCTCTGTCGACAGTGATAGCGACGGATTACACGACGTTGTTGATCAGGATAACAATGCCACCAACACCACCTGGGATGTTAACGATGATGACGTAATCGCCAGCGGTGCGAACGCGGGTGAGTTTGCGTTGCAGGACAGTAAAGGCGATGTATTAGCGGATCGAAGTAATGCCAGTGGACTGCAGGTCAATTATGACTTCCGTGAGGGTGATACAGATGGCGACAACGTTCTGGATATTCATGACATTGATGACGACAACGATGGCATTCTCGATGTTGATGAGCGCACACGTCAGTTGATCGGACTGACAGCAACGACTGGTACGTTACCGGATGGCACGAGCTACACAGTTACCGCACCGAACTTGACCATAACCGGTGACGGAAACTTTGGTTTTGGTGTGGCTGGTCAGAATGCCACGTTGGTGATTGATTTTGATAATCCCGTTGATGTAGCGATAACTAATACTCAGACAGGACCGGCGTACTGGGGTTGGGAACGCGCAGCGGGTGCACTGCTCGCAACACAGGCCACAACCGATGGTTCTAATTGGTCGTACGTACCTGGGGCAGTTGACGCGCAACTTAATTTAACTGGTGGAACAACAGCAGTCGGAACCCGTCCCGGTGGGCAAGTTATTGCAACGTCCGATTGGGGTGAGTTGACTTCAAACGGCGTCACCCGAATTGAAATGCGGGCTGGATCTTTCGATGGATATCGCTTTACCGTAGCTACCTATTCCGATGAAAATACGGATTTGGACGGTATCCCAGATCATCTGGATATTGATAGCGACAACGATGGCATTACCGATAATGTTGAAGCACAGACCACCGCTGGGTACATAGCTCCAAGCGGTAGAGGGGCGACGTTCGTTGATTCAAACAATGATGGTCTAGATGACAATTTTGATGCGGGAATTATCGCAGGCGGTCCAGCCACCGGGGTAGGTTTTACACCGGTTGATACGGACAGTGGCTCGACGAATCCAGATGGAGTTGCTGACTTTCGGGATACCGACGCAGACAATGATGGTGAATCCGATCAAGTGGAGTCTGGTCTCACAGCAGCGACAACAACAACAGACACTGACCAGGATGGTTTACTCGACGACTACGAAGGCACGGACAACGACGATGGGTTTGATGTAAACGATGAAAACCTGATCGCAGGTAATTTTGTCTTTACCGATACCGATGGAGATACTTTACCGGACGGCTCAAATGCCCAGCCGACGACGCGTGATTTTGATTATCGCGACGATGTGCCACTTGATACTGATGAAGATGGTGTCAGTGACATCATTGACGTCGATGACGACAACGATGGCATTCTGGATGTCGATGACATAGGTGGCGTTACGGCCAATCAACTATGGTTCATGAGGACGAATGCGGTGGTTACCGATCCTCGACCTCAGTACAACAACCCAGCTTTCACAGCGGATGGAAATGCCGCTTCCAGCTCCGGGCTAGTATTTAACATGTCTGCCTCGGGTGAACCCAATACCGAGTTCGTCTATGGCCTTTCAATTACCGGAAATACCACGGTTGACACATTTAATCTGCGCGGAAGTGTGGGTGTCTTTGGCGATTTCGATGTTAGAGCATTTGATCTTGAAATCTTTGACGCATCCGGTACGTCGATCTTCTCTGGCAGTGCACCGGACATGGGCGCTGTTGGCGTAGCGCAACTGTCAGGCTTTAATTTAGTTTCAGGCTATTACACCGTTGTATTAAAACCGACATCCTCAGGCGGAAGCGGCGCTAACGCGGAGCTTGCTGAAGTCAGCTTTGATGGAGTGACCAGTTTAATTAGCCCACTTCGACCAGACGGTGATGCAGATCTGATTTGGAACCATCTAGACATTGACAGCGACAACGATGGCATCACCGATAACATCGAGGCGCAATCAACAGCTGATTATCAAGAGCCCAGTGGTACGGTATTCACAACCGGGCCCAATGCTGGTTTGGACACCGCTTACGAGACCACTGACGGTAATGGTGGTCCGGGACTTACACCCGTCAATACTGATGCCGCAGCCACTTTCGGTACCGCTGACACAACGCCAGACTATCTGGATGATGATTCAGACGCTGATGGCGACAGTGACAACGACGAGAATGGACTTGGACAGGCTGAGATTCCATTCGGCTCGGCTTCAACAGCGGCTAACGATGCTGATGGTGATGGACTGTTCGACCAATACGAATCTGCACTCGATGGAAATACCAACGATGGCTACATTACCAATGAGGGTGTTACCGATTTACTGAACACAGGCGGTGACTACCTGCCTGATTCAGATAGTGATGCGTCTACCGGTACGCCAACACCATTGGTCAATGATCTTGATTTTCGCGAACCTAAAAATCTAGCTCCGGTTGCACTGGATGATAGCTTTACCACGGGTGAAGACACAGCACTCAGCGGCAACGTCATGTCTGACAACGGGAACAATGTTGACTTCGATCACAACGCTGGTGACTCGCTAACCGTTTCACAGGTCAATGGTTCAAGCGCCGATGTTGGTACGCAGATCACGTTGGCATCTGGTGCACTATTGACACTAAATTCTGATGGCTCGTTTAGCTATGACGCCAACGGCGCCTATAACTACCTTGATGATGGTGAATCGGCGAGCGACAGTTTCAGTTATCACATAATTGATCAGACAAGCCTCGAATCTAACGAATCTACTGTGACAATCACTATTACCGGTGATAACGATGCACCGGTAGTTGACTTAAATGGTCCTACAGTCACCGGTACAGATTTCGAAAACATTTTTGAAGAAGATACCGAAGGTTCGCCATTGGCCTTAGTCATCAGTGATGACAGCTTGATAGAAGATCCGGAAAACAATATTCAGGAAATTCGTGTTACCCCTACGTTGCCTGATGACAACGATGGGTCAGATGAAAGACTTCGTATATCTAATGAATCAGAGGAGTGGCTGATCGATTTGACTCTGATTGATTCAGGCGACGAGGTCACACTTGAGCCGATTACATTTGGTAGATCAGAATTCGAAGTATCTTATGGCTTAGGACATATCAAGATCGTTGATGCAGGAACGAATGGTATAACTTCGAGTGATCTTGAAGGCTTTCTGCGCATGCTCGCCTACCAGAATATCGATCAACACGGCGTACTCGGCAATCGCTTGTTCCAGTTTGAAGTTATAGATCATTCTGAAACGACATCAGCCGTCTCCACTATCATGCTTGAGCGTAGTAACGATGCTCCTGTTGCCACTGTTTCTGAAAGAGCGAATGGCACAGTTGCATTAGTAGGCGACGCCGTAGTGCCAACGGCCGAGCTTGCACCAGGATCTGAAATAACTGAAATCTTAGTTTCGGATCTCTTATCGCAATTGGAAATTGACGATAAGGAAGGTAATCAGCTAGGTATCGGCATTATTGCTGCGAACGAAGAACACGGTGTTTGGCAGTACTTTCGAACCGATGTTGAAAATCATCAATGGACTCACTTTCAATTAGAAGATCCGGATAACCAAGACACAACTCCTGTCCCTGATGGTCAAGCGCTATTGATGGATGCGGATGCACTGTTGCGATTTGTTCCAAATGCCGCAGTCGGTGGTGATGTGGAGCTTCAGTTCCGCGTGTGGGATGGGACCAGTATTGCTCAGGCATCCAATCCACCTTCAAGTACTCCGGACGACAGTGGTGGTGCTCCACCAACGAACACGTCGTCACTTTCCACTGCGGCTTTTAGTGTTTTGCTCGCAGCAGATACTGATGGTGATGGTGTTGTTAATAGTGCTGACGTTGATGATGACAACGACGGAATTTTGGATGTTACAGAAGGGCTTGTCGAAGCGACCAATACTATTCGTGATACTGACCTGGATGGAATCGGTGATCACCTTGATATTGACAGTGACGACGATGGCATTACAGACAACGTCGAAGCGCAAGCAACCGATGCTTACATTGCACCTTCGGGAACGCGCAACACGATTGTTGATGCTAACGATGATGGGTTGGACGACCGATACGATACCCGCTCCATATTTAATGGAGGCGTCGGACTGTCGGCAAGTGATCCTGATGCTACGACGACTGAGGCATTAATCTCCCCGGTTGATACCGATGGTTTGAGTGGCGCTGACTATATTGATCCCGACTCGGACAACGACGGCATCGCCGATGTTGCTGAGAGAGGAGATGGACAAGGTTCAACTTACACACCAACCGATACCGATGGAGATGGACTCGCCGATGTCTTCGAAGGCGTCGCGATTGTCGATCCGTTTGATGTTAATGACGAAAATGTGTCAACTCCAAATGGCAACTCTGTTGGGGGGCTCAGTGAGTATGATCTCGCAGCGGATTCTCAGCTGGCGAGCGATTTATCTAACGTTGATCCACTGACTATTGATCTCGATTTCCGCGATGCGGACACAGACAATGATGGGATCTTAGTCACAGATGATATCGATGATGACAATGATGGCATTTTAGATACCATCGAAAAAGACGCGATGCAAGTAATCATCGCTCCAACTGCTAGCACCACTACAGGAAACTTCACAGCACACGGGCAGGCCAACAGCGTTACCTTTAGCGCATCGGCTGGTGGTTCAGCTAGTGCAACCTCAAGCGCCCTTTTCAGCTTTAACGAACATGCCGCGGTAGGGGCGCTTCATACATTTGACTTTGTTCAATCTGTTGACGAAGTCGATCTTGCGTTTGCCAATATCCATCAAAATGCCGTTATGGGCAATTTCTCGGTGGTGTATGAGGATGGTTTAACGGCATCGAATCTCGATGTAACGATATCGACACTGCCCGCTGGTACCGGACTGACAGCAGGTGACATGATAATCAAAACAACCGTTGGTGGATCCATTGGGGTTACCGATGGTACGCCAGGTAATGGTTCGACCATTCCGGAGCAAGGCTCCGGTCTGGTGACACTACTTGGTCTTGTTGACGGTAAGAGAATTAAATCAGTTTCGTGGGAGCTGTTGGCAAGGCATACGGCCAGTGCATCTGCCAACGTAATACCGATTGCGACGGTCTATCGAGATACAGATAACGATGGTGTTCAGGATCATCTGGATATTGACAGCGACAACGATGGCATAACTGACAACGTAGAAGCGCAAACAACCGCTAACTACATTGCGCCAAGTGGGATAGGTGGAACAGCTGCGTTTGTCGACACTAATCAAGATGGTCTTGACGATAGCTTCGATACCGGGATTACAACAATAGGGGCCACCACCGGTCATGTCGCCGACGGCTTAACTCCGGTAGATACTGACAGCGCGTTAGCTTCAACCGATACAACACCAGACTATCTGGACACTGACAGCGATAACGACGGTACTGATGATGCGGCTGAAGCCGGTCACGGCCAGCTCATTCAGACAGGAATGTCTGATGCAACGACTGATGCCGATGGCGATGGTTTATTCGATGTGTTTGAAGGCAACAACACTGCAGATGGGCTTGATGTCAACGATGAGAATGTTGATGCGGCAGGTGAGTTTACGTTAAGCGATACTGACGGTGACGTTAACACCGGTCGTGGCAATGCGGATCCTCTGAATGTTGACTACGACTTCCGTGAATTGCTTGATACCGATGGCGACAATATAGCCGACGTCTTTGATATCGACGATGACAATGATGGCATTATCGATACCGTTGAGCAGACCACCATTGAATCAGATCAGTTCGATTTTTCTGACCCAGTCTGGTCCAACGTTCGTTATGACATCGACGGTTCTACGGCACGATGGACTAATGACATTAACAACAATGCAGCACCTGATGGCACATTAGTACGCTCACTGTCCGGGTTGAATTCACTGCCGACTGTGACCGTCGGTGGCGTAGACTATGTGCAGTTGAACTACGAATTCATGCCTGAGCGGGAACCAGGTTCATCCAATTTTAATCACCGTCTTGCGCTCGGATCGACAATATTTCATCAGATCCGCGTATTGGCGAACAGCGGTAATGTGCTTGCAGCCGACAATCAGGCGTTGAATGGTGCGATTTTTACCGCACACTCAGCAACCAGTTTGGCAAACAACGAATTCTCGACCATTCAGTTGTTGGTTCCAACCTCCCTAGTCACTTCTGACACAATGAACTTCACTGCGTCGGTGGTTAACAACAACGGCAGTCCGCTTCCGAGAAACAACTATTCAATGCGGAATTTCGCATTCGTAGTTGACTCAGATCAAGACAACGCTCAGAACTACCTGGACATTGACAGCGACAACGACGGTATTACCGATAACGTCGAAGCCCAAACCACAGCTGGCTACATCGCACCCAGCGGTACCGGTGCTCATGGTGATGCGGGTGGCTTTGTTGATGCAAACAGCGATGGCTTAGACGACAAACTCGATGTCGGCGGTATCGGTGGCGCGACGCCCGGCGTCGGATTGACGCCAGTCGATACTGATGGCAATGCCACAGAAAATAGGCCGGACTACGTTGACTTAGACAGTGACGACGACCTCATTGAGGATGCTGCCGAGCGTGGTACGCCTGGGCCAGCGACGGCACAGACAGGAGTAACGTCTGATGCGAGCAGCGACAGCGACGGCGACGGGCTGCTTGATATCTTTGAAGGTAGTGATCCTGGTGACACGACCGACGGTTTTGATGTTAACGATGAAAACCTTGATGCGGCTGGCGACTTCGCACTGGCCGATACAGATAACGACACAGCTGCTGATGGCAACGATGCGGGGCCCACTGCAGTCGATCTGGACTATCGCGATGCGGTTACGGCGATCGATGATGTAATCAGTACACCAGAAGAAACTGCGATTGGGTTTAACCCATTGTTGGTTAACACCAATGGCGCCGACGTCAATCCAAATCCTGATACCACCGATGCGGTGACGATTACCACGCTACCCACGCCAGCTCAAGGCACGCTGACTTATATCCCAACTGGTACCACAACTGCTGTCGCAGTTTCCACCACTGTTGGACTCTCAACAGCAGAGGCAGCGACGCTTGAATTCACCCCAGCTACTGACTTTAATGGCACGGTGACTCTGGACTACACGTTGCAGGCCGCCGATGGCACCAGCGAAGATGCGCAAATCACTATCAATGTAACCGCAGTTAACGATGCACCATTATTAGATCTGAACAGTGCTGCCAGTGCAGGTGATACTGATCGAGACTGGGAAGCCGACTGGGTAGAAGGCAGCGCACCGATATCCATACTGGATACTGATAGTGGCGTGTTCGATCTGGACGACACCGACTTGGAGTCGGCTACAGTGACCTTCACTAATCCACAGATCGATGATGTGCTTACGATCGGCACTGTCGAGGTCTTTAACAACGGTAACGTAGTAACCGGTTCGGTCACCAATGGCAATCTGACTTACACGATTTCGCAGGACCTGAGCGGTAACCCGATCATCGCGATCAACGGTACCGATTCACTGGTCAACTACGCGGATGCGCTGGAAGCGATTCAATTCAGCAACAACGCCCAAACTCCGTCTACAACAGACCGAGTGTTTACATTGGTAGTGAACGATGGAGACGACGACAGTAACATCGCCACCTCTACCATTAGTGTGAAGCTGGACACCGACGCCGATGGCGTAATCGATGAGATCGATATTGATGACGACAACGATGGCATTGTCGATTGGAAAGAAGGCTATGCTGATGTCATTCACAGCGTAGATTCCAATGGTGTTGCAACGACAATCACAACAAATTTCGCGGATACGATTAGCGCACATCAAGATGGCACGCTACTGGGCATAGGTCGTTTCGCCAACAATGCATTGAGTTACCGGGTGGATGGCAACGTCGTCATACGTGATCGATTTGATGGTAGTGCTGATATTACCCTAACCAACGTGACTCAAACGGTAGCTGCACATAACAGTGGCACATTGCTGGGCGCGATACATTCCAATGGCCTGGGCGACTTCAGCTACTACGTGGATGGTACTACAGTCAGTCGCGAGTTTCTGAGCAACGGCGCGATTGCTACTTTTAACGCGGCGAATGTCACCAACACACTAGCGGCGCACCAGGCAGGAACCCTGTTAGGTGTCGTCTTTGGTAACAACGCAGCGTTCAATGACGTAAGTTATTGGCTCGATGACGATACGATTCGCTTTGAGCGCCTGCAAACCGGCCAAACCGGTGTGTTCGCCGGTGCCAATGCGTCACAAATTATTGAAGCGCACCACAACAGAAGTCTGCTAGGGATCGGAGCGTCCGGTACCACCGTGTATGGCTACTTCCTTGAGCCAGCGGATACCGATGGTGATGGAATCATCGACATGTTGGACATCGACTCTGACAACGATGGCATAACTGATAACGTTGAAGCGCAGAGTACAGTGGGTTATATCGCACCGAGTGGTACTGGCGCCCATGGCGGCGCTGGTGGCTTCGTTGATGCGAACAGCGATGGCCTTGACGACAAACTGGATGTAGGTGGTATCGGAGGCACACTTCCGGGTGTTGGACTGACGCCAGTCGATACCGATGGCAACGCGCTTGAAGACACGCCCGATTTCTTAGACTTAGACAGTGACGACGACGGCATTGAGGATGCTGCAGAACGTGGCACGCCGGGTCCGGCAACGGCACAAACCGGTGTTGTCTCAGATGCAAGCACCGACTCTGATGGCGACGGATTGCTCGATGTGTTTGAAGGCAGCGACACCACAGACGATTTCGACGTTAACGATGAAAATCTTGACAGTGCTGGAGAATTCACGCTCTCGGATACCGATACAGACGTGAACGGTGGTCGTGCTAACGCCGACCCACTCAATGTTGACTATGACTTCCGCGAAGCGTTAGACACCGACAGCGATAACGTTCATGATCTGCAGGACATCGACGACGACAACGACGGCATTCTCGATGTTCAAGAATCATTCTTCACCGATTCGATTGGAGCAACCAACAATAGTGGCGGTGGAACGGGCCCTCAAGGGGTCAATCTGCCTGTCTTTACTGCGCCGGCAACCGGCACTTACACGTTCGTCCATTCCGGGACGGTCACTTCGGGTTCAGCCGGGCTTTGGGTCGGTACAACCGTGGGTGCCAACAACGTGTTCAGTGGAGCGAGTCCCACAAGATTAACTACCACTATTGCTGAGAAAGTGCATCAAATCACGTTGACTGCAGGAGTCGACTATTACTTCAGACTCTTCGCAGGTGGTGGTGGTAGCGCCACTAGCAGTAGCTTAACGGTTCAACTTGATTCCGATCTCGATGGAGTCTTTAACCATCTTGACATCGACTCAGACAACGACGGCATAACCGATAACGTTGAGGCACAAACCACGGCAGGTTATATCGCGCCGAGCGGCACTGGTGGCCATGGTGGAGCGGGTGGTTTCGTTGATGCAAATGGTGATGGGCTGGACGATAACTTCGATGCCGGTGTCATTGGTGGTGGCGCTGCGACAAGTATCGGCCTAACTCTGGTCGATACCGATGGCAATATCACTGAAGATACGCCAGATTATTTAGATCTAGACAGTGACGACGACGGCATCGAGGATGCTGCCGAGCGTGGCACGACTGGACCTGCGACGGCACAAACCAGTGTTGTTTCTGATGCAAGCTCCGACGCCGATGGCGACGGGCTGCTCGATGTGTTTGAAGGCGCGGATGCCGGCGACACCACCGACGGTTTTGATGTAAACGATGAAAATCTGAACGCGGCTGGTGAATTCACTTTAACCGATACCGACGCCGATGTTAACGCCGGACGAGCCAACGCGTTACCGTTAACGACCGATTACGATTGGCGCGAAGATCATCCACCGATGATCGATCTGAATTCGGCAAGCAGCGCTACCGATTCCGATCTGGACTTTGCTACTACGTATACTGAAGGTTCCGCTGCGGTAGCAGTCGCAGACACCAATGCTGGGGTTAGTGACCTATCTGAAGATGATATCGTGGAACTGTCAATCACCGTGGCAGGCAATGTCAACGGCGCTAATGAAATCGTGAACGTCAATGGCGTTTCCATTCCACTTAACGCGAATGCGAGCGACACCACAACCACTATAAATGGTGTAGCGGTAACTATTACCTACACAGCTGCAAGCGGTGTAGTCACGGTTGTACCGACTGATGGTGTAACGCCTTTGGATGATTCGGCTCTGGCTGCTGTCATCGCTGGTATTACCTATGAAAATGTAGATCCTACACCCACAATTGGTAATCGTACGCTGACATTCAGTGCAACTGATACACGAAATACAACTAGTGCACCTGCAGTGGCTACCGTTACCGTGGCGCTTGATGATGCAATGGCTGAATGGTCAATCGCAGCATCAGCCAGCGATGTTGACGAGGGTAATTCCACAACTTACACAGTCACCCTTGATAACGCATTGTTGCAAAGCGGTGAGACTGCCCAGGTTAATTTGAGCCTGAATGATGATGATACCAGTAGTAGTGACTATGCAAGCTTTAGTACGGCAGTTAACAACGCTGTAAATGCCTATAACGCGGGGACTGATCCTGGCAGCTTAAGCTGGAACGGCACGACTCTGGTCTTCACTAGCGACGATACCGGTCCGATGGGTGACTTGGACATCGTGCTAATGGCATCTACCGACAGCTTGGTAGAAGGCCCTGAAGATTACACGATCGTACTCGACACTCCTGCCAGTACGACAGGTGAGTCAATTGGTGTAGACACTCTTGCTAGCAGTGTCACTACAACTATTAACGATATCGTTGCGCCGGCGGATATTGCGGAGTGGTCAATTAACGGCCCCGCAACTGGTGCTGAGGGCACAACGGCTCAGTACACGATTTCATTAAGTGGGTCTTTTGGCTCAGGTGAAATTGTCACTATCGATATAGGTCTCACTGAAACTGACACAAGTAGCAGTGACTACGAGAATTTCCTAACGGCAGTTGCTGATGCAGTGGCATTGGATCCAGCTATCACATTTGACCCTGTTGCAGGTACTTTGAGTTACTTGTCACCCAGTGATGGATCGTTGATGAGCGATATTGTTATCGACCTTGATCTAGAGGATGACTCATTCATTGAAGGTGATGAAGACTATTCAATCGATCTAAGCAATGCAGCTTCATCCACGGGCGCTACGGTTAGTGTCGATACTGCCGCTGCCGTTGTGACCACCACGATATTGGATGTTGAGCAACCCTCGGGTGATCCAGATGGCCCAGTGGAATGGTCAATCACGGGTGATCAATCTATCGATGAAGCAGACCAGGCGAGCTACACACTAGCGCTATCTGGAAGCTACGGCATGGGCACTCAAGTATCTGTGGTCGTCAGTCTGATGGATCTCGATACTAGTAACCTGGATTACGCAAGCTTAGATTCTGCGATAGCAGCTGCCACCGCAGGGCGTGCAGATATTAGTTACGACTCAGCGACTAACACAATAACTTGGACCTCCGCTTCAGACGGCGCATCGATGATGCCGTTGACTTTCGAAGTTCCGATTATTGATGATGCACTAATTGAAGGTCAGGAAGACTATCAGGTCGTCCTGTCACTCCCAGCAAATGGCATTGACATCACACCGACAATCGGCGCTAACGGCAGTGTCACAACCACGATAGACGATACTCAGGCAGCGGGTGGTCCAGCTGACGGGCCAGCTGAATGGTCTGTTCTTGGAACCGCTGAAGTGAACGAAGGCGCAAATGCTTCGTACACCGTGTCACTCGGTGGTCTGTATCAGTCAGGTGAAAAAGTGTCAGTCACCCTGGCACTCACTGATGACACAACGGTGCCTGCTGATTACAACAGTTGGGTGGCAGCGGTTCAAGCTGCAGTCAGTGCGAATCCTGATGTCATCTTTGATGCAACCACAGGTCTCTTGACCTATACAGCACCGAGTGATGGCGCAGCAATGACACCGCTTGTTATCAGTCTTACGGCAGTAGCGGACAACGTTATTGAAAACCGTGAAGAGTTTGATGTATCTCTAGCTACTCCAACTAGCACAACAGATGTTGTTTCTACGATAAGCACATCTGCAGGTACCGTGACCACCATCATCAATGGTCCACCGGTGCCAGAGGACGATATCAACGTGACCACGATCAATACCTCGGTCAGTGGCAGTGTGTTGGATAACGATACAGATCCTGACGGCGAAGTGTTGTCAGTATCACAAGTCGATGGTAACCCAATTGGCGCGCCCATTTTAACGACTAATGGTGTGGTAGTGATGGCCGCAGACGGCACCTACACCTACACGCCGAACGCGGGATTTATCGGTACCGATACCTTTGACTATGAAGTTTGCGATGCCTCAGGTAACTGTGTAACTGCGAGTGTTTCTATCGCTGTCACCGATCCTGCGAATCCTGCTAACACATCGCCTTATGCGATGGATGATAACTTCACCACGTTTAGTGATCCTGCAAACCCTGTGACCTTAATGGGGTCAGTACTGGGTAACGACAGTGATCCAAATGGTGACGTTCTTGAAGTCAGCATGGCAGGAGGTGTTGCACCGGGCACATCGTTTACAACAGTGAACGGCGGTACCGTTACGGTCAATGCCAATGGCACATTTGATTACACACCAGCGCCAGGTTTTGTTGGTGACGACACCTTTGATTACACCGCAATTGACCCGGCCGGCAATTCAGATATTGCGACCGTCACGATCACCGTCTACCCAGACCCTGATCCATTGGTCAATGATAATCCGGATGCCAATGATGATGTCACAACAACACAGATGAATACATCTGTCAGTGGCAACGCGCTGATAAATGATGCAGATGCCAATCTGGATTCCATTGTGGTCATATCGCTGGACGGAGCCGCAGTACCACAAATTGGCAGTGCCTCGGTTGCGACACCTAACGGCGGTGTACTTGAGTTATTCGCTAATGGTGATTACACCTACGTTCCAGCCAGTGACTTTGTTGGTACTGAAACTATTCAGTACACCATTGGCGATGGAAATGGCGGCTATGATACAGCAACCATTTTTCTGTCAGTAGTTGACTTACCTCCTCAGCCTGAAGACGACATCAATACCACGTCTGTCAATGTACCAGTCAGCGGGGAAGTGTTGATCAATGATCTGAGTGAACTTGGTGATGATCTGGTGATCGGAGACGGTAGTGGAAATCCGATTGCGGGTCCCACCGTCTTAGCAACTGCTCTTGGTGGTCAGCTGTTAATCAATCCTGATGGTACGTACACCTATACGCCACCGAACAACACAACCGGTGAAGATTCCATCACGCTTGAGGTATGTGATGAAAATGGTAACTGTGCAGACAGTGAACTGACGATTGACATTGTTGATTCAACTGCAAATGCGCTGAATACACCACCTGTTGCCAATGACGATAGCTTTGTTCTTGAGCTCGATCAATCGGTTACATCAACCCTGGTCGGTAATGATGGTGATCCTGATGATGATGTGATTACCGTCGTTGATCCAGTCACAGGAATTGCTGCCACCGGACCAGTGACAGTTACGACCGCACAAGGCGGTACAGTTGTTATTCAAACTAATGGAACCTTCACCTACACCCCTGCAATCGGTTTTCTAGGTGAAGATACGTTTGACTACAGCGTTATCGATCCTAATGGTGATTCGGATAATGCAACTGTCTCACTGACAGTGCTGGCAGATCCTGATCCTATAGCGAACGATGTACCTGATGCTAACGACGACAGCCTCATCACGCAGATGAACACACCATTGACGGGTTCCGCACTCGACAATGATACTGATATCAACAATGATGGCCTGGTTGTAAGTTCAATCAATGGAATCGGCTTTACGGGTAGCTTTACCGTAACCACTGCCAGTGGCGGTACGTTGCAAATATTTGATAGTGGTGCCTATATTTACACACCAGCGAACGACTTTGTCGGGCATGAGAGTGTTGAGTACGCGATAAGCGATGGCAATGGCGGTACTGATATCGCGACGATCTATCTGAACGTATTTGATCTACCACCACAGGCGGAGGACGATATTAATGTCACGTCTGTCAATCAGTCGGTTGATGGGAATGTGCTTCTTAATGATACCAGTGAGCCGAACGATGACCTGGTGATCGGCGATGGCAGTGGCAACCCGATCACAAGCGCTGTCACCATGACTACTAGTCAAGGTGGCACTCTGGTGATTAATCCAGATGGCACTTACGACTACACACCAGCAACTGGTTTCTCTGGCGAAGACTCAATCATCCTTGAAGTGTGTGATGAGAATGGGAACTGTGTAGATAGCGAATTGACGATTGATGTCATCGACTCAACGGCTAATTTGCAGAACACACCACCAGTAGCAGGTGATGACAACTTTGTCTCACTTAAAGATCAACCTCTGACATCAACGTTGGTGGGTAATGATGGAGATCCTGACGGTGATGTGATCGAGGTGGTTGATCCGCTGACCGGCAATGCTGCTACCGCGCCTGTGACTGTGGTTACTGCACAAGGTGGCACAGTTGTTATCCAGATCAACGGGACATTTACTTATACGCCTCCAAGCAATTTCGCAGGTGCTGACACATTTGACTACAGCATTGTTGATCCTTCAGGGGATTCAGACAACGCCACAGTCACATTGACAGTCATGGGTGATCCTGATCCGACTGTGAACGATGATCCGGATGCGAATGATGATGCTGCAGTGACCACTGCTAATACCGTGGTCTCAGGGAACACGCTTGATAATGACACTGATCTGAATGCCGATACGTTAACGGTCACATCGATTGCGGGGACCTCGGTACCGGCCAACGGTAGCACCACGGTAACTACGCCTAATGGTGGCACAGTTGAGATTTTTGATGACGGCAGTTACACGTACACACCTGCCAACGGTTTCTTTGGTGCGGAAAATCTCGAATACAGCATAGCTGATGGCAATGGAGGCACTGATACGGCAACCTTGTATCTGACTGCGGTTCCAACGCCACCACACGTGACTGACGATATCAACGTCACAACGGTAGATACGCCAGTTAGTGGAAATGTTCTGACTAGTGATTATTCAGAGTTGGGATTAACATTAACGGTAAGTGACGGTAGCGGCGCTCCGTTGGCAGCGGCCACAACGTTGACGACAGATCAAGGTGGAACCTTGGTGATCAACCCTGATGGCAGTTACATCTATACACCTGCTGCAGGATATGTGGGTAATGACACGGTCACTCTGGAAATATGCGACAGTATTGGTGGATGCATTGACAGTGTTCTGTCAATCGATGTATCCGATCCGATCGCAAACGCCGATAACACACCACCTATCGCAGGTGATGATCATTTTGAAGCGTTTACGGGTCAAACTATCAATTCTGCTCTTTTCGGTAACGATGGAGACCCTGATGGTGATGTGATCACTTTAGTTGATCCTGCCACAGGTTTAGCTACCAGCGCGCCTGTCACGCTGACTACTACACAAGGTGGCACAGTAGTTATTCAGCCGGACGGTACATTTAGCTATACACCGGCTGTGGGCTTCACGGGTGTCGATAGTTTCGACTACAGCGTCATAGACCCTTCAAATGCTACTGACGATGCCACAGTCACACTGAGTATTTCGAATGATCCGAATCCGTTAGCCAACGATCGGCCAACGGCGACGGACGATACGTCGATCACTCAAATGAATACGCCACAAACTGGCAATGTACTCGACAACGACACAGATCCAAATGGGGATGCATTGAATGTTCTGTCGATCGACGGCACATTAGTACCGACAGGCGGTGGCGTGATTGTGACGACACCGAATGGCGGCACGGTGGAGATATTTGATGATGGCTCTTATACCTACCAGCCTGCAAATGACTTTGTTGGAACAGAGCAACTGGTATATACCATTGAGGATGCGAACGGGTTAACCGATGACGCCACACTTATTTTAAGTGTGTTTGACTTGCCGCCGCAGCTTGAAGATGACATCAACAATACAACCGTAAATGTTCCTGTCAACGGCAACATACTAACAAATGACAGCAGTGAGCCGAATGATACCTTGAATGTCGGCGATGGCAGCGGCAGCCCAATTACAACGGCTACCGTTCTGACTACTGATCAGGGCGGTTCCTTAGAGATAAACCCAGACGGTAGTTATGAGTACACACCGCCTGCCGGGTTTACCGGTGAAGATACCATCACGCTAGAAGTGTGCGATGAAAATGGTAACTGCGAAGAAAGCGAACTGTCTGTCAGCGTTACTGATGTTAATCAAAATACTGCGCCGATAGCGCAGGATGATAACTTCACGACACTGAGTGATCCTGCATCACCAATAACCTTGTCGAGTAGTGTGGCGGGTAACGATGGTGATCCTGATGGCGATGTGATTGCTATATCAGAGATTGATGATGTAGCAGTTACCCCAGGCGTGCCGACTACCATTAGCACGAGCAACGGCGGTACGGTTGTCATTAATAGTGACGGCACGTTTGATTACACGCCAGCGCCAGGTTTCATTGGCACTGATACGTTTGACTACAGCATAGTCGATCCGAATGGTGCTAGTGATTCTGCAACTGCAAGCATCGATGTACAGCCAGACCCTGATCCGGCTGCCAACAACGATCCGGATGCGAACGATGATTCGGCGATAACACCGAAGAATTCGATTTCAGCAGGAAATCTGCTTGATAACGACACCGACTCTAATGGTGACACGCTAACAGTCACGTCAATTGACGGCGTGACGGTACCTGTCGCCGGTAGTGTTGTGGTGAGTACGCCCAACGGCGGTACGCTCGAAGTCTTTGAAAACGGTAGCTACATCTATACACCAGCTAACGATTTCGTGGGCACGGAAACACTCACTTATACGATCAGTGATGGCAACCTCGGAAGCGATACTGCCACGTTGACCATGTCCACGTTCGACAATCCTCCACAAGCTGAGGATGATTTTATTCTGACTGAATCAGGTCAATCAGTCGCTGGCAATGTGATTATTAATGACAGCGATCCAAATGATGATGATCTGGATATTGCTTCGATCAACGGTATGCCGGTCAGCGGATCCTTGCCACTAACTGTGACCGTCAATAATTCGGGCACTGGCAATCCTGTGGGTTCAATCTTGATTGATCCGGAGACTGGCGGTTACACGTTTACACCGACTGATCCTGAATTTAGTGGTGATATCGAGATTCCCTATGTCGTAGTTGATGAAAGCGGTAATACTGATTCCGCAATCCTGATAATTCATGTCACGGATACAGATGCTCCAGTTGATCCTGCTGATCCATCCACGGTGGATAATACGCCGCCGGTGGCAACTGATGATGAGTTCCAGCTTTTTGTAGACAGCACTCTAACATCGAGCGTGATGAGTAATGATGGTGATCCAGATGGTGATGTGATCACAATTGCAGATACCAGTGGTGTTGCAGCAACCGCACCTCAGACGATAGTGACTGCAGCCGGTGGTACGGTGGTGCTAAATACTGACGGCACATTTACCTACACACCACCAGCGGGCTATTTAGGTGCTGATAGTTTTGGCTACGGTATCGTTGATCCGAGTGGAGCAACCGATTTCGCTGTCGTTGATCTTTTGGTTGACGCGGATCCCGATCCTAACAGCAACGATGATCCAAATGCCGGAAACGATCTAGCGGTTGCGCCGATCGGTACTCCTGCAACCGCCATGCTGTTGGACAATGATGTTGATCCGAACAATGATCCATTGACGATCACATCGGTGAATGATGCTGATCCGACGACGGGGCCGATAACCATCATTGATCCGACGACAGGTAATCCTGCGGGTTCATTGCTAGTGGATCCAATCACGGGCGAGGCTGTATTTACTCCAGAGCCGGGCTTCACGGGTACCTTGCAGCTGCCGTACGAGATAGAAGATCCTAGCGGTGCGACTGATACGGGTGTATTAACCATCACGATCGTCGATTCTAATCCTGTTGCAGTAGATGACACGAATACGACGGATGTCGGTATGCCAATCATGGGTGATGTGATGCCCAATGACTCGGATGAAAATCCAGCAGATACATTAACGATTCTTGATTCTGCGGCAGGTTCCGCAGTAACCAGTGCCGTCGTCATCACGTCGACTAATGGTGGCACGGTAGTGATGAACCCAGACGGTACTTATGAGTATACAGCCGCACCAGGGTTTGCCGGTATCGACACGTTTGACTACGAGATTGTTGACACATTTGGTAAGACTGACGATGCCACAGTCACTATTGAGGTGCGTGGTACCGGTCAGTGGGCAGTTACTGGGCCGAGCGACGTTGTCGAAGGTAACGCTCCGCAATTCCTTGTATCACTAACCGGAATCTACGGTAGTGGCGAGGAAATTTCGGTAGATCTTGGTCTCGATGATATTGGCACTAGCGACGCTGATCGCGCTGACTTTATCACTGCTGTTCAAGCATCGGTTGCCAACAATCCGGATGTCACTTTCGACCCCGTCACTGGTGTACTGACTTACACCGCTCCGAGTAATGGTGCTTCGATGACTGATCTTGTGATAGATCTCCCGATCATTGACGATGGCATTATTGAGGGACCGGAAGACTTTATCGTTTCACTTGAAAACGCTAGTTCGTCAACCGGCGGTAACGTGAGTGTCGATTCGACTGGTATGTCTGTCATGACTACCATCGAAGACCTACAAGGACCTGGGCTTTGGTCTGTTGCCGGACCTGGTCAAAGTGACGAAGGGTCTACGCCTCAATACACCGTATCTCTTACCGGTGTGTATGGCGCAGGTGAGATTGTTACCGTGGATCTCGGTTTGACACCTATCGATACCAGCTCTAACGACTATGGGGATCTGATTACCGCAATTACTGCGGCAGTGAGTAGCAACCCGGATGTCACCTTTGATCCGATGACGGGCACACTGATTTACACCGCGCCAGTGGATGGATCAATGATGAGCGACATCCTGATCGATTTACCATTGATTGACGATGGATTCATCGAAGGACCTGAGGACTTCTCGTTTAGCTTAAGCAATCCGTCGAGCCCAAGTGGATCAGACGTTGCGATAGATTCCGCGACTGGCAGTGTTGAAACGACAATAATCGACACACAAGGCTCAGAACCCGGTGGCACCGGTGGTTTAGTGGAAGGACCAGGTGAATGGTCTATCACAGGACCTGGGCAAGCGATGGAAGGAGAAATTCCTGAATTCACTCTGGCACTTACCGGAACTTATGGTGCAGGTGAATCTGTCACGGTAGATCTCGCGCTAAATAATCTGAATACTAGCCCTGAAGACCTTGGATCACTGATCGCGGCGATTGAAGCTGCTGTCAATGCCGATCCAACGCTCTCTTACAACGAGGCTACCGGCACGATTACTTATACATCGCCCACCGATGGCGCGTCGATGAGTGATCTAGTGATAGCACTGCCGATCACCGATGATGAGTTACTAGAAGGTGATGAGCAGTTCTCTCTCGGTATTAGCAACGGAGCATCGAGCACAGGAGCCAATATTGGTCTGAGCAGCTCGACCTCTGTTGACGTGACCATACTCGATACCCAAGGTATCAATGGTGGAGTCGAGGGGCCGGGTGAGTGGAGTATTTCCGGCGCGGCGATAATCGATGAAGGATCCACTGCGCAGTACATCGTGTCATTAAGTGGTACGTATGGACTTGGTGAAAATGTGAACGTAGATATCAATATTGCCGACATTGACACCACCAGTGAGGACTATGGAAGCTTCGTCTCAGCGGTTCAAGCAGCGGTAGCTGGAAACCCGGACGTCTCTTTTGAGCCCATTCTCAATGCTCGAGGTTCGAATGTTTTATCGATCGATCGCTTGTTTAGAAACTCAACCAACGATGACTCTGCCGGAACTCTTAGTTACACAGCGCCAGCAGATGGTGCATCGATGGACGATCTGATCATTGGTCTTCCGATAAACGATGATTCCATTATCGAGGATCCAGAAGACTATGCTATCGCGTTGTCTAACGCATCCTCTGACTCAGGTGTGTTCGTTGGGATTGGTAACGATAGTGTCAATACCTCGATCGAAAACAATGACTTCTCACCCGTTGGAGAACCATCATTAGGTGCCGCAGAACCTGTTACACCACCGTATGTACCAAGCACGTTCGAGTCTATAGATATTCTTGAATTTGCCTCTGCTTCAGGTGGTTTCCAGACATTGACTGTGGTCAGTGACAATGTGTTACTACGCACTCTCAATGGCGTTCAAGCGCTGGACTACTTTGGCGACAATACGCTCGCATACCTCGGGTTTAGTCGCAGCGCGTTCGCAGGTGGTTTAGATACGGCACTTCATGTTCAATATCTTGATTCACCCATCTCTGAAGGATTTTCGTCAGGGAAGGGATACCGCGGCACGTTGAGTATCGATCCGACCGATGATTGCGGGCGAATCTTTATCGATACGATTGTGTTAGGCGACAGCCTTGCCATTAATGTTGTTAGCACGATTGATCCAGAACGTTCTGAAGGTGTTACCCATTACACAGCGACACTTTCGAATGGAAAGCCGTTACCGCAATGGGTCTCAGAATTAGCCAGCGGTGAATTCATTGTGCATCGAGCGATTGCTGATGATGTTGTCCGATTGAAAATTATTGCACATCGGGATAACGCAGCAGATCTGGTTCGATTTGTCGAGATCAATACCATCACCGGCGTCATTACGGAAGTCTCAGATTCCGGTGCCCGGTCTCACTAACACTTACCAGTCATTAACAAACAAACCATCCTTTGAAAACGAGTTTTTCACCTTACAACGTAGCCCTTATCATGAATAAAATGAAAATGTTTAAAGTGTTTCCAGTGTTTTGTACCATCGTTCTTGCGGGTGGCTGCACTGTCACTACTCAGCCTTTGTCGCTCGATGAATTACAAACGACAAAAGATCTCAGACAACAGTCACTGATGATGGATCAGGAGCCGATTAGCGGCCCGATATCCCTTCATGATGCGATGGCTCGAGCGATCAAGTACAACTTGGACTACAAAGTCGAGGTGTTTGAAGAGGCGCTACGCCTTAGCGAATCGAAACTGTCGAGTCTGGAACAACTACCTAAGCTTGTCGCTTCAGCCGGTTTAAGCGGTCGAGACAACTACAGTGCATCGAGATCCAGTCCCTTGTTCAATGAAAACACCATTGGAGATCCTTCGACTACGCCGTCTACCTCAAGTGAAAAAGACGTAACCGATGCTAGTTTGAGATTAAGTTGGGATATTCTCGATTTTGGATTGTCTTATGTTCGTGCCAAACAGAGTGCGGATCGGGTACTGATCGCCAATGAGCGTAAGCGCATTGTGATAAATCGGGTGATTGCTAATGTGCGAACAGCGTATTGGCGAGCGGTGAGTGCCGAGAGACTGGCCACAAAATTGAAGATTTTTGAAGCAGATGTTTCCCAGGCGTTAGATTCCGCTGAGAAGGCGTACGAAGATCGCAAAGCTTCTCCAATGCCAGCGTTGACCTACCAGAGAGAGCTTTTGCAGATTCAGGAGAATATCCAATCCTTGGAAGGGGAAATGCGTTTGGCGAAAATGCAGTTAGCTGCGTTGATTAATATTGATCCATCAACTCCGTATACCATAGTTATCCCAAAACAGTATGAGAATCTCGACAGTATTAGTTGGGCTGCTGAAAAGTTGATCGATGCGGCATTGCTTGACCGTCCAGAGCTCAGAGAGTTGAGCTATGAGCAACGAATCAATCAGAAGCAAGCGCAGGTTGCATTATTAGAGGTATTGCCAAATCTGTCCTTTTTTGGTGGATTCAACTACGACAACAATGAGTATTTGTATAACAACCAATGGGTCAACTGGGGTGCTCAAACCAGCTGGAACATTGTGGATGCCTTTAAGTATCCCTACAAAGCGCGCACGGTAGAAGTCAATGGAGAATTCCTGGATCAACGGGCGCTCGCGCTGACAATGGCCGTTATTACACAGGTTCATGTGGGTTTAAGCCGATTTGAAGTTGCCAGAAAAAAGCTTGGTACTGTAGAAAAGCTACACACGGTGAACAACAACATACTTGACCAGATTGTTGGTGGTTATAAATCGAGAAAGGTAAGCTACCAAACTTATGTCCGAGAAAACATGAACAGCATTGTTGCTCAAGCCAGGTATGACATTGCGTATGCTGAATTACAAAATGCCTATGCTGATATCTATACCTCGGTTGGTCAGCATGTGTTTGGTGATGTGGACGCCTCCACAATGTCAGTAGATGAGTTGTCTGAGCACTTGGAAAGCTATTGGAGAAATCTACCACTTAGCGGTTCAACCAAAGTAGCAGGGCTATAGGGATGACCAATGATTAGTTGGAAAACCCAGGCTGACAAGGAGTAGGTTTAGTCGGTGTCCATAATTGAATACCACCCCAAAAGAGTTCATATCGATGTAGGAGATTGGCACTGATGTAGTGATGTCTTTTTCGGGGTCTTCGAACTAGAATGCTCTGGTTCTCAGACGTTGCTCTCGGGGAGGGAGTTGCCTCGTGCTTGAAGTGTGGATGTGGCTCGGTTTTTTTGGTGGTGCTTTCCAGGCGTTTCGCATTGCTGGGCAACGACTCGTCAGTATCTCTGCTGCTGGACAAGTGCGCCCACCCAGTGTCTGGGCCAGCCCGCTGTCGCGTGTATTTTTAGGTGTACCAATTTCGGCACTGGTGCTGATTATTTTTCTGCGTAAATCTGGTTTAAGCCTAAGCGAGTGGTTGGCGCAATTAGGGCCAACGTTTTTTCTCTGGATCGGCGCCGCTGCCGGGCTACAGCTTATCGCGACTATCGTACAAACCAGTTTGGTTAAACGACGCAATTTTGCTATCGGCATTGTTTATCTCAAAATCATGGTTCCAGCGCAAGCGCTTTTTGGTGTCATTTTGTTTGGTGAGTGGTTCAGCGCTGCACAATGGTTAGCGTTGTTGTTAGTCACTGTTGGTGTGTTTTTACTGGGGCGCGCACGTGTTGTTACAAAGGATGCACCGGTGGCGCCGAGCTTTGACTGGAAGAGTCTTTGGATGGGTGTAATAGCCGGCGTCATTCTCGCTTTAACTGGGCTTTTTGTCCGCGAGGCCAATCTCGCGCTGAATGCCGACCTATTTGATCCGGTTACCCAGGGCATGACCAGCTTGTTTGTACTCGCCACCATGCAACTCCTTACTTGTTCAATAGCGATTGCTATTCGCGACGCATCGGAATTTCGTGATCTTGCCCGTCGTTATAAATTGGTGCTGTTTACCGGGTTGATGAGCGTTGGCGGATCTTCCTGCTGGTTTATAGCTTTTGCACTTGCTTCTCCAGCGTTGGTAAACGCCGTTGGGCAAAGTGAGTTTCTTTTCGCTATGTTGCTCTCGTTATTTTTCTTTCGTGAGCGGCCAAGTCGAGCGGAATGGATTGGCACAATTGTGGTTTTAGCGGGTATTCTTATTCTTCTGTTGTCGGGTTAGAGGGATCGCATGACTTACTTGTTAGTCAAGTCTTTGCATATAGTGGCGGTTGTGATCTGGATCGGGTCTCTATTTTTGATCACTCTGATGACCTCATTAAACGGCACAAGCGCCGATCAAATGAAGCTTGCTCGCCGAGTCACTGAAGCGGGTATCGGCCTTACCTGGCTTTTTGGAATCGTACTGGTTGTGTTGGGTAGTTGGTATACGTTTACCTGGTGGCAAATCAAGATTGTACTGGTTATTGTTGTCAGTGCGATTCACTCTATTATGCATAGGCGCTGGCGGCGCCAAGCTGAGTCAGGACAACAAACAAACCCCGCTTTACCCTGGGTCTTGTTAGGCTTGACCGTGCTGGTGGTGTCACTGGCGGTGTTCAAACAGCCTTGATATTACAAATACTACGTCAACCAACAAATTACCTCTAATTTGTTCCAACAATGACATTGTTGATTTGTCATTGAATTTGCCGAGATCTGCCGCCGCCAAACAAACTATCGGGTGCGATAGGGGTTGTTTTGAACAGGATCGCAATAGTCGCCCACGCAATGGCTTTACTTGCTTTGAGTGCGTGTGATGGAGGTACAAGTGTCAGGGCGCCATCCATCGCAAGCGCCAATAGTAGTGGTAGCTCGAGTCCGATCGAATCGTCACAGAGTCTTTTGTCGACTAGCGCGAATGATTTACCAGAGAGTCAAGCGCGTAGTGGTAGCGGCAACAGATGGTCTGAGTACTTTGGTGATACTGATGACAGTGATCACTTGACTGTACTTGCGGGCGATTCGATCCAGCTTGATCGATGCTCTGTGAATTTTGCCACCTTGCTTGTAGCAGGCCAATTGACAGTGAATGATTCGTTGGCCTCTTGTGATGAAGTGACTGTACGGGCACAAACCGTAGTTGTGAGTGGCGCGTCAGCACGACTTGCGATTGGTTCGAATGCTGATTCTTTCGATGGAAAATTTCGCCTGACGTTGACGGGCGATGTCGGTGGGTCTAGCCGTCACGGGGCCGAGCAGCGCATGCTGATGGTTAAAGATGCAGCGACACTTGAGATCTATGGTTCAAGTGCCGCAAAACGTAGCTGGTCCAGCCTGGAAGGAACCGTTCGGCGGGGCGATTCAGTTATCACACTCGCTCACGATACACAGTGGCAAGTGGGTGATTCGATTGTTATTGCTTCATCTAATGTTGAACCGCGCGAAGCAGAAACGCGGGTAATTAGTGCAACCGATGGGCGTACTTTTACACTTGATCAGCCTTTGAACTTCGACCATTTCGGTGAACAGCAGGAGCTGGATGGTCGAATACTGGACAGTCGTGCGGAAGTGGGTCTGTTAAGTCGCAATGTCATCGTTGAAGGCGATGCCTCCTCAGCGTTGACGGGCATCGGTGCCAGCCTAGCGATTGTCGGCAGTTCACTGGCGCGTCCCGGTGATGATGAACCACTGACTCTTGTTGAAATCGAAGGGCTTGAACTTCGAAGTGTTGGTCAAGTTGCTCGCCCCGAACGTTATGCATTCATGTGGTATTTCGTTGGCAATGGGCGTAACCATTTCATTAGAAACAGCGCTATCCACAATAGCTTTCATCGTGGCATCAGTGTGATTGATACAGATGACGTAACTGTTGAAAACATCGTGAGCTTTGATATTACCAGTCATGCGTTTGTACCATCCGAGCGTGGTAATGAAGTTAGAAATACGTTTCAAAACAATTTGGCAGTGCTCACACGCAGGATTGTTGATCACCAACGATTTGCCTTTCCCGCTGATACCTTGGGACAGAGTGAGCAGTCAGAGCATCGTGCTTCTGCTTTCTGGTTGCGCAATACGTTTAACACCGTCACGGCCAATCGCGCAGCTGGCGTACTGGGTGGGCATGGTTTTTACTATGATCCTGTTACCGAACAGTCAGATCTATTAGCCTACAATGCCTCCGGCACTGACCGGATCTGTGCGTTCACGGACAATCTTGCCCACTCGATTTATCATCCACTTGATGGCTCCGCGCTATCGCTTGACAACGCTGCTGGGTTTGGCTTGTTCATGGATCACCCAGGTAGTATTTTGCGGACTGACCCGGTGCTTGAATCTCGTTGTGTATTCGATGGGGTCGCGGTTTATAAGGCACACTCTGGTGGTGTTTGGTTACAGAGAAACTCCACGCTTCGGCGGGCCGTGGTTGCTGATAGTCACGTTGGCGTTGTAGGTGGTGATATTCTCGATGATGTAGTCGTGGCTGGGCAAACTGCCAATGCCTTGAATAGCTATCCGTTGCCCGTCACTGAAACCGAACGAGCACCAAGGTTTGCTCATCCTGAAAATTCTCTTGGCGGTTTCTATCAGTTACCGACTGGACCGCGTTCAAGCCGTGCAAAGCGTTTCAACGCATTTAGTTGTCTTGATCTCAACGCCTGCTTTGTCAGCGCAAATAATGAAGCTGGTGAGATCGATCAATTTATTGATGCAACAATCGATAGCGTACGTCTCGTCGGTACGCCGCAAGGATTTATTGGTCAATTTCAACAAGCGAATCTAAGTGAATCTGACTCGATCAATTGGGGTCAATTCACCGATGTAGATGGATCATTAACAGGTGTGCCAAACGAAACACGTAGTTTGAGTCATCCGGATTTTTTCGATATTCGCCTGCCTTTCGATAGCGTGCACGGCTGGAATTGGCAACTTTAGTGCACACATGGTCACAGAATCTTTTGTTGTCTTGCCGGGTTTATACATCGATGTAAATTTCTCCTGAAAAGTTGTGTTTCCATGGGTTTTAGTCTGATAATTCATGCTTGTTCGGCATTCTGTAGTTGCCTGGGTTCGAAAATTCTTGAACGTCAGGCGGAGATAAGAGTCGGATGTTTAATCTGAAGCAAAAACACCCAGGAGCACAAGATCATGAGACAACCTACCGTAAGTGCCTTATTATTTTTTGTAGTTGCTTATCTCTTTCTGCCGTCGATGGCAACTGCAACTGACTATTCAGAGCTTTATAAGGAGCTGAGCCCGTCGGTTGTGACGATCAGAACTGCAACGGCGCAAGATGTTGCACGTGGAAATTCCAGAGGCTCCGGCATTGGTTCGGGATTTCTGATTGAAGATGATCTCGTTATGACGGCTGCACATGTTGTAGATGGGGCTCATAAAATCAGTATCAGCTTCAAGGACGGCAAGTATTTTGAAGCGGAGGTTGTTTCATCCATCGCCAGTAGTGATGCTGCGCTTTTACGCATGAACAAGCCACATCCAAATCCAAAATTGATGCGTCTTGGTAGTGACCTTGACGTGAATATTGGAGAACCAGTTTTTGTTATCGGTGCACCGTTCGGTATCGAACATACACTGAGTGTCGGTCATCTGTCTGGCAAAAGCACACGCAGCTTGATGGCGGGTGGTTCACCAGTGCGATTGTTGCAAACAGACACCGCAATCAATCCGGGTAACTCGGGCGGGCCAATGTTCAATCAACATGGTGAAGTCATCGGGATTGTCAGTTTTATTCTGACTCGCAGTGGCGGAAACAACGGCATAGGCTTCGCCACTTCTATGGAAACAGCACACGATGCCTTGTTGAACAGTTCGGGTTTCTGGGCAGGGTTTGAAGGCATCTTGTTGACCGAAAGGCAAGCGGCCGCACTTAATTTGCCTGAAGTCGGAATACTGGTGCAGCGCGTAGTGTCGGGTTCGGCAGCTGAAGCGTCTGGACTCAGGGCAGGTGTAGTTCCCGCCAAGATAGGTGATCAGGAGTTTTTACTCGGTGGTGACGTCATCGTCGAAATCAACGGATTGGTCTGTGCGAATCCGCATGACTTTCGTGAGCTCAGTGATGAGGCACGAATGGCGCGGGAGGATCTAGGTTATGCGATGCGTGTACTGCGCGGCGGAGTGGAGCAAAACCTGCTCGCTGTGGCCGAAGACGAATTCAGACCCTTTGAACCGGGAGTGATGGACGATAAATAGGCGAGCTGACCTGAGCCGATGGCTCTAACAACTATCAACAGCTACTGAAAACCACATCATGGAAGATGTGGTCAGGTCTTGACTTGTTTAGCTATTCAAAGCATTGGTGTGAGCTAATTACCTGATATCAAGGCTTGGGTTATGATTGGGCCATGAAACTGTGGCAACCCAATCCGGCCGATATCGGCTCTTTGTCTGTCGTTGACTTTCGTCAGTCGATAGCATCCAAATACAATCTTCAGCTGGATGACTATGTCGCTTTGCATAGTTGGTCGATTCAGCATCGTGCTGAATTCTGGGAAGAACTTCGACGCTATTGTGGCGTGCGTCTGACGCAAACGAATGGTGCTGACACGCTGATTGACAATGGTCGAATACAAGAGGCCAGCTGGTACCCCAATGCGAGTTTGAATTTCGCCGAAAATCTCTTGTTTTGTGGTCGACAGATCAGGCAAGACAACGATGAAGCGATTGTCTTTCGAGGTGAAGGTGGCGTCAGTTCGCGCCTGACCCAAGCTGAGCTTGTTGATGCAGTAACCCGTTTGTCTGCAGCTCTTGCAGCGGATGGAGTTGAGAAGGGGACTCGTGTAGCGGCCTATGTGTCCAATATGCCTGAGTCAATTGTCGCCATGTTGGCGGTAACTAGCCTTGGTGCAATCTGGTCGTCCTGTTCGCCAGACTTTGGCATAGACGGTGTTCATGATCGGTTTGGTCAGATTGAACCAGAAGTCTTGTTCTGCATTAATGGCTACCATTATGCGGGCAAGGTGCATGATGTTTCCGAGACGGTGAATGGATTGGTCGAACGCCTGCCGTCAGTCAAGCGAGTAGTTGAAATTGACTTTGTAGGCACTGGTGGGCAAAGCCGTTTGCAAGGCTCAGCGCTCGAAAAACGAAAATCCTGGGGTGCGTATTTGACTGAAGCGCCTGAGCGCGAGTTGGAATTCACACAGGTGCCGTTCGATCATCCGCTCTACATCATGTTCAGTTCTGGCACGACAGGTAAACCTAAGTGTATTGTGCATGGCACCGGTGGCACATTGTTACAGCATGCGAAAGAGCATGTGATGCATGCAGGTGTGCAGCCTGGCGACAGAGTTTTCTTTTTTACAACCTGTGGTTGGATGATGTGGAACTGGTTAGTCGGCGGTCTTGCAGCAGGTGCGACACTTATGCTGTATGACGGATCACCGTTTCACCCAGACGGTAATGTTTTGTTCGACTTTGCTGCAGATGAAAAATTTACGCACTTGGGAGTATCTGCAAAGTTTATAGACGCCTGTCGAAACGCCCAACTTAATCCAATAAAAACACATGATTTGTCATCGTTGCGAGTGTTGATGTCAACAGGGTCAACTCTGCTGCCCGAAAGCTTCGACTACGTCTACCAACATGTCAAAGAAGACGTCTGCCTGTCATCAATGTCGGGAGGGACAGACATCGTATCGTGCTTTTCCTTGGGCAATCCTGAATTACCGGTTCATCGAGGTGAACTGCAGTGTCTTGGTTTAGGTATGGACATGCAGGTATTCGATGAGCAAGGTAAAGCGCAAGCCGCTGGTGATCCGGGTGAGCTGGTATGTACTCAAGCGTTCCCTTGTATGCCAGTCGGTTTTTATGGTGATACCGATGGCAGCCGTTACCACAAAGCTTACTTCGATCGTTTTGATAACGTCTGGTGTCATGGTGACTGGTCTCATATCACTGAAAACCATGGACTGGTCATACACGGCCGATCAGATGCCACGCTGAACCCGGGTGGGGTGCGCATAGGCACTGCCGAAATCTATCGCCAGGTTGAAATATTCGAAGAAGTGCAGGAAAGTATTGTTATCGGTCAGAGCTGGGAAGGTGATACCAGAGTTGTTCTGTTTGTACGCCTTGCTGACAACGTGAATCTTGATGATGAATTGATCAAACGAATCAAATCACAGATACGAAGTGGTGCAACACCGCGCCATGTGCCGGCGGTCATCATTCAGGTTGCAGACATACCACGTACTAAAAGCGGAAAGATTGTTGAACTTGCTGTGCGAAAAGTGGTTCATAAGCAGCCGATAGATAATGCCGAGGCACTTATGAATCCGGAAGCGCTTGAACTCTATCGTGATCTACCGGAACTAAGCTAAATGTTTATTCTCGTTGGCGTTATTTCTTTTTTACTTGCAGGTGTAGTTCGTTGGTGGATGACGCGTACCTATGGCAAGTGGGGGCAAGTGGCCAATCGACTAAATGTTAATGGGCATTCGGTTGCTCGGCATATTCTCGATAGCAATGGCTTGCAATCGGTAACGCTCGAAGTTTCCAAGGGAGAGTTAAGCGATCACTACATTCCGTCGCAAAAACTAATTCGATTATCAGAACGAATAAACAGCGAACCGAGTGTCGCGTCGATTGCAGTTGCAGCGCATGAAGTAGGGCATGCCATTCAGGATGCTACTGGCTACCGACCTTTAAAAGCCAAGGCTGTAATGATGCCACTTGCGGCACTCGGAAATAAGCTTGGTATGGGTATGATTTTAGGTGCGGGGTTTCTTGGTAGTAACTTGATATTGAATGGTGGCATGATGCTGATCGCTGGCAGTATCCTCACACAGTTGATCACTTTGCCCATCGAGTTTGATGCGAGTAAACGCGCCTTGCATGAACTGCAGCGCCTCAAGCTGGTTGATGAACGTGATCACGATGGTGCTGCAGAGATGTTGCGTGCTGCTGCCTTGACCTATGTGGCAAACGCCGCATCTTCACTGGCGTATGTAGCAGTTTTTGCACTTGGTATATTGCGACGCCGCTAATCTCAGGCCTTCCAGATCAACAACAGGGAATCCTTGTTGTCCGCTTCAAGAATCCTGTGTTCATAGACTGCGCTAAGGTCTATCAAACGGTGAGTCGCTTGTTGTAAAAACTTGTGGGTTTCTTCGGATAAGCTGGAAGCTTGTGAGTCACCGATTCTGCAGATAGATGAAACTATTGCGCGAGACATGCGCATTGCAACCGTTGTCGCGACATCAATTGGCAGCTTTTTTTTGCTGAATGAATGCATCAGTTTGAGCTCTGCATCGACGGTGTGCATCAGAGCTTGCTCAAGGTTTGAGAAGTTTGCGCTGATCAGCTTGATTTCCGTGTGTTGTACTAGTTGACGTTCAAGTACATCTCAACGTTGCTATGAATATAGCTAATGGCTTCTCGATAGACAATAGAGGTTTTTTTAACTTAAGGCAGGTTCGTAAGTGGCAAGCTATCTGTTGTGATCAACGTATAACACATGCGCACTATCATAGTGCATGTGCCTATGCTTTTTATTGCTTGTTACAGTCTAAAGTACAGGGGGTATTACAGTGATCATTGTTGGCTTATCGATCAAGAACTGATCGATAAGCCATTAGCATCCGCTCGTTTAAGCGATGTATCCCATGCTTTCAAGTTTCAAGACGATCCTGTGCGCTGCAAGGTCAGGGCTGAGATCTTTGGTATCAATTTTTTCTTCAGGGTTGACTGGATCCTCGTAAGGATCGCTGATACCGGTAAATTCCTTGATTTTTCCTTCGCGTGCGAGCTTGTACAAACCTTTGCGATCACGACGTTCGCATTCTTCTAATGTTGTCGCGATATGCACTTCGAGGAAACCACCAAGTGGCTCTATCAAATCACGACAATATTTACGTGTCTTTGCGTACGGTGCGATAGGCGCACAGATAGCGATACCGCCATTCTTGGTAATTTCACTGGCAACATAACCAATACGTTGAATATTAAGGTCACGATGTTCTTTGGAAAAAGTTAATTCGCTTGATAGATTCTTTCGCACGACATCGCCATCTAACAAGGTGACTGGTCGTGAACCGTTTTCAAGAAGCTTGACCTTCAAGGCGTTAGCCACTGTTGATTTTCCAGAGCCTGAAAGCCCGGTAAAAAATACGGTAAAACCCTGACGACTCTTGGGTGGGTGAGTGTTGCGTAATTCAGCGATGACCTTCTGAAACGAAAACCACTCGGGAATTTCAAGGCCTTCGCTAAGACGCCGACCAAACTCTGAATCTGAGATGTCCAGTACTTGATCATCTTTTTCGACTTCGTCTTCTGGACAATATTGCGCTTTATTTTCGACATAGACCATCTTGCGATAAGGCACCATGGTGATGTCGAGTTCTTCTTCGTGTTTTTTGTACAGCTCTTGTGCGTCGTAAGGGCCATAAAAAGGTTTACCGTTACTGTCTTCGCCAGGGTTCGCATGGTCGTTGCCGACAATAAAGTGTGTGCAGCCATAGTTCTTGCGAATGATTGCATGCCAGAGAACCTCGCGCGGTCCAGCCATACGCATGCCAAGGTTCAGCAGGCTAAAACTGGTGGTTTGTTCCGGGTATTCTTCAAGGACATGTTCGTAGCAACGAACACGCGTAAAGTGATTAACATCACCAGGTTTAGTGACGCCAACAACAGGTTGAATCAGCAAGTTAGCTTGCACTTCACGAGCCGCACGAAAAGTCATTTCTTGTTGTGCACGGTGCATAGGTTTTCGCGTCTGAAAGGCAACGATGCGGCGCCAACCCAGTTTACGGAAGCGACCACGAAGCTCAGCTGGCGAATCACGTAGAAGTTTGAAATCGAATTGAGTTTGTGGCTCGATACCGTAAACTCGGCCGCCAACATAAACTGATCCCGCCCGATTCATCAGGTAATCGACACCGGGGTGAGCGTCGTCTTCAGTACCAAAGACATTGACCGCTTCTTGTTGTTTGTCAGGTTGATAGATACTTTCAACATCCATCGTCGCGAGCAGCACGCCTTCTGGATCGCGAAGTGCGAGACGCTTACCGATTTCCAGGCTCGATGCAAATTCCTCGCTAACATCAAGGCAGATCGGCATGGGCCACAAGGTGCCGTCGGGCAAGCGCATATCCTTGCAAACGCCAAGATACTCAGCTTCGTTCAGAAACCCGGTGAGAGGCGAAAAGGCCCCATTGGTCAGCATATCAAGATCACAGAGCTGTCTTTCTGTGAGATCCCAGGTTGGGTAATCGCCAGCGCGAAGCTGTTCTTGCTCGGCGGCAGATTCGTTGAGATACAGTTCCTTGAGCGAACCACCGTGTGGCTCTTTAAATGCGCCCATTGTCGATTTCTTCTTGTTAGGTTAAGAAAAGTGTAAATTAAGCAATTAGAGACCTATGCGAATTAGGCGCCAATTTACCTTTGAAGGCCTGAAACAACTGCTGTGATACACGGAAGTGTAGGTTTCACATCGGTTTCTCGCTTCCCTACACCACTAGGAAATACCCTAGATAACGGCGGGTAGGCGAGTTGCTGGAGGGGTGTTTCGACTTCGATGCGAGCGAACCTCGCCGTCAATGATAGTCATGCCAATGCCGGGTAAATTGCCTTGTTCGATGCTCTCCAGCATGTCCTTTCCGGGAGAATGCTGTGCCTGATCAAGGATGACGAAATCCGCAGCTTTGCCGATCTCGACAACGCCACTATCCAATTCACGCATTCGCGCTGTATTGCCGGTAGCGAAACAGAAGGCGATTTCGGCGGGCACATTCCCTAAGCTCGACAGCATGGCAATCATTCGCAGAATGCCAAGCGGTTGCACACCCGATCCTGCCGGCGAGTCGGTGCCGAGAATGACCCGTTCGGATTGTTCAATCTCAAATGCTGTGCGCATCGCCAGTAGGCCTGCACGTTCGTTGCCATTGTGAACAATCTCGATGCCACGCTGGCAGCCTTCGCACAGGCAGATGATTTGATCATCCGGTAGCGCTGTGTGACCTCCGTTGATATGGCCAATGATATCGGCGTCCGCTTCAAGGACAACATCCTTATCGATAAGGCCAGACCCAGGGATGGAAGGTCCACCCGTGTGAATAGTGGATTGAATGCCGTATTTACGCGCCCACTTGACCATTTGAGCTGCGGTTTCCCCGGCTTTGACTGAGCCCAGACCGACCTCGCCAAGCAATTTGACGCCTGCTTCGGAGAGTTCTTTGAAGTCGTTTTCTTCCATACCTTCTTCAAGTACTGGCGCGCCGGCCAGCATCTTGACGCCTGACGGTCGAAAGTTTTCGTACCAGCGCTGCGAGGCAATAGCCAGTGCCTTGAGTCCGACGATATCTTTTGGTCTGCCAGGCATATGGACTTCGCCAGCAGAAATCATGGTTGTCACACCCCCATGCAAACAGGAATCTATCCAGTGGATTTGTTGCTGACGAGGGGTGTAGTCGCCGATCACAGGATGTACATGACTGTCGATAAGTCCTGGCGCAAGCCAAGTATCTTTGGCGTCTACCGTGGTTGTCGCCTGGTCGGTGTCGAGGCTTGCGGCATCGCCGATTTCGGTGATGATCCCATCTACCGCGACCACGCAATTGCCGTCAATCAGCGGTTGTTCGAGTTTGCCTGACAGGATGCGACCGATATTTCGGATGACGATTTTTTTGGGCGACTCTGTCATTGCCAGTCCTGGTAACTTCGGTAAAGGGTTGACCCGGAGCGGCAATTGGGTGTAACAAGTTGCCACTTCATTTAGTCTAACAGTTAGAAGCTATGCCCGAAATCATTGTCAGAAAACGCGCCTTGTCCCTTGAAGAAATTCATCATGAGGGTGGGCCTATCGCGGATGTTCCATTGCGCCGGGCTGCGGCTTTAACCGTGATCAGCAATCCCTATGCTGGACGCTACGAGCCGGATATCCAAAGCCTGATGGATGAGCTAAAGCCATTAGGGATCGAGATGGCCAATCGCCTTGTTGATGCGCTGGGTGGGGTGTCGGCTATCGAAGGTTACGGCAAGGGCGCTGTTGTGGGTGGTGATGGCGAGCTGGAGCATGGCGCTTTATGGCATGTTCCGGGTGGGTATGCCATGCGCCAGGTACTCGGTGATGCGAAAGCAATAGTACCGTCATGCAAAAAAGTGGGCGGTCCGGGAACGCGGCTTGATATACCGGTTACACATATTAATGCGTCCTATGTTCGCAGCCACTTTGATTCTATGGAGGTTGGTTTGAACGATGCGCCCAAAGCAGGTGAAATCATGCTCGCCTTGGTTATGACTACCGGTGCGCGTATTCACGCACGCGTTGGTGGTCTGGTCGCCAGTGATATTGCCGGTACCGACGGGTTGCGTTAGCTTGTCGCATGCATCGGCAAAGGTAAGTTCACTCGCTGGTGCTTCTGCCTGGGCCTTGGCTGATGGTCGGCTGCATTTACAGCATGGACCAATTGATTTGCTTGTCGACGCCAACGGCGACAGTCAACAAGTGCAGTTGGCTTACGAGCAAGCTGTTAATGCATTTGAATCGGTGTTGCAAACATTGGTCGATGAACTCGAGTCGCTGCAAACTCCCATAACCGAGCGAGCATTAGTCAGGCAACCCGAAGGTCCTGTAGCACAGCGTATGTTGGCTGCGGTGAATCCCTACTGCGGGGTCTTTGTAACGCCAATGATTGCGGTTGCTGGGTCAGTCGCTGACTATATCTTGCAACAAGCGATGACTGGTAGGCAGCTCGACCGGCTTGCAGTCAACAATGGTGGTGATATAGCGCTCGCACTGGGCAAACAGGAAGTGTTTCGCGTAGGTATTACGGCTAATCCAGATGTCCCACGCCGTGATGCTCATATTGTGATTGATGAACAAAGCGGAATTGGTGGCATAGCGACCAGCGGTTGGCGAGGGCGTAGCCATTCATTGGGTATTGCGGACGCTGTGACGGTACTGGCGAAAAACGCGGCGAGTGCTGATGTAGCGGCGACATTGATCGCAAATGCTGTCGATGCACCGTATGCTAGTGGGGTCAGTCGCCACGCTGCCCATGAGTTAAACCCGGATTCTGATCTGGGCGATAGGCCAGTGACTGTAGCGGTCGGTGAACTTGATGACGATGCCATCGCGCTGGCGATACGATCGGGTGTTCACATGGCTGAGCAGTTTTATAAAGTGGGCAGGGTGTCAGCTGTTTATATTAATTTAAAGGACGTGGTTGCCGTTGTCGGTGATGCGTTTCCATTGTTGGAGAGTGTTGATGGCGCAGGCCAAGATTCGTAAGATCGTTAGCTTCATTGATGAAACCCATCAGGAGATGGGTAAGACAATCAGCCCACCAACACGACGTGCGGCGGCTGTTGCGGTCATCGAGAATCCGTATGCGGGAGTCTTCAGCGAAGACCTTGAAACCCTCATGACTATCGGCGAGGAACTAGGTGGTCTTCTCGGTGATAAATGTGTTGCGCTGTTGGGAATCGATCCAGCGGATGCAGAGAGCTATGGCAAGTCGGCGATGGTTGGTGAGAACGGTGAGCTTGAACATGCTGCGGCCATTTTGCATCCACGGCTCGGCAAGCCACTGCGTGCAGCTGTCCAGAAAGGCGCAGCTTTGGTTGCCTCAAGCAAGAAGATGGGTTCAATGGGTCAGGTGCTTGATGTGCCCTTAGGTCACAAGGATGCGGCTTATGTTCGGTCACACTTTGATGGCATGGAGGTGAGCATCAATGATGCGCCGCGTGCCAATGAAATCATGGTTGCTGTCGCGGTAACTGATTCAGGTCGTCCACTACCTCGAGTAGGTGGGCTTACTCATGATGATGCGATCGGCAAGGACGGGTTGAAGTGACAATGACAAACACATCGCAAGCTTGGGTACGTGATGCCTGGTATGTCGCTGGTTGGTCTTCTGAGATTGGCGATGACCCACAAAGAGTCACGATACTTGATGAGCATATCGTTGTTTATCGAAAATCTGATAACACGATTGCCGCACTTGAGGATCGTTGCCCACACCGACAATTGCCGCTGTCACATGGCAAGCGAATCGGTGATGACATTCAATGTGGTTATCATGGAATGACGTTTAACTGCAGCGGCAGTTGCGTGCGTATCCCTGGGCAAGACACCATTCCCAAAACTGCCTATGTCGAACACTACGCAACCCATGAAAAACACAACATTGTGTTTATCTGGATGGGCAACCCGGATAAGGCTGATGTCGATAAGGTTTTTGACATGCCACAATTTCATGATGCATCGTGGCATGCACATCAAGGTGATGCACTACATCTTAAAGCCAACTATTTGAATGTCGCAGAGAATCTTGTTGATCCCGCACACGTCAGTTTTGTGCACCCAACGACACTGGGTAATGCCGCCAGTGAAGACATTCCAGTCAAGGTAGACACAGACGGTGATGTACTGGTTGCCTGGCGTTGGATTCGAGATGCACCGCCAGTGGGTTTTTTCCAGAAGTTCGGTGGCTTCAACGGTAATGTCGATCGATGGCACTATTACTATTTACATTTGCCCTGTACTGCAGTTATCGACTTCGGCAGCGCCGATGTTGCCAAGCAACTCGATGAGGAACAGCGTAATGAGGGTGTTCGTATCTTTGCCTTGCATTTTCTTACGCCAGTCAATGAACACTACACGATCGATCGCTGGATGCATGTACGCAATGCGGCCGTTGGCGATGAGGCGGCATCTGCACAAATGGATGCAATGTTCAGAGTTGCATTTGACGAGGACAAGGCGATTCTTGAAGCGATTCAAGAACAAGAGAGCTTGCCACAGAAGCGCAAACCGATACGACTCGCGATTGACAAAGGTCCGACCGTGTATCGCCAACGAATTGATGCAATGAGTGAATGAAACGAATACACTGGTTTCATGAGTTGATAACTTACTTGCAGCAAGTACGAATCAACACTCATACGATTTACAACAAGCACGACAGGAGATAGAACATGAAAAAAGTATCCACGTTGTTCAATATCCTTGCCGCTACTGCATTTGTCGTCACGACAGGTACAGCCGCAGCAGCGGACCCGATAAAAATCGGAGAAATAAACCACTACAAACGTATGGCGGCTTTTGCAGGTCCTTACAAGAACGGTATTGAGCTTGGACTTGATGAAATCAATGGTGCCGGTGGCATCGATGGTCGCCCGCTTGAATTTATCTATCGAGATGATCAAGGCAAACCTGGAGAGGCGGTAAAAATTGCAGAGGAGCTGATTTCGCGTGATGGTGTAGCGATGATCACAGGGACCATTCTGAGTAATATTGGTTTGGCGATTTCATCATTCGCGGCCGAGAAGAAAGTGGTTTACCTTGCAGCGGAACCTTTGGCGGATGCACTCGTCTGGGAAAAAGGTAACGACTACACATTTCGTCTTCGCGCTTCTACCTATATGCAGGCGGCCATGCTTGCGGAACAAGCCGCCAAAACGGATGCCAAAACCTACGCAACCATAGCGCCTAACTATGCCTACGGCAAAGATGCGGTAGCTGCTTTTCAGAAAGCATTGCTGGCGTTAAAACCTGATGTTGAATTTGTCACCGAGCAGTGGCCAGCACTGTTCAAGATCGATGCAGGAGCAGAGGTGCAAGCTATTGAGCGTGCTAAACCTGATGCAATTTTTAACGTGACCTTCGGTGGAGATCTTGCAAAATTTGTACGTGAAGGCAGCACTCGCGGTTTGTTTGATGGTCGTAAGGTTTATGGTTTGCTGACCGGAGAACCTGAGTACCTTGAACCCTTAGCTGATGAAGCGCCAGAAGGTTGGGTGGTAACAGGATATCCGTGGTATGACTTTGAAGATGGTGCGAACAAGATCTTCGTCGATGCTTACCAAGAGAAGTTTGGTGAAACACCAAAGATCGGTTCCTTGGTTGGCTACATGACGGCTCAATCTATTGCGGCTGCACTGACTCGCGCAGGTTCTATCGAAACCGATGCTATAAAAGCTGCGTTCAAAGGGCTTGATGTAGAGACGCCAGTGGGCAAAATTCATTTCCGGGAAATCGACCACCAAGCCACCATGGGTGCTTTTGTTGGTACGACTACCTTGAAGGACAATGCCGGCGTCATGGTTGATTGGGAGTACAAAGATGGCGCAGGTTATTTGTTGTCCGATGACGAAGTCAGAGCTTTGCGTCCGCAATAGTTCTACCAACATCACGGAAACAAATACTAAAAAAACTGCATTGGCACTATGGGCCTGTTCTTAGCGCAAATACTGACAGGCCTTGCCAATGCGGCGACCTTGTTTCTGGTTGCATCCGGGTTGTCGCTGATCTTTGGCGTCACCCGGATTGTCAACTTTGCCCACGGTTCTTTTTATATGTTGGGCGCCTTCATCGGTTATTCATTGATGCAGGTTCTCCCTGGTGCGATCGGTTTCTGGTCATCGGTTGTGCTCGCCGGATTAATCGTCGGTGTAGTGGGTGTCATTGTTGAAATGCTCGTCCTGCGTCCGGTCTACAAAGCACCAGAACTCTTTCAACTGGTGGCAACCTTTGGTGTGATACTGGTCATCCAGGATCTGGCACTGATGATTTGGGGTCCTGTGGATGTATTGGGGCCGCGTGCACCGGGTCTCAAGGGCGTTGTACGTATCCTCGACGAACCAATCCCAAAATACGATCTCGCACTTATTGCGATAACACCCTTCGTATTGTTTGGTTTGTGGTTTCTGATTGCACGAACGCGTGTCGGCATTCTGGTTCGCGCTGCCACGCAGGATCGTGAGATGGTCGCAGCACTCGGTGTCAATCAAGCATGGCTGTTTACCGGTGTATTTTTTCTTGGTGCAGCTTTGGCGGGTCTCGGCGGCGCCATACAGTTGCCTAAAGGCGGTGCTGACCTGCTGATGGATTTCAACATTCTTGCGGCGATCTTTGTGGTTGTTGTTATTGGTGGTATGGGATCACTACCAGGCGCATACATAGCAGCCGTATTGATATCTGTACTTAATGTATTTGGTGTTGCCTATCTGCCGCAAAGTACTTTGGTATTGATGTTTGTTGTCATGGCTGTGGTGCTGACAATACGTCCCTATGGATTACTTGGCCGTGAGGAGGTTGCTGGTGAACATGGGCAGGTGGGTGAGCCCGAGCGTCCTATCAAGCCAGCGGGCATTGTTGGACGTGTGATGGTTGGTGTATTTCTGATCGCATTGTGTGCCTTGCCATTACTCGAACAGCATTTCTTTGTTGTGCTCGCAACTGACATCATTATCTTTTGCCTGTTTGCGGCGAGCCTGCATTTTCTTCTTGGGCTTGGTGGTCTTGTGTCCTTTGGCCATGCGGCCTATTTCGGTGGTGGCGCCTATGTCGCGGCCTTGCTGGTGTCGCAAGCCAATGCGCCGATGGAGTTGGCCTTTCTATTGGCCCCGGTTGGTGCTGGGCTTGCGGCCGTCATCATTGGTTGGTTGTGCTTGCGCTTGACTGGTGTCTACTTCGCCATGCTCACTTTGGCACTTGCACAACTGGTGTGGTCACTGGTTTTTCAGTGGGATGAATTTACCGGCGGCGATGATGGTCTGGTGGATATCTGGCCTGCTGAGTGGTTGTCCGAAACCAGTGCCTACTTTTACTTCACGGTGATAGTCGGTGTTGGCGGCATCATATTTTTGCGCCATGTTGCTCATTCACCGTTTGGTTATGCCTTGCGAGCGTCACGCGATTCGAGTCGACAAGCAGAGGCGACCGGTATTGATACCAAGCGAGTGCAATGGATAGCCTTTGCATTTGCCGGTGCCATGGCAGGTATTGCTGGTGGTTTGTTTGTTTTTTCCAAAGGCAGTGTGTTTCCAACTGAGCTTGAAATTGCAAAGTCGTTTGATGGTTTGATTGTGGTCTTTCTTGGTGGGGTAAAGACTTTGTCAGGTGGTGTTGTGGGCGCAGGCTTCCTGGAAGTCGTCAAAGACTACTTAACGCGTTTCGAATATTGGCGACTGGCGCTTGGCTTACTTATCATTGCCGTTGTCATACTCGCACCCTATGGCATCGTTGGAAGTCTGCAGCGCCTTGGCGAACGAATCGGTCTGGTTCGTCGGGTAAATACAGAATAATGAGTAACACCTCCAAAGCTGTGTTGTCAGTTGAAGGCTTGTCAAAGTCCTTTGGTGGAATCCATGCGGTTCAGGATGTAACGTTTGAGGTTGCCAATGGGGAATTGCTGGCGCTCATTGGTCCGAATGGGGCAGGCAAGACGACTTGCTTCAATATGCTGATGGGGCAACTTACTCCGACGCGAGGCGTAGTGCGTCTGAACGGCGAAATAATCACCGGGCTTAAGCCCAGGCAAATCTGGCGTCGTGGCGTTGGCCGTACGTTTCAGATCACGGCAACTTATTCGTCAATGACTGTCATTGAGAACATTCAAATGGCGTTGATCTCACATCACCGGCGTATTTTTTCTGTGCGATCGTTTGCGCACAAACTATATCGGGATCAGGCCATGGCCTTGTTGGAGCTTGTTGGCATGACCAGTCAAGCCGACCGCCACTCGGCCATTCTTGCCTACGGTGATTTAAAGCGTCTTGAATTAGCCATCGCGCTGGCACACGAGCCAGAACTATTGTTGATGGATGAGCCAACGGCAGGCATGGCACCCAGTGAACGTATCACCTTGATGCAATTGATTGCGGATATTGTGGTAGAGAAAAATCTCAGCGTACTGTTTACGGAACATGATATGGATGTCGTGTTTGCGCATGCGCATCGTGTCATGGTGCTTAACCGCGGTGAATTGATTGCCAACGGTACGGTTGATGACATTCGAAACGATCCAATAGTCAAAGAAGTCTATTTGGGTGGTGGTACTGTTTTCGCCCGCGATGGGGCATCGCATCATGCTTGAACTCAGTGCCATCAACAGCTTTTACGGCAAGGCGCATATTCTTAACGACCTAGGCTTCTCCATTGGCGAAGGTGAAGTGGTATCTCTCTTGGGACGTAATGGCGCTGGCAAGACAACCACTGTCAAGTCGATCATGCAGCTCGTCAAACCGCAAAGCGGTTCGGTTGTTTTTGATGGTCATGAATTGACTCAGTTAGCACCTCACCAAGTGGCAAAACTGGGTGTGGGTTATGTACCCGAAGAACGCCGAATATTCACCGATCTAACCATCATCGAGAATCTGGAAGTTGGCAGGCAAGCACCACGAGGTGGGGTATTCGAGTGGACGATCGATATACTGTTCGAGCTTTTTCCAAATTTGTCAGAGCGACGTTCAAATCGTGGCCGAGCCTTGTCTGGTGGTGAACAACAAATGTTGTCGATTGCGCGTACCTTGATGGGTAATCCACGCATTCTGTTGCTTGATGAGCCGTCGGAAGGTATTGCGCCGGTTATCGTGGAACAGATGGCTGACACCATTCTCAAGCTTAAGCGCGAAGGTTTGCCAGTGCTGTTGTCCGAACAGAATCTTCACTTCGCCCGATTGGTATCAGATCGTGCGGTTATTATTGAAGGGGGCAACATCAAGTACAACGGAACGTTTGCGGAACTGGATGCGAGCCCTGACATTAGAAGTGCTTACTTGTCGGTATAAAGGTTGAGAGTTGCGAGATTGAAAGTTGAGTGTGTGAGATGACCTTAGAAGAAGCTCTGGATCGCCGAGCGACGAGTCAATTGGCTGTGCTTGCCGGTGGCACTGATTTTTATCCGGCTCTCGGTGAAAACCATCCACCATCTGACGTTATTGACACAAGCCGAATCGCCGAGCTCCAAGGCATAAGCCGTGAACAATCCGGATGGCGAATCGGCGCGGCTTGCACCTGGACTGAAGTTGTCGAGGCGACACTGCCACCGGCGTTTGATGGCTTGAAAGCGGCCGCACGAGAAGTTGGGTCGATACAGATTCAGAATGCGGCAACACTTGCTGGTAATTTGTGCAATGCATCCCCTGCCGCTGATGGAGTACCAGCGCTACTTGCACTCGATGCCAGTGTTGAACTGGCCTCCCAGGGTAATCGGCGGGTATTGCCGTTGGCCGAATTCATACTCGGTGTTCGTCAAACTGCTTTAAGCGACGACGAACTCCTTATAGCCATTCATATCCCTCTGCAATCTGATGACACGCAGAGCGTTTTTGAAAAATTAGGCGCACGGCGTTACCTTGTTATCTCTATCGCCATGATCGCGGTGACACTTTCCCGCGATAACGGCAAGATCACAGATGCTCGTGTTTCGGTTGGTTCTTGTTCGCCAGTTGCGGTTCGTCTTGCAGCTGTCGAGTCTGCCATCAATGGACGTCAGCTCGACGAGCTCACATTGGATGTTGTTTCTAATATTATCTGGCAGGCTGAACTGCCTGAGTTGTCGCCTATAGATGACGTACGTGGTTCTGCCGACTATCGCCATCAGGTTGTGCGTGAATTGCTCAGCAGGCTTATTGTCAGTTGTATTCAGAAATGGGGAGCCGCTGCAGCATGACGCCCGACAACACCATTGCTTTGTCCTTTTCCCTGAATGGAGAATCAGTCACTCATCACACATCGCATACAACACGCTTATCAACGCTATTGCGTGATGCCTGTGATTGTCTGGATGTGAAAGTTGGTTGCAATGCGGGCGACTGCGGTGCATGTACCGTACTCGTTGATGGTAAAGCTGTCTGTGCTTGTCTGACGGCTGCGGGGCAGGTTGCTGGCAAGTCAGTCGATACGCTGCGTGGGCTCAATACACAATGTGAGATCACCGAAGCACTCAAGGCGTCTTTTCTGCATCACGGTGCAGCTCAGTGTGGCATCTGTACACCCGGTATGCTTGTCAGTGCTGTAGCACTATTGCATAAAGTCAAGAACCCCACTGTCGACGAGGTGCAGGATGCCTTGGGTGGTGTCTTGTGTCGTTGTACGGGTTACCGAAAGATTATCGATGCGGTGTGTGATGCGGGTTCATTGGCAAAGCGCTCGAGCAGTACTGCATCCTCCAACCCTGACGATACGCAGCCAGAGCTATCACCTAACGTTGTCGGACAGGCACTGGAACGTGTCGATGGTTTGCCAAAGGTCAGTGGTGCGGATCTGTTTGGTGATGATGTTGCGCCTGCCGATTCACTGGTGCTCAGACTGGTTCGTTCGCCTTATCATCATGCCTCTTTCGAGTTTGGCGATATTGATGAATTCGTTCAGAGCCATGACGGAATAGAGCGAGTGTTTACCGCCAAAGATATTCCGGGAAGCAATCTCTTCGGCATCATTCCTAATTTCATTGATCAACCTGTGTTCGCCGAAACAGCTAGCCGGTTCAAAGGTGAGGCGGTAGCTGCCGTAGTTGGCAACAGGGACGCAATGCTGGCTCTGGATCTTGGCACCTTTCCGGTAAAGTTTACCGAACTTGGCGCCGCATTAAATCCAGGTGATGCACTCGAAGACGACGCTACATTAGTTCATGCTGATCACGGTAGTAATGTGTTGTGTGGAGGCAAGGTCAAGTGCGGTGATGCGACTGCGGCACTGTCTACGAGTTTCCTGACTGCGCGGGGTCGTTTTTCAACGGGGTTTGTTGAACACGCTTATATAGAACCAGAAGCAGGCTTTGCCGTTCGTGTTGCTGACACACTTGAAGTTCATGGTTGTACGCAAGCTGCGTATCTCGATCGCGAAAGTATTGCCGCCATTATGGATTTGCCTGAAAGCTCAATTCGAGTCGTGCCAACAGCTTGTGGCGGTGGCTTTGGGTCAAAGCTTGACGTCTCCTTTCAGCCGTTTGTAGCCTTGGCTGCCTGGTTGCTGAACAAGCCTGTCAGGCTGGTGTATTCGCGAACTGAATCAATGCAGTCAACCACCAAACGTCATGCATCGGACATGCAGCTTGAAATTGGTGTTGATAAGCATGGCATGCTCGAAGGTTTCGCCTTTGATGGCACATTCAATACAGGTGCTTACGCTTCGTGGGGTCCAACGGTTGCCAATCGTGTACCAGTGCATGCCTCTGGTCCTTATCGAATTCGTGACTACCGTGCTGAAGCGCATGCGGTTTATACACACACCTCACCAGCGGGTGCGTTTCGTGGCTTTGGTGTGCCGCAAGTAGCCATTGCACAGGAATCCATGTTCGATGAACTTGCCAATGCCCTCTCGATTGACAGATTAACGTTCAGACAAATCAATGCACTCGAAGGTGATATGCCAACGGTCACCGGACAGCGCATCGATTCCTATGGCATCAAGGCCTGTCTCGATGCGCTCGAGACACACTGGAGTGCTGCGAAGGCTGACGCGGCCTCGTTCAATAAACAAGCGGAACAAGATGCATCTCCGTGGCGACGCGGGATCGGTATTGCTTCGGGTTGGTATGGCTGTGGTAATACATCACTACCAAACCCATCTACGATCAAGTCTGGTATTACTGCCGCTGGGAAAGTCTGCCTGCATCAGGGGGCGATTGATATTGGGCAGGGTTCGAACACCGTCATTGTGCAAATCTTCGCTGAGACCTTAGGTATTGCTGCATCAGAGATTGAAATTATCGGACCCGATACCGCAATCACACCAGACGCTGGCAAGACATCCGCGTCTCGTCAGACGTTTGTATCCGGCAATGCTGCAAGGTTGAGTGCCAAAAGCCTGCTTAATGAAATTGCTCGTTTGACCAATTGCACACAAATCAAGACACTTGAGTGTGGCGACGGGCAGTTGCTTGTAAACCGTACAAGCGATGACCTGGACACAGCAACCATTGCATTGGCTGAGCTTGCCGTCAACGACGACGGCTATGTATTGATGGCTATAGAATCTTATGATCCACCGACTGAGCCACTTGATGAGAATGGGCAAGGTGTGCCGTATGTCATGTATGGATATGCAGCGCAACTGGCGGTACTTGATGTTGATACTCGAATTGGTACCGTGAAGCTTGAAAAATTTATTGCTGCGCATGATGTTGGTAAAGCGATAAACCCAGTGCTTGCGGAGGGTCAGATACAAGGCGGAATTGCACAAGGTGTTGGCCTTGCCTTGATGGAAGAGTTTGTTCCGGGGCGCACAGAAAATTTACATGACTATCTGATCCCGACTATTGGTGACATACCGCCGATTGAATCTATTCTTGTTGAAGTGCCTGATAGCAATGGACCTTTTGGCGCTAAAGGTTTGGGTGAGCATGTTCTGATACCAACTGCTCCTGCGGTACTAAATGCGATAGCTGATGCGAGTGGTGCGAGGGTGACCGAATTACCTGCGACCCCAGACAAGGTACTTGCCGCGATTCACAGAGCGGAGCACACTATCGAAGTTGAAACACAGGCAGGTGCGTGATGGTCAGGTTTGCAGTCGAGCTTGAAGATAACGGCAAGATACGCTGTGACGCCTGCCCAGTCCTGTGCTACATCAAAGATGGCAGAAGTGGTGCTTGCGACCGATATGCAAATGAAGGCGGTACTCTGGTAAGAGTTGACCCCTTCACCATACTTGAACGAACTGATAACCCCGCCAATGGAGCGGTTCCGTTTCTTGCTCAACACAGCAACAGCACAGACGCGGAAGCCAACTCAACCGATGACAATGTCGAAGCCAGTGTAGAACCCTGGAACGGCGATATCCTGAAACCCGAACGCTTTGTCACAGCTATTGGTGCCGGTACTACGTATCCAGACTACAAGCCCGCGCCTTTTATCGTAGGTCAAAAGTACAACGATGTGGATATGGTCACTGTCGTTACAGAAGGCATCTTCAGCTACTGTGGCGTCAAGGTAAAGATCGATACCGATCGTCATTTAGGGCCCGAGCAATCCTTGGTGCGCGTTCAAGGTGAAGCGGTAGGTCATGTCACTACTGGCGAGTACGGATCGCAAATGTTATCGCTTGGTGGTGTTAATCACCTGACAGGTGGTTCAAAGAAGGAAGGACGACTTACCTGCCAAGCCTTGTTGGAACTCTGTAATCGACAAGCGGTAGATATGACTATCGACAATGGTGCAGACATTACTGTTCAGGCTGGACAAGCACCGGTTGTTAATGGTGTACGCGAACAACTGATGCGTGTTGGTTGTGGCTCCGCAACAATAGGAATGTTTGCCAAACAATGGGCGCCACATGTTGATGAAGTGGTTGTGGTTGATGATCACATCACTGGCGTGTTGTCTGAACATCAAGCAGGCAAACTGCTGGATATGCAAGCGACGGGCATCCGAATCAAAGGTCGGAAATCAACACCAGGGCGATACTTTCAAGTAGCGGAACCAGGTTCGGGTTGGGGCGGTACTGACATCGATGATCCTCTGACCATCATTGACGAATTTAAACCCGCCATAGCTTATCCTGGCTTACGCTTATTGATGGTGTCGACTACCGGTGAGCAGTGGGCTTACTTTGTACTTGATGAAAATCTCTCGCCAAAGACAGCTGATCTGCCAGAGGCACTGAAAGAATCGGTTGATCGTGTTGCCGAGAATTGCGAACCCTCATTGTGCTCAGTCTTGTTCATGGGTGGCGCGGGGGGATCTTTACGAGCAGGCGTGACGGAAAACCCGGTTCGACTGACCAGATCGGTGCGTGAATCGTTAACTTATGTGTCCTGTGGTGGTGCTCCAGCCTACGTTTGGCCGGGTGGTGGAATTACCGTGATGGCTGATGTCATGCAAATGCCGGAAAATGCATTTGGCTATGTGCCGACCCCAGCGCTGGTTGCTCCGATAGAGTTCACACTGCGTCTCGATGACTACACGCGCCTTGGAGGCCACATAGACCGGGTACGGGCCATGGACGAGATCGTCAGCGAAGCTGAGCGCTCAGTGGCTGGCATGGACGATTATCTGTGGCCAGGTGATCAGCGGCATTTTCGCTGGGCTGGAGGCAAATCTGAAAAGTGAAGAAACGGATAACTTTCGCCTAAAACTTGACGCAGTACCGATTTGACCGGTACAACGCCAAATTACACGTATGATTGACCTCTCGCCAAGACGGCGATGTTTCCACCTGTATTGAGAATCATGAAAAAAACTTATCTATTGCTCGCAACGAGTGTGTTGAGCCTAACGCTAGCTGCTTGCGACTCGAATTCAAATTCGACGCCCGATCCCTTGGCGAATGACCCGATAGTCGAACCATCGCCTGTTGCTCCAGAAGCGCCTGAAGACTCCCCAGTAGCAGGTCCAGTGCCTGTTAGTAATCCTGCACCTGATGATCCAGTGACGGAACCTACTACTCCAGTAGTGGTGCCTGTGCCAACACCAGCACCGGAGCCAGTAACACCAGCACCTACAGCGCCTGTAACACCTGAGCCTGTAACACCGACACCGACACCGACAGCGCCTGAATTGGACAATCCAGATAGGCCTGTTGATACCAGCTTGGGAGAACCGCAAGTACCCACACTTGCTGAACCGTTTGCTGACGCGATCGCAAGCCCTAACGTGGCCGACCCGTTTGGTTCATTTTTAGAAACTGACAACGAAGTACCTGCTCCTGGTGGTCCGCCAACACAGCCAAAGAATCTTCGTATCGATCTGATCTCTAACGACTGGGCTGAATTCAGCTGGGCTCCTGCAAATGATGATGTTGAAGTTGTCGCTTACAACATCTATCGAAGTGATGGACATGTTTATGTAGTCGGTCGTGATCAAACTGATCCTGCCACCGGTTCACAAGCTGAAATTGATAAGTTCTGGGCAACCACCTCTTTCATTGATTGCAACTACACGCGTTTTGCTGATCGATTGCATCAGTGTCTTGAGAATGGTCCACAGCCTGGTGATATCTTTTCCTATGAAGTAGCGGCTGTTGATAACGAAGGCAATGAGTCGGCGCGTTCAGAACCGATCACCATTACTTATCATCTATTGAGCAACGCACCGGTACCTCGCTACGATGATATCTACAAAGCGCCAGGTGATAGCTTTGCGCAAGACCATGACTTGTCAGCGGTCGACTTCTGGCTTGACGACAATTTTGATCTTGTCTTCGCCGACGAATTCGATGGAGACTCCATTGATCCGACCAAATGGCAGACTGGCCTGGTTTGGGGTGACACCCGGATAATCAATGGCGAACAGCAGTACTTCGTCAATACTCAGGAAAACCCTGATTTCGGTTATGACCCATTCTCGTTCACGGGTGATTCAATGGTGATCAGCGCTGTACCAATTCCTGATGAGCTTCGTCCGAATTTGCCACCGGTGTGTGACGAGGCGGATTCTACCGGGCTTGATCGTTGTGAATTTCTGTCTGGTGCCTTGTCCAGTCATGATCGATTTGGCTTTATTTACGGTTACTCAGAAGCCCGCATGAAGGTCAGTGGCGCTCCTGGTGCCTTGTCCAGTCACTACCTGTATCACCGTTATGCCGGTACTGGCAATCTGTTCCATGCGCCAGAAATCGACATCATAGAATTTCTTGGTGAGAATCCGTTTGGTGATGAAGATGCGTTCCAGACCTATCACTTTGGTGATCCGAATACGGGACAGACGCGTTCTGCACCGACCATGTCGTTCAAAAAACCTGATGGTGGAACTTATGCCGATGGCGAGTGGCATACCTTCAGTGTCCTTTGGGAACCACAACTGGTTATCTGGTATATCGATGGGCGAGAGATAAAGCGTTTGTTTGGCCCTCAGGTTTCACGTCAGCCGATGAACATTGTGAACTACCTGGTTGCCGGTAGTGCGTGGGCACCAACACCTGATGTGTCCAATAGCGATCTGTTTCCTATTCAGTTCGAGATGGATTATGTCCGCGTTTATCAACGTGAAGCGTACAAGTCCACAGCGCAGTTCGGACCTTAGGCTACAAGCCTATAAGCAATAAAAAAGGCGGCCCTTACAGGCCGCCTTTTTTGTTTCTACGTTCTCAGAATTTATTCGCTGAGAAATGAGGCTGCGGTTTATCTACAAACTGCTGTATTGCTCGGAAGTTTGTTGGAATACGATTTCGACACGGCGATTGGCCTGGCGACCATCAGGTGTTTTGTTTGAGGCTACCGGCTGAGTCTCGCCAAAGCCCTGTGTCTTTATGCGATCTTCCGATATTCCATAGCGCATCAGTTTTTGTTTTACTGAATCTGAACGTGCATCGGACAGCATCTGGTTGTAGCTTTTGTCACCAGTGTGATCTGTATGCCCTTCTACCAGAGCCAAACGTCCCGGGTTTTCCTGCAGGAAGTTGGCGGCTTGGCGTATCAGGGTATTAGCTTCAGAGCGAAGACTCGCTTCTTCGAAGTCGAATAATACGTCTTCAATAACTAAAGCTGGCCCACGCTCGGTGGTCCTCAGTTCCAAAGGTGCTGTGACGATCGGCTCGACAGATTGTTTAGTCGGCTTACTGCCACAGGCAGTGAGAGTGAACAGCGACAGACAGATCGCTACGATGGTAAGGCTCTTTCGTTGTGTCAACATGTCGTTAGTTTTCCTGGGCTGTTTGGTCATACCCCTTAACGGCGCAATCAGCGATGGATGGACAACTACTTCGTTACTCAATGACCACACAAATGTCTCGTTTTTTGGAACGCCTTGTTTTTCAGGGCTTTTTTGCCCAAGCGCTACGGGTTGCGGTATCGTCATACACCTGAAACTTTCGATGTAGGTGAAGCTGATCACATGAATAGTCTACTGCGACGCCCGTCGAATACGACTGGCAAGGTGCACGACATCACCCCGGCATCTGCTGGTTGGTCTTATGTTGGCTTTGAATTATTCCGTCTCAGCCCCGGTGAAAAAATCGAGCAGCCCACGGGCGACAATGAAGTCATTCTGGTACTGGTTGAAGGCAAAGCTGATATCACCGGTGGTGGACTGATACTGAAAGCGTTTGGTAATCGGCTGAATGTGTTCGAGCAGTTACCTCCATCAGCGATCTATTTACCCAATGACATGGTTTGGTCGGTGACTGCAGTTACAGACTGCACACTCGCCGTATGCGCTGCACCGGGTAAAGGCAACTATGCGCCTTGCGAAATAAACGGCATCGAAAAAGTGGAACGAGGTAGTGGTACAAACCTTCGGCACATCTACCCGATAGCGATGGAGGAGCGGGATATCGCTGATAGCCTACTCGTCACGGAAGTATTTACACCGGCTGGACACTGGTCATCTTATCCGCCGCACCGACATGATGAAGACAACTTCCCGGAAATGACTTACCTGGAAGAAACCTATTATCATCGACTTAATCCTGCTCAAGGGTTCGGTATCCAGCGTGTTTTTACCGAGGATGGGGCGCTAGATGAGACAATGGCCGTACATGATGGTGATGTCGTTTTGGTGCCTAAAGGGCATCACCCCTGTGCAGCACCCTATGGATATGAAATGTATTATCTCAATGTGATGGCGGGCCCTTTACGTAAATGGCGCTTCCAGAATCATCCAGACCACGATTGGATTGTCCAGTCATCCTGAAATTGAACTGCAACTATTATGAACGCCTCTAAAGAATTTACTATTGCACTGTTTGGTGCTGGACGCATTGGTCGAGTGCATGCCGACAATATCCATCGTCATACGGATACCCGTATTCAATACGTTGTGGATCCTTTCGGTACCGGTGCGGCAGAGCTAGCTGCAAAATACGGTTGCCTGGCGGTTGATGAAGATGCCGTGTTTGCTGACAAGGGCGTCGATGCAATCGTTATCTGTTCTGCCACAGAGACGCATGGCGACCTTATCGAAAGAGGTATGACTAGTGGCAAGGCCGTGTTCTGTGAAAAGCCAATCGATCTGTCAATTGAGCGAGTAAACAGTGTGCTGGAAGCGACCCGCGATTCGAAAGCGCCGTTGTTGCTTGGCTTTAACCGACGTTTCGATCCGGGTATTGCATCAATGGAAGCACGAGTTCGAGCCGGAGACATAGGTGATGTAGAGCTGGTTACGGTCATTTCCAAGGATCCATCACCACCACCTGTTGAGTACATTCGAGAATCAGGTGGACTGTTTCGCGATATGACTGTTCATGATTTTGATATAGCCCGCTTTATGCTTGGTGAAGAGCCGGTGACGGTCAGTGCAACCGCAGCTGCTCTCGTTGATCCTATGATTGAGAAAGAAGGTGACATTGACACTGCGGTTGTGACCTTGCAATGTGCCAGCGGCAAAATTGCAGTCATCACCAATTCTCGGCGGGCTACCTATGGCTATGACCAACGCATAGAGGTCCACGGATCACTCGGTTCTTTGCGCACCAATAATATTCCAGAGTCGGCTTTGGTTCTAGAGCGCGAGGAGGGTGTGCGCCATGAAAAACCGATGCACTTCTTCCTGGAGCGTTATCGTGATGCCTATGAGCGGGAGTGGGCACATTTTGTTGATGTACTTGCTGGCAAATGTGCGGTGTCGGTTAGCGGAGAGGATGGTAGAAGAGCCTTGCAAATAGCGGATGCGGCTTATAGATCGCTAGCAGCAGGCACTAGCGTGGCCATAGATGATTAACCAAACGTATATTTTGTAATGACTACTTTTACTCCTTATGCCTCCTTGTTCGGTGGTGTTTTGATTGGCCTCTCAGCACTGATGGTGATGTTCTTTTTTGGTCGTATCGCGGGCATCTCTGGAATCAGTTCGGGTGCACTAAAGAAACCCCTTGCGGATAATGCCTGGCGACTCAGTTTTATTATCGGTCTGATTTTGGCGCCCGTCTTGATACAGCTATTCACTAACAAACCGATCGAGCAAATCGTCTCGTCGAATTTGCTGGTAATGGGGATAGGAGGTTTGCTTGTTGGTGCTGGTACCGTTATTGGTTCCGGGTGTACCTCTGGCCACGGTGTCTGTGGACTTGCCCGATTATCGCCACGATCTTTGGCGGCGGTTGTTACTTTTATGCTGAGTGCTGCAATAACGGTATGGTTGATGCGTCATGTTTTCTGAAGGTGTAATTGGCAGAGTATTGGCTGCACTGATGGCTGGCCTGGTTTTTGGGGCAGGCTTGGTGATTTCAGGTATGTCGAATCCACAAAAGGTTCTTAACTTTCTTGATATCACCGGCAGCTGGGATCCTAGCCTCATCTTTGTTATGGGTGGCGCTATGCTGACGACTCTCGTCGGTTACCGCTTGATATTTGCTCGAGAAAAACCACTTTTTGATTCGCGATTTCATAGACCGACAACCACCAACATCGACAAACGCTTACTCGGTGGTGCTGTTATTTTTGGTGTTGGTTGGGGTTTGAGTGGTTTTTGTCCGGGCCCTGCTTGGACCGCCTTGCCGTTAATGGCATCAGGCGCGATTGTCTTTATAGTAGCAATGCTAGTCAGCATGTGGTGTACATCAAGTTACTTGGAAAATTCACGAGGTTCACATGAGTCCTAAGCCAGATCTTTCAGTGCAGCCGGAGGTTACTGGGTTTTTTGATAAAGTCAGTAATACGGTCAGCTATGTCGTTAAGGATCCAGAGTCAAATGCATGTGCAATTTACGACTCGGTGCTTGATTTTGACTACGCAGCTGGACGCATGAGTTTTGACTCTGCGGATGAAATCATCGCGCATGTTCAGCAACACAAGCTTGATGTTCAATGGCTGATCGAAACCCATGTGCACGCTGATCATCTGTCCGCAGCACCTTATTTGCAACAGTCAGTTGGTGGCAAAATTGGGATAGGCGAAGGGATAACGGAAGTACAGGATGTCTTTGGTAAAGTGTTCAATGAAGGCACTGAGTTTGAACGTGATGGTAGCCAATTCGATCAACTGTTCACCGATAACGACACCTATATGATAGGTGGTATGCAAGCCTATACCATGCATACACCAGGACATACTCCAGCATGCGTCACGCACGTGGTTGGCAATGCGGCCTTTGTGGGCGATACCTTGTTCATGCCCGATGGTGGTACTGCAAGAGCGGATTTTCCCGGTGGTGATGCGCGAGTTCTTTATCAATCTGTACAGCGCGTACTATCGCTACCCAATGACATGCGGCTCTTTATCTGTCACGACTATGGCCCTAACGGAAGAGATATAAAATGGGAAACTACCGTTGGAGAAGAAAAGCTGCACAATATTCATTTGCGCGATGGGATGACAGAAGATGCCTTTGTCAAACTGCGTGAAGAGCGTGATAAGACGCTCGCTATGCCTAAGCTAATCATTCCAGCCTTGCAAGTAAATATGCGGGCGGGGCAATTCCCGGAAGCAGATGAGGATGGCAAGCAGTACCTGAAGGTACCTGTCAACCAACTGTAGTCGAGGCTAGCAGTGCACAGTGAAAAGCTCACTCGATACACTTGCAATTTTTGTATATGAAGCCGTTAGTCATTTTGTGGATTGTCCATAAGATCTGATGACTAAGCGATATTTCATACCATTAGCGTTGTTCGCAGGTGTCGCTCTATTTTATGCAGTTACCTACTTTGTCGATCTTGAGCGAGTAAGTGCGCTACAAAGTCGCCTACTGGCAGCCGATGTTGCGGAATTGGATCGAGAGCTGAATCAACTCTCGTTTGTACCTAAGCTGTTGTCGGACGATTTGATCATTGTTAATGCGGCAAGTCGCACATCAGATGAAGATGTGAATCTTGCCAACCAGCGATTACAAGAAGCTCAGCTCCAGAGTGGCTTGGAGTTCGCCTTTCTCATGGACGAGGACGGATTGACAATTGCGTCCAGTAACTGGCAAGAGATTCACAGTTTTGTCGGAAACAGTTATTCCTTCAGACCTTATTTCAAAGGCGCTATTTCCGGTAATACGTCGACGTTTTTTGCGGTAGGCGCGACAACCGGGATTCCGGGCTATTTTATAGCTGAACCTGTATTGGTCAATTCAGACATCATTGGGGTTGTTGTTGCAAAAATGGCCTTGTCAGCACCTGTTGACACATGGAGGGAACGCGATTTCGAATCTGTACTTGTCGATGATTTTGGTGTTGTCATTCTTGCGTCTGATAAAGATCTTTTGTATGCACAGACACGAGAGATATCTACAAGCGAAATTGACCGAATTGAAACGGAGCAAAGATATCCCTTAAGAACATCCAAGGAGGGAAGTAGTGTTGCACCTCTTGGTGATTTTCGGCGATACACAAGAGATCTGCAGTCAGAGCCATGGGAGTTCATGACTCTGGTCCCTCGCGTTTCATATCATTTGAGGACACTGTTTCTTTCGGCAATCGCATTATCAATATTGAGTATCGCTTTTTTGCTATTTCGAAACTATCGACAACAGAAAAACCTTGTTGCGTTTGAACAGAATCATTCAAGGGATCTTGAAGAGCAGGTTGCCAAACGAACACGAGATCTCGAAATGGCGCAAGATGCGCTGATTTCAGAATCCAATTTTGCATTCTTGGGAAAGATGTCAGCGGCAATCAACCATGAGATTAACCAACCCTTAGCAAGTCTCAGGCTCAATCTCGCTTCACTACGAAAGCTCATCGAACACCCTGACTACAATGCTCATGAAATTGAAGATATTGTTATCGAAAGTGATCGAACCACTAAACGCATAGGCTTAGTCATCGCGACACTTAGAAACTATTCGAGAAAAGGGAATAGTAGCGCTGATGAGGTCGAAGTAAACACACTGATAAATGATGTTGTCGATGTGATCAAATCTGAAAGACCAAAAATGTCGAAGTGTGTAGTAGTGTCGGTTGATCAAAACCCATCCAAGGTCAAGGGTGACCGAGTGCTTTTGCAGCAAGCACTACTAAACCTTTTGTACAATGCGATCGACACTGTAATCAATTCAACTTCTCCTGAAGTTGGAGTTGCAGTTCGTGGCCCAATTGATGGAGCTTCTACGAGTTCGGAACTGTCAATGTCCAGTGCGGGTGTAAATTTGTTGGACATCCCTGCTAACGGCAGGTATGTGATTTTATCGGTCGAGGATAATGGGGGTGGTGTTCCGGAGGATCTTATACCTCTGCTGTATGAGCCTTTCTCCAGTAGCCGAAGCGATCAAGGAGGTTTGGGCTTGGGGTTGACAATCGCCAAGCAGATAGCTGAAAGTCATAATGGATTTCTGGTGCATTCCAATATCAATGATGGCAGTAGATTTTCTTTGATCTTGCCGGTAATTTAAGAACCATTGAAGATTATGATTCATACGCTATGAATGCAGAGAACACCGATGATTTGGAATTCAAGGTACTCGTTGTTGATGATGATCACGATGTGCTCGCGGCTAATTCACGTTTCTTAAGACTTAACGGTATTGAAACTCTGGTAGCTAATACGGCTGACTCGGCAATTCAAAAACTTGTTGAGCAGCACATCGATGTCATCTTGACCGATCTGAAAATGCCGCATTGCGACGGGCTTGAATTTGCTCGTAAGGCGCGCTCATTTCGTCCGCTAACCCCCATATTGTTTTTTTCAGGTTTCGCGACCGTATCCGATGTGGTGAAAGCCATGCGATTGGGCGCAGTTGATTTTCTCGAGAAGCCCATCGAACCTGATGAGTTATTAACAACCATTAAGGCTCTTAGAGATCGATTTACCGGCGTAGAGGCTCTTCAGCGCGTGGCGTTTGGGGTTTCAGATGACCAAGCATCGTTCAAGGTTCGGGTTATGGCCTACGAGAAATATATTATTGAGACGAGCCTGATCAAATATGATGGTCGAGTGGGTGATGTTATCGATGCGTTAAAAATTAATCGTCGTACGCTTAACGATAAAATGCTCCGATTGGGCATAAGCCGCCACACCAGCGACTAGAACTAACTCTCAAAAACACCGTCGTATCGGCAGATTTTCGCCTAAATCGCGTCATACCCTAACGCTAATCTATTGTCACTTGTTGAAATTTTTAGATAATTCAACAAGATACCTCCATTTGCAGTTTTTGCTGATTTCCTTGAAATTATAGCTAAGGCTGATTCGGCCCTATTTTGATTCCTGGAGGAACCCAATGAAATTGTTTAACCTGCCTAAGCTCTTTGTGGCTGCGGCAATCTCCGCAACATTAGTGACTGCGGCGCACGCTCAAGATGCGGACTACGTACTGAATACAGCGTCCACCGGCGGTACTTATCATCCGGTTGGTACTGCTATCGCGACTTTGTCGAAAATCAAACTTCTACCAAAAGAGAAGTTCAGCCTTACTGCGGTTAATTCCGCCGGCTCTGGTGCAAACGTACAAGCCTTGGCTGCTGATACTGCACAGTTTGCGATTCTTCAAGGACTGTATGGTTCATACGCTGCAACAGGTACCGGACCAGTTTCGGAACCACAAGAGAATTTACGTGCCGTCTCAATGCTTTGGCAGAACGTTGAACAGTTCATCCTGGCTAATGAATTGGTCAAAAGCGGTACGGTTACCGACCTAATGAATGCCAAAGGCAGTGTAATGGCTATGGGTAAGGAAAATTCCGGCACCTTAGGATCAAACACTGTGTTACTTGAAGGTCTTGGATTGGATATTAACGCTGACTTTGAACATGTTTATGCAGGCTATGGACCATCAGTTGATGCAATGGCTAACGGGCAAGCAGTTGGTGCCGGAATGCCTTCAGGTCCCCCTACTAGTGCTATTACAAAATTGATGTCTTCAAACGGCGACAAGTTCACCTTGCTGTCAGTGTCTGAAGAAGAAGCTGCAAAAATGGACGGCGGTCGAAAGCTTTGGACGCCATACACGATTGCTGCTGGAACCTATCCAGGAATCGATAAGGACGTGACAACGGTTGCTCAACCTAATTTTCTTGCTGTTAATGCAAGTGTTGATGAGAATCACGTATACCTCCTGACTAAAACTTTGTATGAGAACCTTCCGTTCTTGCAAGCTATCCATCCTGCGACTAAAGCCATGAGCACTGATGCGGCGATGGCTGGATTACCGGTAGCTTTGCACCCGGGTGCTGCTCGTTACTACAAAGAGATTGGACTGGAAATTCCTGAACATTTGATGATGGCGAAGTAACGTCGGACTTTGTTTGACCATGCGGATCCTGTGCTCATCCACAGGATCCGTATTTGTTTTTGGGTCGATGAATTAATCAAGGAAGATGCCGACTCGAAGCCCTGTCGCTGCAGTGTCAGACGCTGGTATCGACTTATTCATTAGTGACTACCTGTTATGAGCGATACAGCCTCGCAAGCTACCGAAGATAATGCGACTCTCGATACACAGCGTATTGAAGATCGACTGTTCGATCTGGATTCGGCGTTGCGTGGTGGGTGGTTTTGGACTTTTGGTTTTTTATTGGTTGCAGGGTTTGCGATTTGGCACGTTGTCACCAACGTTGCGATACACGAACCTGGTAACTGGCAGAATGCGATTCATTTCGCAGGTTTTGCCTTTCTCGCCGCGATTACCACGCGCACTTTGCAGGGTAGGCCGGCAACGCAAGCCTCTATCTGGATCAATACGATATTTGGAATTTTGATTGCAGCTTCTTCGCTGTGGATCGCGTTTGCCGAGAATGGTATCTACGAGAGAACACTCTCGAAAACCGGGCTGGCCTGGCAGTTTGGTATTTTTGATTGGGCTGCAGGCTTCATCGTTATTCTGGGTGTTATCGAGCTAACCAGAAGATTGACCGGATGGATAATCCCGGTGCTGATCATCTTAGCCATGGCCTACATTTTAATTCTTGGCGAGATGCTGCCTGGCGCATTTAGAGCCGCAAGCTTGCCACTGGACGATGTTCTTTTTCGGTCTTTGTATAACGATGAGGGCATGTTTGGCATCATCACAACGATTTCATCGTCCAACATAACTTTGTTTATGGTTTTCGGTGCTTTCCTGGTCGTATCAGGTGCGTCTGATTTTGTCATCGAACTATCAAAAGTGGTTGCTGGACGGTTTCGTGGTGGAGCAGCATTCGTTGCTGTTATTTCATCGGCGCTGACAGGCACGATTTCAGGATCCGCGATAGCAAACACAGCGTCTACCGGAGTCATTACGATTCCACTGATGAAATCGAACGGGTTTAGAGGGCAATTTGCCGCTGGTGTAGAGGCGGCATCGTCGACGGGTGGTCAGTTAATGCCTCCGATAATGGGAGCCGGCGCTTTTATTATGGCGAGCTATACCGGTATACCTTATGGAACTATCGTTGCGGTATCGGTTGTACCGGCTATTTTGTATTTTTTATCTGTCGGCTTCATTGTTCGTATTGAGGCGGTTAAATACGATATCGGTACTGAGCAAGTAGCGGCGATAGATAAGACAAAACTGATTGCTGGACTCCTGAATTTTGTAGTTCCACTATCGGTCATGACAACCATGCTCGTGACAGGAAAAACGCCGAGCTATGCCGCGGCGATTTCCATCACCACTTTGATTGTTGTCAGCTGGATAACCCCTAATAAAATGGGACCAAAGCGTATATCGCGTGCGTTGAGCCTGGGTATCAAAACATCGATAATGACAGCGATATTATTGGTGGCCGTAGGCTTGATCAACAACGCGGTGACAACATCGGGTCTTGCCAACACATTTGCGTTGATGATTGCGCAGTGGTCTCAGGGATCACTGTTGCTGGCGTTGACACTTATCACCATTGCATCTCTTGTACTGGGTATGGGGCTGCCGGTAACAGCCGCCTATATTGTCTTGTCGATATTATCAGCGCCGGCGCTGGCGGGAATGCTTGCAGATACTGTTATCGTTCAGCAGTTAATGGCTGGCATCTCCGATCCAGGGGTGCTTGCAATGTTCTCCCTCGTAGATTCCGACCTGTCATCGAAAGTTGGCGTTGGCATGTCGCTTGAAGAAGCGAGAACTCTCATTGGCAGCATTCCTTTTGACTTGTCTGTAGCGATTCGGCCTTTGATGGTCGATCCAGTCACAATGTCTACCTATCTTCTCACCGCACATTTAATTGTGTTTTGGTTGAGCCAGGACAGTAACGTTACCCCGCCAGTGTGTTTGGCTGCGTTTACGGCGGCGGGCATTGCCGGTTCAAAACCGATGCCAACAGGTGTTGAAGCATGGAAGATTGCAAAAGGTCTTTATATCGTGCCGTTGATGTTTGCCTATACACCGATGATAGGCGCTGACTTGCCAGACCTGTTACGTATTGGCGTGTTTGCATTGTTCGGTTTGTATGCGACCAATGCCCTGTTACAACGATATGCGGAGGGTCCACTTCAGTGGTGGTGCTATCCGCTACTCATAGTGGCAGCGTTTGGCGCTTTTTATCCTCTTAACTGGACGTACAACATTGCCGGCGCTGTTGTTATCGTTGGTTTGGTGAAATATTCAAAGTTCCGTGCAGGCTCCAGACAACTAGCATCGGCTTAAGCTAGCTTACAACACGTACCTCACTGACGCCTGCGAGTCCAGCCAGTTTTGAAAGCTCTCGATCAAGCTTTTCATTTCGCGCTTTGCTCTCTCGTACACCGGGTTCCCACCATACATTCATCAAGTCGAGTGTATCGGTCTTGAGATTCTTGCGTGCTTCAAGTCGAGCTACAAATTTTTCACCTTCAATCACGGGGAACACGTAGTAACCATATTTACGTTGATCTGGCGGCGTATAAATTTCAATACGAAAGTCAAAACCGAACAACCGCAACAGGCGGGTTCGATCACGCACAACTGGATCAAAGGGGCTGATGATGCGCAGCCGTTTGGTGGTAGGTGTTAGTGAGTCAAGATGCGATTTGATATCAGCTAATGTGTAAACCTCGTGAGTAGAGCCATCGATGTATTCAAGGTTGGCTGCTCGCACTGAATCCGGGTTTTCTGCTATCCAGTGCTTTACTTCCTCGAGTGTCACTGCGTCCCAAAAGCGCTGTATATCTCCTGCACTCGCAAAACCCAAACGCTCGAGCGCCATTGTGCAGAGGTGATGTATCTGTTCTTCGTCAGATTTCGTTTGCGAACGCACTGATTCAGGTATTACTCGTTCTGTCAGATCGTAGAACTTTGTAAAATTCTGTCGATGACAAACAGACAATTCTCCCTTTAGCCACAGATAGTCCAATGCAATTTTGTGCGGTGGTCGCATCCACGCATGTTTACTCTTGTCGGCCTTACCTTTGAAATCACGTGAACATACAGGCCCCTCGTTTTCGATTCGTTTAAGTATCGATTGCTGAAGTTTTTTACCGGCTATTTGTTTACCCCATTCACCACCCATAAAGCGTTCTGAACGTCTGTTGCGCTGGAGTTGCCAGTACGGATACAGCTTCATAGGCAGTATTGCGGCATCATGCGTGAAGTGTTCGAACACCTGACGTTGTCGATTTAGCAATTGATCGTAGCTGCGCGGGCGATACGCGTTATGTCTCGACCAGAGTATGTGATGGTGGGCACGAGCTACTACACCGATGGAATCAAGCTGCACCATACCCAGTGATTCGACGGTCGTGGCGAAGCTTCGAATGTCACGCGCGCCGGATGGGGTTTTGCCAAGGCCTTGCAGATTCAGCAGTAGCTGCCTGGCTAATTGAGTGGTCAGTGTCAACACGATTCGGCATTATAGATCGGTGATGCGGATCTGATCAGGTACACTGTCCACACACAGGCCGCGACTGCGGCCAGAACTTCCTCGGAGAACAAGATGAGCTTGGTTGGAACTCTCGGACGCATCGCTGTCGGTGTCATGGTAGCGAAAGGTGTTGGCAAAATGGTAGGTGGCGGTAGCGGTGGTGGTGGCCTGGGTGGGCTACTCAGCGGCGCGCTTGGCGGCAACAAAGGAAATACGAGTGGTGGCGGAGGTCTGGGTGATCTCGGCAGTCTGCTTGGTGGTGGCAGTGCACAATCAGGTGGTGCAGCTGGCCAAACACAGGGGATGCCCGGTGGTCTCGGCGGTTTGCTCGAAAGTATCTCGGGTGGTGCCGCAGGTGGCGGTTTGTCAGGTGGTCAAAGTGGTGGATTCGGCGGCAGTGCGCCGGCCGGTGGCAGCCTTGGCGATTTGTTAAATTCGGCTTTGCAGGGAAAGAAAACTCCTCCTCCGCCACCTGAACAAGAAGATCAGGCCAAGATCCTGATTCGCGCAATGATCAATGCGGCAAAATCTGATGGCAATATCGATCAGGCAGAGCAACAAAAAATTGTTGATAACCTCGGTGACGATATCAGTGATGAAGAACGTCAGTTCGTAATTTCTGAAATGAAAGCGCCACTGGACACCAACGGTTTGTTACAAAACGTTCCCAAAGGCGCCGAAATGCAGGTTTACATGATGTCCTTGCTGGGTATTGATCTGGACTCTCGTGAAGAAGCGCAATACCTCGACGGTATACGCAAGTCCATGGGCATATCCGAGCAACACTGCAACGCGATTCATGAAAAGCTTGGTGTGCCGGTTTTGTATAGCTGAACAATGCAATAACCGTTCAAGCGCTTCAGCTTGAATTTAGTGATGTTGTACGCAAGCCGAATCAGTAGAGTTCCTTTGCTACTGGTTCGGCTTGTCATTTTTGGTCTGTTGTCAGGCTGCGTTTTATTAGCCGGCTGTTCTGCTACCAATACTGCTAGCAGTGCGGCAATTTTTACGTCTTCGCCAGAATCATTCTCCAAGTACCGCAGTGAACTTCGCCATTGGCTTGAGCGACACTCGATGCCCCAGCGCGACGCCCGTGAAATCGAGCTGAACCTGCCTTTCGAGCGAAAAGCAGACC
>CAZQOI010000005.1:72671-78584 GCA_964594905.1 uncultured Granulosicoccaceae bacterium
CAGCGCGACGCCCGTGAAATCGAGCTGAACCTGCCTTTCGAGCGAAAAGCAGACCCTTCAGTACCTTACCGTGGTGTTTACCTGCTTTTTCACGGCCTTAACGATTCTCCTTATGTCTGGAACGATCTCGCTGATGAACTTAACCAGCGAGGTTTCGATGTGCGAGCGGTGTTGTTTGAAGGGCATGGGTCTACCCCTGTAAAGATGCTTGATGTCAGAATGAGAAGTTGGCTTGCTACCGCCTATGCTCATTTCGACGCGATACACAGCACCGGTGTTGATGTGCATCTCGGTGGCTTTTCTATGGGTGCTGTAATTGCCACGCTTGTCGCTCGAGAAAATCCAGACGTGGCGAGCTTGTTTCTAATATCGCCTGCGTATAACAGCCGCCTTAATCACTACCTGCGTTATTCCGGTATCTATCGATACTTTAAACCTTGGTTGTTCGGCGGCATGATCCGCGAAGACAACCCTATCAAGTACAACTCCATTCCAATCAACTCCGGGTGGCAGTTTTATAAACTTACGCGACATTTAAAGCGCATGTGGCGTCGTGACGACAGACTGGCTATGCCGGTGCTGCTGGTTCACACCGAAGAAGATTCTGTGGTTGATGTTAACTACACCGCAGCGCTATACAACAAACGTTTTACGCATCCTGATCGCTTGATGATTCTCTATACCGCCGACCAGAGTCGACTCGCCCAGGAACTGGATGATCGACACCATGAAACGCTTAGCGGGTCCTTTCCGAAGCATCGGATTCTCAGCCAATCACACCTCGGGCTGATGTATGCCCCCGATAATCCTTTGTTTGGCGAATCTGGCAATGTCCTGGTGTGTAATGGCAATGACTACCCGACGTTCATCGCTTGTTTGAGATCGCCACAACATTGGTACGGTGCCCAGCATGATGAGTCGCCAGATGGAGTCCCTGTAGCTCGAACCACCTGGAATCCTGATTGGAAGACAGTATTGAGCCGGTTTGACGAACGGATATTGTCCAATTTGCGCTAGAAGGCGTGAGTGCTGCGCTAGATTACGTGATTTGTGTCACGAAAATTGCATCGTCAGTCGACGGGCTAGTTCACCCGCAGGCAGACGTCTGCAGGCCTTAGCCAAGCAACTTCGGGGCACATTATGCGCATTAAAATCAGCGCACTATGTTTGAGTTTTTTATTGGTTTCCTGCGATAGCGACCAGATCAACGGCGGCGTGCTGACGGACGCACTTGCGCCTGTATCGGGCACCAGCTTCGCGGATCCCACCGTCGATTTGCCAGCACCGACCAGTGGTCGGCGAGCAATTTACGTGACGTCGCGTTTGCAAAGCACCAGTGCTGATGCCAGCGAGGCGGACCTTGTTTTAACATATCGAATCGACTCGCAAGCAGCAGACGCAATTGGTAACGCCTCTCAAGTTCGTGTTGAGCTCAATGCTGAGGACGGCAGCAGGACTTTGTTGACGCGAGCATCGATTGATGATGATTCCTTGACTGGTGAGGTTGAGGTAACTGTGCCGGTGAGTGAAGCTCAAAGCACAATTAGCATAGGTCTTGAGGGACTGCAGGGCAGCATCATTGACGATCTACCCGATTACTCGGTTATCTCGGTACCATCGATTTTGCATCGGCAGTCCACCAATTTAGCGGATGTACAGGAACTGCGAGTCGATGTGGTTCCGGATAGTTATAGCTCCGCGATTGAAAACAATCGACGCATCCATCGTTTCGCAGTAGAAGTTGAAGGTAGGCTTGGCGCTACCGCTGATAATCCATTCAACTCGATCAGTGGTCTTGAACAAAATGTTGCGAGTCACTTCACCATTGAGGAGGGTGGCGCATTCGATATAGAGTCGCCGGTCAGTGTCGACTATTCGCGATTGAACACGATTGTTTATCTTGTTCTCGATGTATCAAGCAGCATGATTCACAGTGGTGCGGCCCATGATTTACTCGACTCCGTTTCACGCTCAATTATCGCATTGGCTGGTGTTGCCGAATTTGATGTGCGAATCTTCGCTGGTGACGTATACCAGCTTGCTTCACTACGAGATATCAATTTCGATAACCTGACAGAGTCTGCAACTGCCTTTTACCGAGCGATGGACACTGCACTGGATGATATTGATACCAGAGGTTTGTCGAATCAAAATTCCGTGGTCATTGCCTTTACCGATGGTCGAGATTTTTCAAGTCTTAATTACTATCCGGCGTTTAGAAGTCAAGCGCAAATGCAGGAGTACATTGAGCAGCGTCTGCGTAATGTCAAACGTTCTCAGCTTCAGTTCTATGGCCAGCAGCTCGACACATTCTTTGTAAGCCTTGGCAGTAATGTTGACAGTGAGGCGCTGCAAAAGCTCGCAGCTGAAGGGGAAGGGCAATACCTTCAGACGTTTGAAAATAGCGATTTAGAGAGTGCTTTTGCAGATGTGACCAACAACATTCGGGGCGTGTACTATCTCGAATACAGTTCGCAACGAACATCCATTGCCAATGATCTGGAACTAACTGTTGCGATTGGCGATCACAGTAAGAGTGTGACCATTGTCGTACCAGAATTAACGCCTGGTGTGTCCGTTGCACAGTAACAGTCTATAGTGCGATGCTCGATGAAACCCTCAACACGCCAAATCTCGCTCGACGACCTGGTTGCCTGTCCAGGCTGTGACTGGCTGCATTACCGTTCGGATCTGGCGATTGGTGAATTATCCCGTTGCAATCGTTGCAACGATGTGATCCAGACTCGAAAGGCCTTCACGGTTGATCGTGCACTTGCGGCATCACTTGCTGGCGTCGTGCTTCTCATCATGAGTCTGTGTTTGCCTTTTTTGAGTTTGAGTCGCGCCGGACTTGAAAGTCGCATGTCGGTTCTCGACGCAGTGCAGTCTCTTTGGTTTGGTAATATGCACGAACTCGGTGTGTTGACCCTGGCTTTCATAGTCGTTTTACCACTATCGCGTTTTTTATTACTTGGGTTTGTGCTGTGGCGTATCCGATTCAAGCGTAAGGTCAGATCCTCGATGCGAGTCGCCTTTCGTTGGGCGGTATTGCTTGAGCCCTGGGCTATGGCTGAAATATTCATGGTCGGCGTTGTGGTGTCCCTGGTGAAGATCAGCACACTTGCCAATCTTGAGGTAGGCCTTGCCTTTTGGTCGTTACTGGCGCTGATTGCCGTATCGGTTTTCATTAATCTTGCGCTTTGTCGGGACACGGTTTGGACACATCTGCAACAGTCGGCTTAAGCGCACGCGCGGCGGGTCTGAAACGGTGTTCAGCCTGTGGTGCGCTACACAAGATCAGCGTGGGGGACCGTTGCCGCCGCTGTGGGGCCTCAGTGACGGTTCGACGAACCAACAGCCTGCAGCGAGTCTGGGCCTTTCTTATCGTTGGCTTGATCGCCTACATTCCGGCGAATATCTATCCGATCACTTTCACGCAATCCCTGACTGGTGTGCGTAGCGACACGATCTTGAGCGGCATCGTGGCCTTGGCCGAAAGTGGCTCAATATTCGTCGCAGTTGTCATTTTCGTGGCCAGTATCGGTATTCCGGTGACGAAATTTCTGGTGATTGGTGGATTGGCACTGAGTCTGCATTTTGAGTGGCCCATGTCTCTCCACACGCGCCACAAGTTACATGCCCTCATTGAGCTCATCGGCCGTTGGTCGATGATCGATGTATTCGTGGTCGCGGTACTGGCTGCTCTGATTCAGCTTGGGGCAATCCTCACCATCACGCCAGGGGTTGGCGTGAGCGCATTTGCAGCCTCCGTCCTGTTCACCATGTTTGCCGCCAGTTCCCTGGATTCACGCCTTATCTGGGACCAGGTCTGACATGACAAACCGGGAACCGAGCACGGGTCGTGTCGAAAAGACACGCAATCTATCAGCGCGTATTTCGCTCGCCTGGTTGTTGCCAATAGCAGCAGTTATGTTTGCTGCGTGGATTCTGTGGGAAACGTATACCGAACGTGGTCCCTTGGTGCGCATCAAATTTGATAACGCTGGTGGGGTTACCGCGGGTGAGACGCGTCTTCGCCGTAATGATGTGGACGTAGGTACGGTTGAAGCGGTGCGTCTCGCTGAGGATCTGGATTCAGTTATCGTTGAGGTAAGACTTGACCCGCAAGTGTCACCTTATCTTGATGACAATACACGATTCTGGATTGTCAACGCACGTATCAACACAACAGAAATTTCGGGACTTGGAACCTTGCTATCTGGATCCTATATCGAAGTTGACTGGGATGATGAGATAGGTGAACGCCAAACAGATTTTGAAGGCTTGTCTGAACCACCCTTGACCAAGCGAGGTACACCTGGTTTGCGTCTGTCACTAAGCGCAGATGAGGCTGGGTACATCTATGTTGGTTCGCCGGTCTTTCTTCGTCAGCTTGAGGTCGGTCAGGTAGAACGTCGCCGTTTGTCTGATGACGGAAACAAAGTGATGTTCGATATTTTCATCGAAGCACCTTTTCAAAAATTTGTATTCCCAGCGACGCGATTTTTTGGTGTCTCTGGTGTTGAAGCCAAACTTGGGTCTGATGGTGCGAGTGTGCGGGTTGAATCGATCGCGGCATTGTTCACGGGTGGTATAGCGTTTGAAAACCCTGCTGATGTTAGTGATATGGAGCCCGTTGTAACCGCTAGCGCGAGAGAGTTCACGCTATATGATTCTCGCTCTGCAGCGCGTGACAGCTTTTTTGATGGCGATGATGATGCTCGCTTTCGTTACCTTGCGACGTTCAAAGGCAGTGTTAAAGGACTTAGGCGTGATGCAACTATTGAATATAATGGCCTGCGAGTCGGGCGCGTTGTTGATGTGAAAGCAGGCTTACCGAAAGAGGCGGGAAGTGAGGCGATAGCGGTGGCAACCTTGCAGTTCCAACCACGACGTCTGGGCTTGGGTGAAATATCTCCTGAGGAACTCCAGACAAAGCTTGCAAGCTATGTCGACAGTGGGCTTCGTGTTCAGCTCGCCACAGGCAACCTGCTAACCGGCTCACTTATAGTAAAGCTTGTGGACATACCTGACGCATTGCCCGCCGAAATAGATCAAAGCACAAGCCCATATCCGACTTTGCCTGTGATTCGATCCAACGTCGAAGCAGTGACTGCCGATGTTGAAACATTGATCAAAAATCTCTCTGAGTTACCTTTGTCAAGCCTTGTTTCAGCAGCAACCGATCTGCTGGAAGACACGCGTGGCCTGCTCAATGATCCTGAGATTTCAGGCTTGCCGTCACAACTTTCAGCATCATTGGAATCGATAGGTCGGGCCGCAGGCAAAGTTGAGATAGCCAGTAATAATTTACCAACAATGGTATCTGCGCTAACCTCAGCTTCGCGGAATGCGAATGATGTGCTTGAAGGCTTGTCACCAGATTCCGAAATTTATATAGAGCTTTCGGCCGCTGTCCGCGAGCTCAAGCTGGCTGCGAAATCCATCGCGGCATTTGCTGAACTACTGGAAGAGAATCCCAATGCCGTGTTCACCGGTCGCTAGAGGTCTTCGTCAGTCGCCGCGATTGGTTTTGTGCGTGGCTTTGATCAGTCTTGCGCTGACCGCGTGTTTCAGTGGTCCGCCTCCCAAGTTGTATTTGCTTGAGCCTCTGATTGAAGATCCTCTCGAAGCAGTACCACCGAATTTGACAGCCCTTGGGCTTGCTGTTGTAACTTTGCCGGGTTATGTCAAAGATGAACGCGTTGCCAGTCGAAGCCAATCAGGTATTGTGTCCTTAAGTGGTAACCATCGTTGGGCGGAATCACCGGATGAGGCGATAACGCGAGTTTTGGCCGATCGCTTGCGGTTTCACGTAGGTTCTACCGTACTGACAGAACCTTGGCCGCGTGGTTACTCACCAATGGCACGAGTTGAAGTGATTTTTGATCGTCTGCTACGTGAACCTTTAGG
>CAZQOI010000006.1:0-3409 GCA_964594905.1 uncultured Granulosicoccaceae bacterium
GAATGCTCAACTTTTGAATTCAGACCCGCACAATAACGAATCTCTACTGCTGTTTGATGAGCAAATGCCTGTTGATATTACTGATACGGCACTCCGATTCAGGAGCGAATGCCCGCCAGATACCAAATTCAAATCTGAAAATCTCTTCAAGTTTCGCCGTGGTAGAGGCGATTTCCAGGTCTCCGTCGTTGCGGCTCTTTTGTCTCTGATTTTTCTCGTGTTCTTTTGGACCCAAACTGGTTGGGAAAATCGGAAGCTTCCAGATGATCTGGGCACGTACATTGGACATCAAATTGGTCTGCTTGAATCGGAAGGGCGTGTCAAACGTCTGGGTACCATCCTGAAACAATCCTGGGTGGTACCGTTACTGTGTCTGATGGTTCTGGTGCCAGCCTCGATACTGAATCTTCGACAATCGTGGCGAGTGCGCCGTTGGCGACAGAGGTTCCTTTTGCCAACAGATGCCAGTTATGAAACTGCTAAATATTTGGCTGCACTTGAATATGTCTTGTACTTCATCTTGTATACGCTATCGGTTCCAATTTTAGGTTACTTGCTATCGACAATAGTGCTTGGCGTTTATCTTACCTGGCGACTTGGCTATCGCACACCAAAGTGGTTGCTGATTGGATTACTCAGTAGTTTCGCCATAGTAGTTATCTTCAGAAGCTTTTTACAAATAAAAACACCAATCAGTATCTGGCTCTATGATCAGTTACCCGCAGGATTGCGTGTATTTATGTTGACCTATTTCTAGCGGTTGATCTGAACGATGGAAGCTTTTATAAGTGGAATTGATCAACTGTTACAGCCATCGGTGATCGCTGCCATTTTTATTGGGTCGATTGGTGGTGTTATAATAGGTGCAGTACCGGGTATTGGGCCTGCGATTGCAATTGCCATACTATTACCGGCCACAATATTTCTCGATGACCTTGTCAGCTTGGTATTGTTACTGGGTGTCTATGGGTCATCAATGTATGGTGGAGCAATACCTGCCATTTTGATCAATACGCCAGGTACTCCAGTTAATGCACTGACTACCTACGATGGCTACGCGATGACCAAACGTGGAGAAGCCTCCCGAGCATTGTCAATTGCCTATTCTTCATCGTTTATTGGCGCTTGTTTTTCCATAAGTATTGCTTTAATCGCATTGTTTGCGTTCGGCCCTTATCTTCGTGATCTTGGTGCGTTATTTGGTCAGCGCGATATCATGATGGCGGCGGTACTGGGAGGAGTACTGCTTATCGCTGCGCACAAGCAGAACATGGGTATAGCTGCCATGTTATTCGGCTTTGGGTTTTTGATATCCCTTGTTGGTCGGCAAACGACACGGAAGATTGATCGCTACACCTTCGATATCGAGTATCTCTATGCAGGGTTTAATCTCATTGTGGTTATCGTCGGTATCTTTGCACTCAGTCAAGCAATGAACCTGATGATAGGCAAAGACGATGATCCACCTCCAGCTAGGGTCACAGGGGGTGTACTGCGTGGCTTCAAGGAACTTGCCAGTAGAAAAATTATTGCATTTACATCTGCGATTTACGGAACCGTGATGGGCATAATCCCTGGAGTCGGAGAATTCGTCGCGCAATTCTTTAGCTATTCGACCGCTCGTTCATTGTCAAAAGAACCGTCGCGTTTTGGGCATGGATCACCGGAGGGTTTGATTGCTTCAGAGACTTCTAACAATGCGGTACCTGCTGCCGCTATGATTCCGCTTCTGGCTCTGGGTGTGCCCGGTGAAGCATTAACAGCCATGATGATGGTCGTGTTTTTTGATGCTGGTATAAAACCAGGTCCTGATATTTTTGAGAATAATCCGGATTTTCTCTTTAGCCTCTTTACCGCTTTGCTAGTGATCAATGTGTTGGTGGTAGTGACGCTTATGTTCACAACCAAGCTGATCGCTCGGATGATTTATATACCCAATAAATTTCTGGGAGCGATGATTATGCTGCTGGCTTTTGTCGGTGTTTACTCGATACGTAATAGTCTTGCTGATTGTATCTTTGCTGTAGCGTTTGGATTTATTGGCCTGGTATTGAGGAGACTTGACTGGCCCTTGGTGCCCATAGTTTTGGGCCTGGTTCTCGGTTCCATCATCACCGAGAGGCTGACTGCTGGTGCTGGGCAGATAAAAATAGCCGCAGATTTTATAAATCGGCCTGTATCTGGGACTCTTTTTGTGGCTATCATAGCGGTACTGATTTACATAATATGGCATGCTGCGGTTAAGCCGAAAAGAGTCGATCAGTAAGTAAAACATTCCAATTGGAGGAAATCATGTTTAAAAAAATTATCGTAGCGGTTAGTGCATTAGCAGCCCTTATAGGTTTTACAGCGCCTGTTCATGCGGAATACCCCACTTCTCCGGTGCAGTTTATTGTGCCTTGGCCTCCGGGTGATTTTGAAGATGTATTGACTCGTATGATCGCCAAAAAAATGGAAGAGAAAACTGGTGTTTCTGCGTCTGTAGTGAACAAACCAGGTGGTGGAGATGGTCCGTTTCCAGGTGCATTGGAAGTTTTAAACGGTCCTACCGATGGATCAGTGGTTGGGTCCTTTGTAATCGGCGTGCCGGTTGTTGGACCAGTTCTGGATATGGGTATTGAGGAAGATAGTTTTACACCTGTTGGAATATTTCTAACTTATCCGTTTGTGCTTGCTGCAAGTGGTGATGCTCCATATGGCAACATGGCTGAATTGGCAGAGCACGCTAAAAGTAATGATGTTGTATTAGGTCATTTTGGCGCTGGACTTACACCAACTCGGGCCAGTATGGCGGCTGCGGCTAAACTGGATTTCGAGTTCGCTGATGATTCAGCCTTTGATATGCTTGACTGCAATACTTTGTCGTCAGGTGATGCAGATATCATCAACACAACCTTGGCACTTATTGAGCCTTGCCTGGATGACATCAACATACTTGCAAACATCGGTGCGGAGCCAATAGCCAAACTTGATGGAGTTGACACACTCGCTGCTCAATCTGGTATCAATGATATTGAACTGTGGAATGGCTTGTTTGTTAAAAAAGGAACCCCACAAGAAGTCATCGATGTTCTGGCAACGATAGCTGAAGAAACCATGATGGGCGAGGAAGCACAGCAACTGATGGTTGAAACCGGTGCTCGTGTTTACTGGGAAGATGGTGAAATGTCAGCTGCTCGTATAGTTAAGGACAGAGCTAAAAATGCTGAGCTGGATCAGTAACAGAGCTCGATCGACTGGAGAGCTGTAATGGATGTGGCCGCTGCACAGTCAGTGGCCACTTTCACTAGATGGCATAAGTCTCCTGTGAGGTATCGTTCTTCATGAATCCTATTAAACTTGGCATACTCCAGGTCAATCATGATAAATCGACCGAAGTAGGGGATGCGTTTCCAGACGATGCGCATCG
>CAZQOI010000006.1:3509-76843 GCA_964594905.1 uncultured Granulosicoccaceae bacterium
TCAATCATGATAAATCGACCGAAGTAGGGGATGCGTTTCCAGACGATGCGCATCGCTTCAGGGATTTATTTGATTGTCAGGAAGAGCGTTATCGTTATCGTGTCTATATGACGATCGGCGGTGAAATTCCGCAGGATATCAATGAACAAGACGCGTTTATGATAACGGGTAGCCCATTAAGCGTTCTGGATAAGCACGTCTTTACAGATGGTTTGATGGAATTTATCAGACAGTGTGATGCTGCAAAAAAACCATTGTTTGGTGCCTGTTTTGGTCATCAGGCAATCGCTTTGGCATTGGGTGGTTCTGTTGAGCGAACGCCAACTGGATACAATGTAGGTATAGAGAACACCCAATTTCACACCAAACGACCTTGGATGAATCCCTTCCATAAAGAGCTTGCTATGCATGTTTTTCATCAAGACCGGGTCACACGGCTACCAGATGGTTGCGACCTGCTGGGCTCAAGTACTAACTGTGAAATAGCTAGTTTTGCTAAAGATAGTCACCTATTTACAACGCAAGCCCACCCGGAATTTAACCATTCCTTTATGCGCTGTGTTCTTAAATATACAGAATCTGAATTGCAGCCGGAGGTTAGTAGTGCGGCTTATGCAAGTCTGGATAATCAGTCAGAGGGCGAAGTATTTGCCAAATGGTGCACCAGATTTTTTAAAGGCTTCTAATCATGCTAGATGACGGTCATTTAAACCTGATGAGCCATGATAGTTTTGCGGAAGGTGTGCCTCACAAAACGTTTCAGCGGTTGCGCAAAATGGATCCGGTATCCTGGACTGATGGCGACACCCAAACCAAGGGGTTCTGGAGTCTTACACGACATGCTGATATTGCGCTGGCAAACCGCGAAAGCAAGGTGTTCAGTTCAGCTCAAGGTATTCGACTAGAAGATCAGAGTCATGAAGAATACCTTGCTAGAAGAACATTCCAGGAAACTGATTCACCTGAACATACTTTTATCCGGCGAAAGGTAAACCCGCCTTTTGCAGTTCGTCCAATAGCGGAATACGAATCCGTTATAAGGGACTTAGCGGGGGATATGATTGATAAGGCGAAATCGAAAAAGGAGTTTGATGCTGTTGAAGATATAGCCAAACAGCTACCCATGATGATGTTGGGCCTTATTCTCGGTTTGCCAACAGAGGATCTAAATTGGCTTGTTGAGAAGGGAGATGCGCTTATAGGTAATTCAGATCCTGATTTTACAGACAATGTTATAGACAAGGTCGATAGTAGTGCGTACAGCATGATGCCATTTCGTAGCCCGGCTGGTGTAGAGCTTTATGATTATGCTGCGGATATTATGGCTGGGCGTAAGAAGCTGGAAAAGAACGGCCTGCTATCGCATATGTTAGATAGTGAGGCGGTGTTAGATGAATTGGAGTTCAAGAATTTTTTCTGTCTGTTAATTGCTGCTGGTAACGATACAACACGCTACTCCATCTCGATGGCAATCTATTTACTGAGTCAGCAGCCAGAGCTTATAAGCCAGTTGAACAGCGGAGACTGTTGGGATACATGTGCTGATGAATTTATTCGACTTGCATCACCTACAATGCATTTCCGACGTACGGCTACGCAAGACTATAAGCTTCACGATAAAATAATTCGTGAAGGAGACAAGGTGCTGTTGTGGTTTGTCTCGGGTAGTCGAGACGAAACAGTGTTTGAGAATCCTCATGAAGTCAGGTTGGATCGTAAACCTAATCGTCATTTGGCTTTTGGGCAGGGTGGTGCGCATGTTTGTTTGGGACGGTACCTGGCAAAGCTTGAAGTTCAAGTACTACTTCAGGAACTACTTAAACGTGTTTCACATATCGAAGCGATCGAAGAGCCTGAATGGACGCGTTCCAATTTCATATGTGGTGTAAAACGATTGGGCGTCAGAGTTTCATAAATAGTGATGCGCACGAGAGCTCTGTTTTGTGATTTATTAAATTTACCAAGAGGTAAATACTTACCTGCCGATGTTGCCAAGGATGGTTCAGTAGGTTTCGCGCGCGCGGCTTTCGCTGTTTCATATGATCGCGATCTATTGCCTGTTCCTGGGTGCGGTGTTCATGACGGCTTACCGGATATGCAACTCATTCTCGATGAAGAGCGTCGTTTGTCGTGGCAGAATGCAACAGAGATAGCTCTGGGAGATCTCTATATTGATGACGAGCCGTTTGGATTATGTGCTCGCTCCCGATTGAAGCACACGATTTCACAATGGCAGTCATTAGGGTTAACACCAAAAATTGGGCTTGAGACAGAAGCCTATATTTTTCAGCGTGACCAGGATGGTATCTGGAGACCGTATGACACTCCTGGTGCATTTGTTTACGGCACAGGCCCTGAAAATGATCCGAGGGGTTTGGTGGACGAAATCTGGGAAACCGCTAGTGCATGTGGTATTCCACTTGAGAGTGCCAACGGTGAGTTTGATAACGGGCAAATTGAATTAACCTTGCGTTTTGATGATGCGCTCAAAGCCTGCGATGACACGTTTCTTATGCGTGTTATGGCACGTGAACTGGCTCTAAAGAAAGGTTTGTTGCTTTCGTTCATGCCAAAGCCAATACCCGATCGTGGTGGTTCAGGTCTGCATGTTAATTTTAGTTTTACTGATCAAGATGGCAGTAATGTTATTGCGCCTGATGGGGAGCTCTCTGATCTGGCCAAGCATTGCATGGCTGGTCTTATTCATCATCATCAAGGCCTTGCGGGATTATTGGCAAGCACTGTCAACAGCTACGATCGATTAAGTGCTGGGAGTATGGCTGGTTATTGGGCGAACTGGGCCGAAGATCATCGTATGGTCACTACCCGATGTTCGACCGGTTCCCCTCGTAGCGCTCGTCTCGAGCATCGTATGGCGGACGGCGCGAGCAACCCTTATCAGGCGGTTACATCCGTACTTCAAGCGGCAAAACTTGGGTATGAGAATAAGATGAAACTAAAAGCGGCTGAGGATCTGGATGGTTTAGAACACGTTAGGGCGACAGTACATGTACCCTCGAATCTTGATAAAGCGATAACTGCGCTGGATAAAGATGCTCCATTGCGAAACGCTGTTGGTGAGCTTTACTGTAACGCTTTGATATACCTCAAGCGCGACGAAGTAGATCGGTTGTTAGGGAAAAGCGTTGATGAAGTGCGTGATTTTTACTTGCCGTTTATATAGCTTGAGTTAAAGCGTATCAGTGTTCCCAAATATGGTACTCAGATCACCAGTTAGATAAGGACCAAGAACGATATTCAACGCATTGAGCTGTTGATTGTATTCAGCCTGGCAGTTTCGACCACCTGTAATCAGTTGCTGCGTGATATTTGCAATTATTGGATCATCGATAAGGGTTGTATCTGCACCAACTCCCCAGCATGCCAAGTCCCCCAGTCGTTGTGGGCCTGCTCGATGGGAATCAAAGAACGGTGTATCAGGTTGACTACCAAAGAACCATCCGGCTAGTACTGTACCAATGGACAAACCTGCCTCTCCAAGGAAAACTGCCGATACACCATCTACATAGGATTCCTCGATTCCTAACACTGGGAGTTCAAGTTGATTCACCAAGGCATGTCCGATTTCGTGCATGAGAACAAAAATACTGGCACTGACTGCTTGATCTTTATCGCTGTAGAAGTTTGAAAATAGCTGAGTGAGTTCGTGGCACATAAAGACCGAACCACCAGCGCTTTGTGGTAGCCCTTCTTGTTGCGAGATGGTCGCGGATGAAAAACCAGGTGGTACATAGAAAGCGTTGGCTGTGCCGCAGTCGGCAAAGATCACGTCAATATCGGCAGGCAAAATCAGTGATCTTGACAGCTGGGTGACCAGGTCCATGCCGTCACGCGCGTATTCGAGATCAAGATCTGTTTGTGTGTCAAACAGAGCCGGCAACAGCACACCGTCATCGCTTAGTTGGTCTTCCGTATCACCGGTCTGCAGCTCTTCAAGCTCGGCAGGCGTATCTGTGGTGTCTGATGGGTCGTCGCTGGCCGATGAGGAACTCCCACCACCACAGGAAACCAGTGCCGCGAAGATTAATGCGGCGGTTAACGTCTGCGCTGTCCTGGTGATTGGCAATGCGAATTTGAGTGATAAATGGTTCATTTACTCAGGGACAGCTGGCCGACTGGAAGGTTTCAGTGTTACCGGATTGCATCGTTGACTAAGTGAGCTATTGGTCAGTGAAAATGTCACTTGACAACGGTTATAGACCTGATGGTATTCTACCATACCAGATGGGGTGATTACCCTGCTGCTTTATTGATGTGGGTATGGGTCTTTGTTGTTTCTCGTCAAGCTGTAGGCAACATTGAAATCGAAAATGAGGTGTGCTGTTAACAGAATTTTGATTTAAAAATATTTAATAAGACTCAACGCGGTGCTCTTACCCACAGGTATTACTGACATTGAGCGTGACTCACGTTACATCAGAATTGCTTTACCACTGTTTAATTGAAAATATCCGGAGGATTTTATGTTTAAAAAACTTTCTTTAGCGTTAACGGGTGCATTGTTGTGCGTTTCGTTTAGTGCTCATGCTGAGAACTGGAGAGCTTGGAATATCCACAATGATGGTCACCCGAATACCGCTGCTATGGACAAGTTTGCAGAACTTGTTGGCGAAGCGACCAAGGGTGAAATCAAACTTGAAGTGTTTCACGGTGGTGTGCTTGGCTCACAGCCAGATGCGCTTGAGCAGGTTCGCCTTGGCGCTATCGAGATCGGTAACTTCAACCTAGGTCCAATCGGTCCAATGGTTAAAGAAGCCAATCTTGTGTCATTGCCTTTCATTTTCAAAAGCGTTCCACACATGTTTCGCGTTCTTGAAGGTGAAGCTGGACAAACTATTGCGGATGCAATGGCAGAAGCTGGCGTTCAGCCTCTAGCTTGGGTTGATGCTGGTGCACGATCTTTCTATAGCCAAAAGCCTATCAATACACCAGCTGACGTCGAAGGCCTGAAGATTCGAGTCATGAATAACGATTTGTATACGTCCATGATTTCTGCGATGGGTGGTAATCCTTCACCGATGGCGTTCTCAGAAGTTCAGCAGGCGCTTAAAACTGGTGTTGTTGATGGTGCAGAGAACAACTTCCCATCGTTCAAGAACGTCGGCCACTACGAAGTGACTACTCATTACTCACTCAGCGAGCACTTGATCATCCCTGAGTGCATCTGTGTGAATACGGCTAAGTTTGCTGCGCTATCTGAGGACATGCAAGCTGCTGTACGTGGTGCTGCTGAAGAAGCTGCTCTGTACCAACGTGAGCTATGGGCAGTTCAATCTGGCCAAGCGCGTAAGGACGTTGAAGCTGCTGGTATCAAAGTCAACGAAATCGCTGACAAAGGTCCGTTCCAGGAAGCAATGGTCAAAGTTTACGATGACTACCTGGCTGCAAACCCTGATATGGCCAAGCTCGTAGAAATGGCTCAGTCGACTGAATAGCATTTAGTTATATTCGAGTGTCTCCAGATTGGCTTGGAGACACTTCAGCTTTTCAAGCTATATATACTTCCTCAAGAGTGCCCGGCATCCCTTAAAGGATGACGGGCCTTTTTTTAACGAAGGTTATTCATAATGAGTGAAGCGCCTGAGCCCTCCACTTTCTTGCGGAGATTGGATGGGGTGTTTGATCTGATCTCTCGGATCTGCCTTATCTTCGCTGGTACCGCCCTTGTTGTCATGACTCTGATGTTCGCTTGGCTTGTCTATGGACGTTATGTCTTGAACGACACGCCAACGTGGGTTGAGCAGGTTTCGCATTTACTGGTGATGGTCATTGCCTTTCTCGGTGCGGCGGTTGGTGTGCGTCAAGATACTCACCTGTCGGTCGTGTTGTTTCGCAGCGCAGTGCCATCCTGGATACGGACGGTGTTTGTTTTTGTGACAGACATCCTCATGGCTGGCTTTGGTGGTCTGATGTTTTGGTACGGCTTACAACTGACACAATTCAAATGGAAAACGATGATTCCATTGATTGATGTTTCAGAGGGATTACGTTCGCTACCGTTGACTATCTGTGGCGCTCTTGTTTTTCTTTTTTCAATCGGCCATCTGATTCGTCTGCTTCTTGGACGGGATGAACGCGTAGACAGTATCGAATAAGAGAAGAGCATGGGACTTTTGCTATTACTCGGCGTGTTCGCCCTTTGTGTCGTCATTGGATTGCCAGTTGCTTTTGCATTAGGCATCTCCGCCCTGGTTGCTTTCTGGCACGAAGGATTACCCCTGTTGATTGTTTTTCAACGCATAGTCGCAGGAATCAATGTCTATTCATTGATGGCGATCCCGTTCTTCATCTTCGCAGGCGAACTCATGTTTCATGGTGGCATTGCGATGCGATTGGTGCGTTTTGCGCAAAATGCGGTTGGTGCAGTACGGGGTGGTCTTGGCATCGTCAACGTCTTTTCATCAATGCTTTTTGGTGGGATTTCAGGTTCGGCTATCGCTGATATTTCTGCCCTGGGTTCCATCCTTATCCCGGTCATGAAGGACAAGGGATACGATGCCGACTATGCGGTTAACGTTACTGTGACCTCATCGATCGCGGGAATCATCATTCCGCCAAGTCACAACATGATTATCTTCGCACTGGCGACAGGTGGTGCGGTATCAATATCCAAGCTCTTTCTCGCGGGTGTAGTGCCTGGCGTTCTGATGTGTATCTGCCTTGCCGTTGCCGCCTATGTTGTTGCCGTGAAACGCGGCTACGGTGCCGAAAAATTTCCAGGTTGGACGGTGCTTGTGATTAGTTTTTTCAGCGCTATCCCTGGGCTACTCACAGCGGTGATCATTGTTGGTGGCGTTCTATCAGGAGTTTTTACAGCGACCGAATCTGGTGCATTCGGCGCTCTTTACGCATTCGTGGTGACGCTCATAGTTTATCGCAGCATCACCTGGACAAATTTCAAGCTGGCAGTTATCCAATCTGTTCGCACGACATCCATGGTCATGATCTTGATTGCTTGTGCGGGTGCTTTTGCCTACATGCTGACGTTCTTTCGCGTGCCTAACCTGACGATTGAATTTCTAACCGGCTTGACTGAAAACCCTATCCTGATCCTGTTGATGATCAATGGCGTGCTGCTGATGCTTGGAATGATCATGGACATGGCGGCACTTATATTGATATGCACTCCAATATTCTTACCCATCATGAATACTCTGGGAATTGATCCGCTGCAGTTCGGAATGATCCTGTTGGTCAATTTAGGTTTGGGTCTTTGCACACCGCCTGTCGGCTCTTGTTTATTTGTAGGGTGTGCCGTTGGTAAGTTGCCGATGGAAAAAGCGGTACGAACCATATGGCCTTTTTATATCGCGATATTCGCGGCATTGATGCTGATAACCTTCATACCAGCGATTTCACTGACGTTGCCTGGCTTGATTGGCTAACACTGATTGCAGCAGTTAAAGATGCCCTCTTATTTACCAAAAATGGTTTTTTCGCTGGAAAAAGTTTATTTTTATGCACAAAAATTGAGCGTTAAAAAGCTCATCTGCGCATTCGCAGTGCGATAAGATTTGCATTGTATTTGTGCGATTTCAGTTAAGTTGCTGAAAATAATAGAAAAATAACTTCGAAAATTCATGGCACGTTAATCGAATTACTCAAACTTCAAATTAAAATATTTGGAGAAAACTTTGAGTAAGCATTTTTTTAGTAAAAGCATCGGTGGTGCTCTGGTGTTATCAGCGGCTTCTCTATCAGTGTCGTCCAATGTGCTCGCACAAGACACGATCAAGGTTGGTGTTCTGCATTCCTTGTCTGGAACGATGGCCATCAGTGAAACTACCTTGAAAGACACCATGCTCATGTTGATCGATGAGCAAAACGCAAAGGGTGGCTTGTTAGGTAAGCCTCTTGAAGCCGTAGTCGTTGATCCGGCTTCAGATTGGCCGCTGTTTGCAGAAAAAGCTCGTGAGTTGATCGAGAAAGAGAAAGTGGCATCAATTTTCGGTGCGTGGACATCAGTCTCGAGAAAGTCTGTTCTGCCTGTTATCGAAGAGCTGAATGGTCTGTTGTTTTATCCTGTCCAGATCTTGATGTCGTTTTTATTGAAAGCGGTGGAGACAATCTCGCCGCAACATTCAGTCCTGAATTAGCCGATCTGACTCTGTACGTGATTGATGTTGCGCAGGGTGAGGAAATTCCACGAAAAGGTGGGCCAGGCATTACCCGGTCTGATCTGTTAGTCATTAACAAGACAGATCTAGCGCCATACGTTGACGTATCTTTAGACGTCATGGAAGCAGATACCAAGCGGATGCGTGATGGTAAGGCTCACGTGTTCAGTTGTGTGAAACAGGGCGACGGGGTTGCAATCGTCGCTGATTTTATTTGCCGAGAAGGCTTGCTTCAATAGGCAGTTTGTTATTCGATCTATCTTCCCCAGGCCTTGATATGTGGGACTTCATATCAGGCGACTTTATATCAGGCATAAAAAACGGCCGGATATACCGGCCGTTCAATGGGGGAGCTAGCTGCAGGCTTAAAGCCTGCGACTAGTTATTATTAATTGAAAACCATACGGTTCGCAGTGAGTTCAACTTCTACGCGACGATTTTGCTGACGCCCTTCAGCCGTAAAGTTAGAGGCAGCAGGAGAGTTTTCACCCATGCCTGATACGTCGATTCTGGCATCAGGGTATTGAGCTGCAAGCATGTTAGCAACTGTCTGAGCACGTCGCTCTGACAAACCCTGGTTGTACTCTTCTGAGCCACGGCTATCTGTGTGGCCAGTTACGCTGATCTTAGTGACACCTTTGAACTCAGAAACTGCTTGAACCATAGACTGCATGGCTGATCGGCCAGCATCGTTCAGCTCAGCTGAATTAGTGTCAAACAGAGCAAGTTCGCTGAAGTCACGCGTATCGATCTTTGCTGTGTTAGCTTCTGGTGCCTTCGGCGCTTCAACAACGGCTGGTGCTTCTGCTACTTCTGTTTCACGACCTTCACAAGCGTCATTTGAGTCATCGTCAGAGAATGTGCCAGAGCGAAAGCAGCCACTGGTACCGGTTTTCAGAGCAGTGCCACCAACTGTGATGTAGCTGCTACCTGGATCTTCAACAGTGCCGTCAACATTGACGGAATGAGCTGAAGCGTTGAACGATGCGATTGTCAGGCAAGCACCGATTGAGAGGACGAGACGTGTATTCATAAAATTCTCCATTGCGGAATGGGTAAAACAGATGATTGAGGTTAAATAGGTTATTGCGATGGCGGGGTACCCCGCCATCGCAGTCGTTGTCAGTTATTGGCTGATGCTTTTTGCTTTCACTTCGATTTCAACTCGGCGGTTAAGCTGACGACCTTCCGGTGTGGAGTTGGTCGCAACAGGGCTTTCTTCACCCAAGCCGACGCTGCTGATATTAACGCTAGGATAGGCTGCTTTCAGGAATCCTTCCACTGCCTGAGCTCGCTGTTCTGACAGACCTTGGTTGTAGTCAGCATCACCGGTTGCATCAGTGTGTCCAATGACGCGCATTTCCGTGATTTCCTGAAAGGATTCTAACTGAACCAGTAGATCGGCCAAAGCTTGTTCGCTTGCTGCAGTCAGTGCCGCTGAGTTGGAAGCGAAGAGTGCTTCACCGCCAAGGGTAGCTGTCGTGACGATTGGCTCTTTCTTAGGTGGAGCTGGAGCTGCTGTTTGGTCAGCTTCTGCTTCTGGCTGTTTCTCAGCGGTGGCTTCGATACCTTCGCAGGCGTTGACCTGAGTATCTTCAGACCAACTGCCAAGACGCAGACACTCACCGCCACCGGTACGCACCGCACTGCCATCCGAGCTAACGTAGCCCGCACCACTGGGGATTTCGATATCGCCATCCAACGCAACATCGTGCGCAGTGGCGGCGGTACTGCATAAAATCATGGCTGCAGCGGCCTTAGTGATGATTTGTTTCATGTCCTAGCTCCCACTAGTTAACTTGTCTTTTGATATCGAAATACCGATTTTTGGTTTCTCACCACCGACACCAAGCCAGACAGTGCCAAGGCATTGCCTTAATTACTTGTTGTTTTTTTGTCTTGTATAGCCTTAAACAGTCGAATTGTAAACTCAATCAAGGGAATTCGTGTGTGAAAAATACAACACATGGTGGTCAATCTTCTGTCGAGACAGCCCAGAGAGTGTAGGCTATCTCCCAGCGCTGGCTGACAAAAGGAGTTGTCAATGCGGTTTAATGCAGGTTTTGGCCCGATTTTCCCCGCGTGTTGCGTTATTTGTTATGGCCAGCCGGTCTTTGGGTTGGATATGTGTAGCAGTTGCCTAGGGCATCTGACGCCGCGAGTTAGTAAGAATGTTTTTGGGGTCTCCGCTCTCTGTCCCAACTGCGGCACTGAGCATCGTGGCGACAATTGCTCCTCCTGTGCCGGAAATTTGCCGTTATTTGCGCGAATCGTGTGTCCTTACCGTTTCGTCTTCCCACTGGACCGCATGATCCACAGCCTCAAATATGGCCGCAATCGGACTATGGGGCGCGTTCTTGGTGAGTTACTGGCCTATGGGCTTGCTCGCGAACCGTCAGCAGACATGAAGCCTACGGTCGTCATACCGGTTCCGCTGCATGCCAATCGGCAGGCCACCCGCGGTTTCAACCACGCAGCGGACATAGCTCGTTTTGCTTCCAGGCGCTTGCATCTGCCTTTCTCTGAGGGTCTGGCTCGTCGCGTTGAAGACACAGAGTCTCTGGCGGGCTTATCGCGCCCTGAGCGAGAGCTGCTGATTCGTGGAGCCTTTTCTGTTAGCGACGCGGTTGCTGATCAGCGTATCGCCATTGTGGATGATGTCATGACCAGCGGTGCAACCTCAGGCGAGCTTGCTCGCGAGCTCTACGATACTGGAGCCGCGTCTGTTGAGCTGTGGGTGGTAGCGCGCACCCCGCTTGTTTGATTCATCTCGTCGATCAGCATGCGTTTGACGACAGCAGGAAGGGTGGATTCATCTTGGGTGGTGTCGGTACTCCAGAGAGCCTTGTAATCCTCCTGTAATCGTGTGTGCTCAGCGGACAGCGATTGTAGGGATGAACTGATTTCCCCATCGACTCGCTCCAGAGCGATCTTGGCTCCGTCTTTTATACCGCGCGCCACCGCCTGAGCGCGGGAAGGTTTGAGCTTACGTGCCAGAAATGTTGGCAAGAACCAGGCGAGGCCTGCCAGAAACACACTATTGATAGCGAAGCTGGCCCCAAGATAAGCGCCGACATCGCTGCCACCATCGATAAATGCCGTGACCACTCGGTAACTGATCCAGCCAAGCGCCACTAGTGGCAGAAAAATGGCAAGAATCGTTAGCGTCTTGTAAGTGATTCGTTGCAGTCGGGTACCAGGGGCAACCAAAGATCGCGCTACTGCGTCGTCAATGAACTGGGGTAGTTGCTTTCGTAGTTTTTCAACCACGGGTGACAGATGTTTGTGCGCCGCAAGAACTGGCAGGCTGGATTTCTCAGCATGTACGTTGATGAATTCCTCGACTGTGTTGTTCAGTCGCGTCATCAGTGTGTCGTCTGCGATGCTTGTCGACAAGGCTTGATGGGGATTTTCAACAAAGGCTTCTGCAAGTGGTTCTGCTTGCCATGTCATGGCTGTCTGCAGCGAATCTTCTTGTTGCCGCCAGTCCTTTTGCCATTGCTGAGAAAGGGTAGTGATGTCGCTGCTATCGCCTAGTTTTGAGACGATGGAATCCGCGCGATGCCTGATCAATTGCAGACGTTTAAGGATGCCACGTGACTCCAGCGCCGCGATCATCGAGTTCTCGGCTAGCTCTACAAGTGTTGACTCAAGTTTTGCGAAGTCGTCGTTGGCAGAGTTTGCGGCTTCAGCCAAAGGATTGCTGCAATCGGTTCTGAAAATCATTGGCTCGGAAAGGCCAGCAGTTATTAGTTGCTGTTGAAAGTCATCAAGTTGAACCTGATTACCTTTGTCCCAGTGGTTCATGACGAATAGCCAAGCATGCTGGCTCGCGTGTTTGCTCATTAATTGCCAGCCCTGATCATCACGATAGCGTTCGGGGCTGACAACATAGATTACGACATCAAGGTGTGGCAGCCACAGATCAACGAGCTCCCTGTGACTGGTTTCGACACTGTCGAAATCGGGCATGTCAATCCACAGGATATTGTTGTACAAATCGTTCTGGTGCAAGGAGGTGCGCATGCGCGCCATTGGAAAATCGTCGGGTAGATGATCAACCGTTATGCTCTTGTGTACGTATACAGTGATATCGCGGGAAGTAGGCCGCACAGCGCTGGTCTGTGCGACATTGTCTTTGGCGAGACGGTTGAGCAGAGAGCTTTTACCAACACCAGTTCCGCCGAACAGGCCAACCACCAGCGGACGCTCGGTATTGTCGAACAGTCCGCCTGGTGTATCACTGTGTCTTGGGTCTAATTGTTCCAGTGCTGCTGCGGGCAACCAGCCAGACTCAATGGCCTGCTTGGTCCATTGTTCGAGTGAACTGTTTAGCACTTTAAGCACGTCGGTCATGGCGTTGTACTGGATGTTTATGTCTTGACGGTCGATGAATCAACACATTAGCGAGCATACACGCATAATCTCACAGTGAGCAGCAAAGACCCACAATCTGATATCGACGGCAACACGAGTTTTGCTGTGTCTACAGCTGCCTGTTGCAGAAGTCTTGCTGATGATTCCGAGCTAAACCTGAGTAATACTGCTCCCTATGATTCCATGGCACTTAGCGCTTATCGTGGGCAGGCCGATTCATTGGCCTTGCGACATGCCTTTCATGATCCGACGCTGCATGGTCACAAGCGACCAAACACCGAACTAGCGGGTGCTTTATATGATGTGCTTGAACGAGAGCGTTATGAAGCGCTAGGTGCCATTAACTATGCTGGTGTTCAACGCAACCTGGATGCGCGAAGCCCGGACACCTTCGGCCTTGCCAATGAGCTGAGCTGTTTGAGTCGTTATTGGTTCCGTGGTAATGAAGCGGCTATAGACATGGATAGCGCCTCGACTATTCGCTCCATATGCGCGGACTCCTTATCATTACTGTCAGAGAATCTTGAAGATCAAGAAAAATTTGCGAAGCTGAGTATTACGCTAGTTGAACGCATGCTCGCTTTGGACATGGATATAGATCCAGGCGTAACTGACGATCCTGACAATATGTTTGACAGTGACGCCGCTGACATTGAAGCCGACAAGCCATCAGAAGATGAACTCCTGGCAGCTGACGATGAAGAGCTAACTACGCGTTCACGCGAGGACGAGGTATTGCCAGAAGCGGCTATGGGCGACACCATAGAGTCTGATGAGCTGTCTGATACGGCATTGGATGAAGCGCCGGGTTCAGGGTCCGATCCTTTACTTGTCCTGTCTGGTGGTGTTTCAGTTTATAAAGCGTTTACCACTCGCTACGATGAAATCGTTTCAGCCAACAGTCTCGCCAGTGATGCTGCCTTGGATCAATGGCGAGTTGAATTGGATGATCATCTATCTCGCCAAGGTCGTTTGGTTCGGCGTCTGGCTGCACGTTTGCAACGAGTCTTGCTGGCGCGGCAACGCAGGCAGTGGCAATTTGATTTACCAGAAGGTCAACTTGATACGGCGCGTCTTACGCGCCTGGTCACCGATCCCTTGATGCCGTTGACTTTCAAGACAGACGCCGACGCTCCGTTTAGAGATACAACAGTGACCTTGTTGCTCGATAATTCGCGTTCAATGCTTGGGCGTCCAATCATGATTGCTGCGGCCTGTGCTGATGTGCTGTCACAAACGTTGGAACGTTGTGGGGTGAGTGTCGAGATTCTCGGCTTCACCACGGTTGAATTGCATGGTGGTCAATCCAATACAGCATGGGAGCAGGCGGGTCGACCGGAGGCGCCTGGCAGACTCAATGACTTAAGGCATATCATTTACAAGAGTGCCGATATGCCGTATCGCAGTGCGCGACGAAATCTTGGTTTGATGCTCGATAAGGATGTTCTGAAACAGAACATCGATGGCGAGTCTCTACAATGGGCTTATGAGAGGCTGCTGCGTCGACCCGAGGAGCGCAGAATCCTCATGGTCATCTCCGATGGCGCGCCAGTTGATACCAGTACCCTGGCAGCCAATGACGGCGATTTTCTGGTCGCACATCTCGATAAGGTTATCGCTGAAATTGAGTCAGCTCAGCAAGTAGAGCTGCTGGCAATCGGTATAGGTCACGATGTCAGCCGTTTTTACCGCGAATCGATGAGCGTATTCGATGCGAGGCAGCTTGGCTCAGCAATGTTGTCGAAGCTTGAAGATTTGTTTCGGCGTGTTGCGTAGAAGTCGCGATATCATAGCCACTAACCCAAACATCATCTCAAGGAATACTCATGTTAGAAAAAGGCGACAAGCTTCCTGATGCCACACTCCGGAAGTTAGGCTCCGAAGGTCCCGAGGAAGTCTCAGTCAGTGACTATTGTCGTGGCCGAAAGGTGGTTATCTTTGCATTGCCGGGTGCCTTTACGCGAACGTGTACCGCTACACATGTACCCAGTTATATCGAAAATGCTGATGCTTTGAAAAAAGCTGGCGTAGAGGCGATAGCCTGTGTGTCCACATCTGATCAGTTCGTCATGGATGCCTGGGGCAAGAGTCTTGGCACTGGTGACGCGGTTGATATGTTGGGCGACGGGAATCATGAATTCACGCGTGCTACCGGTATGACAATCGATCTTAGTATCGCAGGACTTGGTGAGCGTTCGATGCGTTATGCCATGGTGGTCGATGATGGAGTCGTTAGCTATCTCGGAGTAGACGAGGATGCACGAACGGCAGAAGCAAGCCTCGCTCAGGCATTACTGTCGAATCTTTGATGTCAATCCTCGATTGATTCAACTGCCTTGATAACGTCGTCGGGCAGGTCGGCGACGAGTAAGGTATTGCCGTCAAGTGACTCCGCCATCTGGTGGAGTTCCTGACGCAAAACCCCATCGAGCAGACGGGCGCGTATATGCTGTTGCTGTTCCTGTTTCAACTCTCGCTTGCTGATATCAAGATAACGCCCAAGGGCACTCTCGGTCAAAAGGCTGGTAACGGAGAGCATGGCTGGCGCGAGTATCAAGTCGCTAGGTGCAAGCCCGCCGGACTTTACTGCAAGCGCAACGCCTGCCGCATCTGCGGTGACACGAGCTGCGCGTAAGGTATTTAACAAGCGTGGCTGATCTTGCAACTGTTCGTACAAGCGTTGGGCTGTGGCGTCTATTCGTGGTTCGAATTCCTTACGGGCCAAGACGCCCCTCTGCTGATAGTTGTTTTCAAGTGTTTCAGCTCCCTCGCTCAAGCGGCGCGACAACAGTTGCCACCATTGTTGCTGAGCACCCAAGTCTTGGCTGTTCGCCATGGATTGACCTTTAAGCTCAGTCATGACTTCACTGAACATGACGTTAAGAATTTCTTCTTCTTGATCCAGTGTTGTCTTGTCATTTTTTTCAAAGGCAGACGTAACAGCCGATTTTCCAAGGCCAAACAGTTTGCGCGCAGGCCAGGTTACTACGCTCCGAGTACGCTTCAAGGTTGCAGCGAAGCCCGGTATCTCCAACAGAGACAGAAGCTCGACAAGTGCGCGATTGAAGGTTTCGTATTTGTCAGGGTTTTCGAGGTAGCCCTTAACATAGGTTTGCTCGGTTGCCTCGAGTGCTTCATCGATCATTGCGTGCCATAGGCGCTTCGCATCGAGTTCATTTTTAAGTGGTGTCAGCCAGGTCTTTTGATGACTTTCGATAAATTGATTGCAGGCGCTGATTTGCTTGTCTCGATTAATAGCCTGCACCGCATCGCCGACTGCACCTTTGAGTTCCTTGATGCTGGATTTTGGTAAGTTCTGCCAACCATCTTTCACGAAAGGAAGGTCAATGATCGGTGGGCATGCGCTCTTGAAGGTATCTCTGTAGCGATCAGTAAATGCTGAGATAACTGTCTGCCTGTCCCGCTCGTCAAGCTTGTTGATAACGATAATGATCGGACGACCAAGATCCTTTATCAGTTCGAGCATATTCCAGACGCTTTTGTCACCATACTTGTCCTTGCTGAGCATTAGCACCAGGATGTCCGACAAGGCGATGGTGGCCAACACAGCGCTTTGGTACCCACGAGCATCTATTGAATCGAAATCAGGTGAGTCCCAGACAACGCATTGACGCACCAGGCTGTTTTTGCCAGAAGGCACTGCATCGAGGGAGTAGTAATGCAGGGATTCCGCAGTCAGATTAGCTTTTGCTTGACGGGTTAGTGGATTAAGCACTTGATCAACTGCTGTGTATTCGCTCTCAGGAATATCGTTGGCAAAGCCTTGAGCATGAACAGTAAACGCTGCCAGTGCGCTGATGCCCGCAACGTCTTTGTCGAGTAAGACGTTCACCAATGTACTTTTGCCAGCTTGTGTGGGGCCTATGATGGTGATTTGCGAGCTGTGATCTTTGTGAGATTGATTAAGCTGTAGCTTGTCCAGAACCGCATCGGCCAGACGAAGCCCATTGAAATTGTCGACAATTTCCTGTGATGGATCCGTGTTGTGCTCAAGGACAGCACGATAGCGCGCCAGTAGCGGTGCGATCCATTCGTTCATGGCTTGACCTGATAGTCGATAACAAGGGCGCAGAACACCAGCATACCGAGGTAATGATTGTTCAAGAAGGCTTGCACACAACGTTTTGGATCCCGCTCTCTAGAGATCCATAACTGCCAGGCGATGAATCCCAACGATAAAAATAGACCGAGATAATAGATTGAGCCGCGGTCGGTTTGCAGGCCAAGCCAGATGTGCAGACCCAGTACGAGGAGTTGTAGTATTCCGACGATCAGAAGGTCGTAACGACCAAAAAAAATGGCGGTGGACTTGACGCCAATTTTCAGGTCGTCCTCTCGATCGGCCATTGCGTACAAGGTGTCGTAGGCGACTGCCCACAGGACAGCCGCAGTAAACAATACCCAGGCTTCCAACGGGATGGTGTTTTGAATCGCCGCGTAGGCCATCGGTGTGGCAATTGCGAAGGCAGCGCCTAGAATTATTTGTGGGAAGTGAGTCACACGCTTGCAGAATGGGTACACAGACGCCAGCATAACCGCCACGAACGACATCATAATTGTCAGTCGGTTCGTCATCAGCACTAGCAAGAAGGCCAAAAACATGAGTACAGCGCCAGCCCATAATGCATCGCTTGGGCGGAGTGCGCCGGTAGCGAGTGGTCGGTTTTTCGTCCGCTCCACATGGCCGTCGATATTGCGATCAGCGTAGTCGTTGATGGCGCAGCCAGCGGAGCGTGTCAGGACGGTGCCGAGGGTGAAAATAATCAGGATTCCGATTGGAGGAAAGCCGTCGGCTGCGAACCAGAGCGCCATTAACGTTGGCCATAGCAGCAGGTAAATACCGATCGGCCTATTGAGGCGCGTCAGCACAACAAAATCTGAAAGTCGGTTTTTCGTTAAAATCTCGTGCACAAGCGTTTGGCCCACCGGCGTGTTGCCACAGGTATAGTAGCCCGTTGTTGGGTTACGTTTGCATTTCCAGGAACATTAAATGAGCTCTGCGTACGAATATGACTTGATCGCCATCGGCGGTGGTAGCGGTGGCATTGCCACAGCTAACCGCGCTGGTAGCTATGGCGCGCGAGTTTTACTGATTGAAGCGTCCGACGAGATGGGTGGGACTTGCGTCAATCGTGGTTGTGTTCCGAAAAAAGTCATGTGGTATGCCGCTTCGGTACAGCATACGCTGCATGATGCATCGGGCTATGGCTTTGATGTGTCCGTAAATGGGTTCAATTGGTCCAAGTTGGTTGAAAAACGAGAAGCCTATATTCGCAACATTAACAAAGCGTACGACAAATACCTTGGTCAGAATAATGTTGAGCATATTACGGGTTTCGCGTCATTGCGTGATAAGCACACAGTTGTTGTAGGTGACAAGACCTTTACCACTGAGCGAGTCATTATAGCCACGGGTGGTGCACCCAATGTTCCCGATATTCCTGGTAAGGAATTGGCTGTAACGTCAGACGGCTTTTTCGAGATGACAGAGCAGCCAGGCAAAGTGCTGGTTCTTGGTGCTGGCTACATAGCCGTTGAACTTGCAGGAATGATGCAGGCACTGGGCTCTGATGTAACACTGGCGATTCGCCACGATAAATTTTTACGCGGTTTTGAAGAATTACTGCAGGACCGCCTTATGGAAGAGATGCGTGCAGAAGGTGTGTCAATTGAAACAGGATTCACAACCGCAGAGTTGCAGGGTAAACCTGGCAATATCGTTGCTGTTGGAGAAAATGGTGTAAAGCTTGAAGGTTTCGATGCCGTTGTGTTTGCCGTTGGCCGATCTCCTTCGACCAATGGGATTGGTCTGGATTCAGCAGGTGTTAAAACTGACAATCGTGGTTATATCCCGGTTGATAAATATCAAGAAACTAATGTACCCGGTGTTTTCGCTATTGGCGATGTTACTGGGCAAGCCGAACTGACTCCCGTCGCAATCGCGGCTGGCAGACGACTGGCTGACCGCCTGTACGACAACCAGGAAGGCCGTCACCTTAATTACGATTTGATTCCAACCGTTATTTTTAGTCATCCGCCGATGGCGACAGTCGGTTTAACAGAGGCTGAAGCCCGAGATGCTTATGGCGACGAGGTAAAAGTTTACCAAGCGTCGTTCACTGCGATGTATAACGCACTTACCGAGCACAAGCCAAAAACCGCTATCAAGCTTGTCGTGATGGGCAAGGACGAACGAGTGATTGGTATTCATATGATTGGACTTGCAGTTGACGAGATTCTGCAGGGGTTTGCAGTTGCCATGCGCATGGGTGCGACCAAAGCTGATTTCGACGACACCATAGCCATCCATCCAACCAGTTCAGAGGAGCTGGTAACGCTCCGCTAAGTCTGTGCGCCTGGTTCGTTTTGTGATTCAAATCTCATTTGAGAATTGCTGTCCCTGAGCAGTGGATCACGCTGCGCTCACAACATTCCTAACGCTTATTTAACCGATACAGATCACGGCCGCTAAAGATTGCATTGGAACCTCTGCGAAACTGCGGTGGTGAGCACAGGCTGTAGGCAAGGGCGTGCGGATGATAGTCGTTGATACACAGGGAGTCCGGCAGGAAGGCTACTCTTTGTTGGAGTTGGTAATCGCGATTGGTATTGCGGGCATATTGCTCGCGCTTGCGATTCCGTCTTTTACATCGTTCGTCAGTGATTCGAAGATTACCTCTGCAACTAACGACATGGTATTCGCGTTGCAGACGGCCCGTTCAGAATCTATCAAGCGAGCAGCCACGGTGGTTCTCTGTCCCAGTACCAACCCGAGCGATGCGGATCCCTCCTGCGCTGGTGGTTATGGGGATGGTTGGATTGTCTTTGCAGACGTTGACTCGAACGGGGCCAGGGAAGCGGGCGAGCAAGTACTTTTACAAGTTGAAGCTCAGCCAAACGGATTTTCCTTTGTACCTGATGCAGCCTTTACCAATCGTGTGTTCTTTGGTGACACAGGATCAAGTACCAACCCTGCGGGTGTTCCCTTATCAGGTCAAATAGAGATCACCTACGCAGGTGGCGCAGAGACACGTGAAGTTGTAATCGCCGCTAACGGTCGAATAAGCTCGAGGACTCCGTAATGGATCAGAAATTTCGCATCCGTAGGCGTCAACGTGGCGTAGGTATTATTGAGGCGCTTGTGGCACTGGTTGTCGTGTCATTGGGTGTACTTGGTATGGCTAATTTACAGTTGAAGGGAATCAAGCACAGCAGTAGCGGGTATAACCGCGCCAAGGCTCTGATGGTCGCTGAAAGTATTACTTCGCGAATGCGAGCTAACAGGACTGGTGTGCTTGCTGGGAACTACAACGGGTACAGCTTTACTTCTTCTGCAACTACATGCGCAGTCAAGCCAAACCCCTACTGCCAAATTTCTGGAACAACGCCAGCTCAAAGCTGCTCTACCGCAGAACTTGCAACCTTCGACTTGTTCAGTGCCTCATGCGGTAATTGGGGATCGACAGCAAATGCCAGTGGTGGTGTGCAGGACTACTTGCCCGTCGGCAGTACAGTCAGCGTTAACTGTGATGACGCGAGCTGTACGCCAACATCAACCTACACGGTTGCTGTCACTTGGCCAGAGGGGCAAAACGCTTCCAGCGATGCAGGCTCTACGCGTCGTGTTCAAATCAGGCTCCGTCCATGATGGATAAACGTCGACAAAGTGGTTTGTCACTGATCGAATTGATGATCGGTATGGTGTTGGGTCTTATCGTGATCGCAGCGGTTATAAACGTTTATTCAGGGTCCAGCCGATCCTCGAAATTTACGACTGGATTACAAACGATGCAAGAAAACGGGCGATATGGGATGTCTGTCCTGCAACGAGGTTTCAGGCTTGCTGGTTACTCGCCAACTAGTCAGATCGATACGATAGATCTTGCTAAAAGTTCGGATACAACCATCACGGTTACCACAACTAGTGCTTATGACTGCAATGGACAGTCAACAGCAACAACAGGTGGAATTGCTGAAAACACCTATGCACTGGATGGGGCTAATCAGCAATTGGTGTGTACTGGAAATGTATCACCAGTGGCTATGCCGGTTGTAGAGGGTGTTGAAGGGTTTCGGGTTTTGTATGGCGTAGATACCGATAACGATTCAGAAACTGAAGAGCCACAGCAATATGTGCCTTTCGGATCTGTCTCAGACGCTTCTGAAATTGCTGCGCTGCGATTCGCCTTGCTGGTCAACTCAGGAACAGCAATTCGCAGCCGGGTTCGTAACGAGACGCATGTGTTGCTGGATCAGGAAGTCAGTACTAATGATCGGTTTGCGCGAGAAGTCTTCATGACAACTGTCAAACTGCGCAATCGTCGGAGCAACTAGAATATGTTGACGACTATAAAAACAAAGCAAAAACAGGAAGGTGTTGCACTGGCTGTCAGTCTGGTGCTGCTTGTTGCTGTGACCATTCTTGGTGTCACAACGCTTTCGGGCACTCGCCTGAATGAGAAAATTACCAGTAATGCGCAAAATAAAGCAATCGCGTTTGAGGTTGCTGAGTCTGCTATAGCGTCGGTGTGGTCGCAGGAGTATTTGATGGCGGCAGTAAAAAATGCAAGCAATGCGACGAATGATCCTAGTCCGTTGCTTAGCCCAGATGCCGATACCGGATTAAATACTGACTTCGATTTAAGCACGACCAGCGGCTCAACAGATTTTGAAGGGACCTTGACCGTCCAGTATTGTGGAGAAGGTACGCCGATCGCCACTGGTCTGAATGCTGATAAATCTAATCCTGGAAATGTGTTTGTTCTGATTGATGTCAACAGCGTAGCCACCATGAATGGCACCTCGGCAGAAGCCAATCATATTCAACGAGCTGCTATCTCTGCTCCAAGTACCGGTCGAACCGGCGCATGCGTTACTCGATAAGGATTTGTAAACGATGACTTACAGAAAAAATAAGAGCCGTGGTTTTACACTTATCGAGTTGATGATAGCGATTGTTATCGTTGGCATTCTGACCGCAATCGCAGTGCCTAATTTCACTGGCTATATGCGCGAAGCGCGAAGAACCGATGCGATTGTCATGTTGCTTGAAGTCGCAGGCGAGCAGGAGAAATTCTACTCAGAAAACAATGCCTACGCGGACAAGATGGGTGTTCTTGGGTATGGTGCTGCTACTGCCAATACCGTTGCATCACCCGATGGCCACTATAATGTGACTGTTTCAGCGCAAACTGCAGGAACGTATACCTTAACTGCAGCGCCAGTTGCGAATGGTGCTCAGGACGGCGACGCCTGCGGTAGCTTTTCTATTACCAACACAGGCGGAAAATCCGTAAGTGGTACTGAAACAAAGTGCTGGGACTAATCAAGTAGCGATTGCTTGCACGCTAACTAAACGATTCCCTGACTTTCCAGATAGTCCTCGTAGTTACCACGATAATCTGTAATACCGGTATCCGATAATTCGATTACGCGGTTGGCCAATGAGCTGACAAATTCGCGATCGTGGCTGACAAAGATTACTGTGCCCGGATAAAGATCCATCGCCAGGTTCAATGATTCGATCGATTCCATATCAAGGTGGTTGGTTGGTTCATCAAGAATCATGACGTTGGGTGATTGCAACATCAATTTGCCAAACAAGAGCCGGCCTTGTTCTCCACCTGATACAACATTAACCGGCTTGTTGATGTCATCTTTACCAAACAGCAGCCTGCCGAGAATACCTCTTATTTCCTGTTCGTCGTTTTCTTCGCTACCCCACTGGCTCATCCATTCTATGATGGGTACAGGTTTGGAAAAATCCTCCGCGTGGTCCTGTGCGAAATAGCCAATTTTCGCGTTCTCGGCCCACTTTATGTTTCCGGATACTGGCTCCATGGCGCTGGCTAACAAACGAACAAAGGTTGTCTTGCCAATGCCGTTAGGGCCAATCACCGCAACCTTGTCACCTGCCTCAAGCATCAAATTCATGTTCTTGATGACTTCAAGATCATCATAGCCATGATTGAGTTTTTCAATTTCTACCGCATTTCTGAATAGTTTCTTTTCCAGCTCAAAGCGGATGTACGGATTTACACGGCTGGATGGCTTCATCTTTTCGATCGACAATTTGTCGATGCGTTTTTGCCGGGAAGTTGCTTGGCGGGCCTTCGACTTATTGGCCTTGAAGCGTTGTACGAAGGCTTGCAGTTCGGCGACTTGCGCTTTCTTTTTGGCATTATCGGCGTACTGTCGTTCACGCGCTTGTGTTGATGCGAGCATGAAGTCGTCGTAGTTGCCAGGGTAGATTTTTATCTCACCGTAGTCGAGATCTGCCATGTGCGTGCATACGCTATTCAGAAAGTGACGATCGTGCGAGATGATGATCATCGTACTGTTACGCTCATTGAGAACGCCTTCGAGCCAACGTATTGTGTTGATGTCGAGGTTGTTGGTTGGTTCGTCGAGCAGTAATAGATCAGGATCAGCGAACAAGGCTTGAGCCAGTAAAACCCTTAGTTTGTCACCAGGTGCGACTTCACTCATCTTTACGTTGTGCTGCTCAAGAGGAATATTGGCGCCTAGCAATAGTTCCCCAGCACGGGCTTCAGCAGAATAGCCGTCAAGTTCGGCGAATTGGACTTCAAGCTCAGCGACGCGCATGCCGTCCTCCTCACTCATCTCGGGCATGGCATAGATACGGTCACGCTCTTCTTTTATTGTCCAAAGCTCCTGATGACCCATGATGACGGTGTCGACAACCGTATATTCCTCGAAACCGAATTGATCCTGCTTCAGAGTTGCCATACGTATATCGGGTAACAAAGTAACCGAACCCGAAGAGGCCTCCAGTTCATCGCCGAGAATTTTCATAAAGGTCGATTTGCCGCTGCCATTGGCACCGATCAGACCATAGCGATTACCCTCGCCAAACTTTATGGAGACGTTTTCAAACAGTGGCTTGGCGCCGAACTGTATGGTGAGATTTGCTGTTGAGATCACGTGCGTTTAACTGCCAAGACAGACAAAGTCGGGCATTGTATCCTACCCACCCTACCGAAACCCCTATCCAACGAAATGCCCGTGCGACAAGGTCTATTACCGGGAGTGTTGGGTATTGCAGCTTTCGCCTTCACCTTGCCATTCACCCGTATTGCGGTGCTTGAATCGAATCCGCTTGATGTGTTCGTTCTGCGCCTGCTTATCGCCTCATCGCTTGCGGGCCTGGTATTGCTGGTCACTCGGACGCCGTTCCCGGGCCGTGAGCTGTGGCCGCAACTTAGCTGTGTGTGTGTAGGAGTGGTGTTTGGCTTCCCCCTGTTCACTTCACTGGCGATGGACAGCGAAGCGTCGGCACATGGTGGAGTTGTTCTGGGAATACTGCCGATAGCGACGGCCGTGATGGCCAGTATCATTAATCAGGAAAGGCCCTCAGCGGCCTTCTGGTTGGCTGCAATTGTTGGTTGCGTACTGGTTGTTACGTTCTCAGTCATTGGGGGCGCGGATGTCGGTGTTAGCAAAGGGGATATTTATCTGTTTCTTGCCATTGTGTTAGGCAGTGTTGGTTATGCTGCGGGTGGTGGTTTATCCCGTCTGTTACCACCTTGGCAGGTGATTAGTTGGGCACTTGCTGTCTGTTTTCCATTTGGGCTAATACTGCTGATAACAGTTGATTTCGACGGACTGATTAACAGCGACTCTGCGCCACAACTTGTTGGGTCATTGTTATATCTTGGATTGATTAGCCAATACGGCGGATTTTTGCTTTGGTATCGAGCTTTGGCGCTGGATGGTGTTGCTCGTGCCAGTCAAATCCAGTTGGCTCAACCGTTTATTACACTTGCTGCGGCATGGTTTTTATTGGGTGAAACTATAGACCTCTTCACGGTCGTCTTTGCCGTGTTGATTTTGATGACAATTATTGTTTCAAGGCATACCGACATCGCGCAGAGTAATAAATGATGCAAGGAACTGTTTATTACCTACTGGCCGTTCTGATCTGGGGCTCCACCTGGTTTGCGATACGTTTTCAGCTTGGGGTTGTCGATGAATCGGTGTCTTTGGTCTACCGATTTGGCTTGGCTGCGGTGTTGCTGGTTACCTGGTGTTTCTGTCGAGGCATTTCACTTCGCTTCAGCCTTCGCCAACATGTCGCGATGGCAGCACAGGGAGCTTGCCTGTTCAGCATCAACTACTTGTTGTTCTATTGGTGTACTGGGGTCATTACGTCTGGTCTGGTGGCGGTTATTTTCTCCACCGTGATCGTCATGAATATTTTCAATAATGCTGTTTTTCTCAAGCGCCCAATTCAGCCTCTGGTATTACTTGCGGCGCTGATTGGACTGGTTGGTATTGTCATGGTGTTCTGGGATGAGATCAGCAGTGTTCAAGGTGCCAGGCAGGATGACGTTCTTGGCGGTTTGGCTATTGGCTTGGTCGCGACTTACTTTGCATCACTCGGTAATATCCTTTCGGCGCGAAATCAGCGCGAAGGTCTGCCTGTCATACAAACCAATGCAATTGGCATGGCCTATGGTGCCTTTTTGATGACGCTCTATTCGTTGGCAAACGGCACTCCTTTCAATATGGACTGGTCGATGCCTTATTTGGTTTCGCTGTTGTATTTGAGTGTGTTCGGATCAATCATCGCATTCGGTGCGTATCTGACCTTGGTGGGACGTATAGGTGCTGATCGTGCAGCTTATGCAACCGTCTTGTTTCCGATTGTTGCTCTTGTTATCAGCAGTGTGTTCGAGGGCTTTCAGTGGACAACTCTATCTCTGTCAGGTGTAGCCTTGGTACTGGTTGGCAACGTTTTAGTTGTCGGACGAAAAACCTTGCTTCGACGCGTGTGATGCGACATGTATACAATTGAAAAATGTGCAGGCTGGGCGCAAATGCTACGCCCAACCTGCGATTTATTTAGTCTTTCAAAATGAAAGAGACCTTCATCGTTACGCGGTACTCGGTTATCTTGCCATTATCAATCATGGCTTTTTGTTCTTTGATCCAAACGCTCTTGACATCTTTGAGCGTCTTGTCGGCTCGCTTAACGCCTTGCTCTACTGCGTCGTCAAATCCTTTGGTTGAGGAGGCAATGATTTCCGTGACTTTTGCTACTGACATCGAATTTTCCTTTTTTGTAGTGGTAAGGTTCAGAGTTTGTAACTCTGATTTAATTGTACCGTATACCGGCAACCGCTCTGACAATTAGTCCTAGCAAATAGTTCTGACCAATCCATATAGGTGCAAAACCCATGAATAAGCCTTCAGCGGCGCATCCGTTCAATTTTGACCAAGTCATATCGCGCAAGGACACGGCCAGTATGAAATGGGACAAATACCGTAACCAGGACATCCTGCCGTTCTGGGTTGCCGATATGGATTTCGAAGTAGCGCCTGTCATTCTTCAGGCACTTACCGAGCGCATACAACATCCGATTTTCGGTTACACAGTAGTGCCCGATGGCTTGATTGAAGCTGTGCAAAAACATCTGGTCGATGAATACAGTTGGTCTGTTGATCCTGATTGGCTAGTGTGGCTTCCGGGCGTGGTTACAGGTCTTGCAGCAAGTTGTCGTGCCTATTGCCCGGACGGTGGAGAAATACTGGTCAATCCACCCATTTATCATCACTTCTATGATTCTCATTTAGCCGATCGACAAACGTTAACCAAAGTACCGCTACACAAAGTCAATGGACGATGGACCTATGACTTGGAAGCGATGGAGCGGGCCATTAATGCAAATACCAAAGTGTTTCTTATGTGCACGCCACATAACCCAACGGGTACAGTGTTTACCTTGGAGGAACTTGAGAAAGCCGCGTCACTGTGCAAACAACATGGCGTAGTTATGGTATCGGATGAAATACACTGCGATCTGGTCATTGACCAAGAGTCGCGGCATATTCCAACGGCTATGGCGGCACCAGATTACAGCGATCACATTGTCACGATAATGAGTGGTAGCAAGACATGGAATATAGCTGGGCTTAATTGTTCGTTTGCCATCATCAGTGATGCAGACTTACGATCGAAATTTCAATCTGCGTGTCAGTCGATAGTACCCATCGTACCGCCACTGGCATTTGAGGCCACACGAGCAGCATATGCTGAAGGCGGGCCTTGGCGTCAAGAGCTATTGTGTTACCTCGCGGGTAACTATGCTTACCTTAAAGAGGAATTCAAAACGATTGAGGGTATGAACCTTGAACCGATCGAGGCGACTTACCTGGCGTGGGTTGATGCGACTGGTCTTGGCTTGAGTGACACGCAAGCATTCTTCGAAAAACATGGGGTTGGTTTGTCAGGCGGCGAGCAGTTTGGTCAAGCACAATTTGTCAGAATCAATTTTGCGTGTCCGCGTAAAACGCTTGAACAAGGGATGGCGCGGATTCGTAAAGCGGTAGCGAGCCTTTAACAGGCTTTATTCAACGGGCAACTTCATACTGCCATCGTCGATAGCCTTGAACAGATTCATCGTCATACGCGCGGATGCTCCCCATAACACTTCGCCATCGTAGGGTTCGTACACGATGATTGGGTGTTTGCTGGCAGCTCGGGGGTCTAATTCGTCGCGAGCGCGCAAGGTGAAATTCTCCCGCTGCCGAAGCCAGTCCAGGGGAATCGTAAAGGCTCGCGACACTTCGCTTTGCTGCAATGACAGCGGTAGAGGCCAGGTGAGAACTCCAACCACCGGAGTCACTTTGTAATAGCTGATGGTTGTGTACTCATAAAGCCGTCCTAGAAGTCTGATCCTTTCTGGGTGAACACCGATTTCCTCGTGCGTTTCTCGCAAGGCAGTTTCTTCTGGAGTTGTGTCGTCGGGATCTTTTCGGCCACCGGGGAAGGCGACCTGCCCACTGTGACGGTCTTTGTCATTAGCTGCACGCCTTATAAAAAGCAGCTGCCATTGTGAATCCTGCCATACTAATGGCATCAGTACAGCTGCTTCTCGCAGTGGTTTTTCAGGCAATGCGTCCAGGGGGATATCGGAATCCTTATGCAGGCCTTCGTTACCCTGTACGGCTAATTTACTGAGTTTGTCGTGCATCACTTGAGTATAGTGTGCCCAGATTCCGTTCAAGCTGATTCAAGAAAAAACCATGCATATCGATTTTGCGAGCCTAAAGCCACTGGAAGTCTACGCTGCCATGACACAGTCAGTTGTTCCACGCCCCGTCGCCTGGATCCTGACTGAGAATGACAATGCCAGTTTCAATCTTGCACCTTACTCGTATTTCAATGCCATCAGTAGTGCACCGCCGATGGGTATTGTGTCGTTTACGGTGGCGCCGGATCGTGATGTCAAAGATACCCGCCACAACCTTGAAGCCCGCGGCGATTGCGTGGTTCATATCGCGCACAAGGAGATGGCGGCTGCAATGACGGCGTCTGCTGCTACTACCGAACGCGATGTATCCGAGGTAACGGAGATAGGTCTGGAAACTGCCGAAATGCCTGGATCTCGCTTACCGCGACTGAAAGATGCCAGGGTGGCCTATGCAGGTAAGTTGGTCGATACCAAAATGATTAATCGGCAATGGCTGGCCTTTATCGAGTTCACCGATCTTTACCTCGCTGATGAAATCGTTACAGAGGATGCCAAAGGTCGTTTGAAGATAGACGCGGCGAAGCTTGATCCTATTGGACGTCTCGGAGGTGGTGAATACATGACCTCTGGTGAGGTTATTTATATTGAGCGTCCTGCTTGATGAAAAGCCGTGGCATCAAATTTGGGGTGCTGGGGTTGGTCGTTGTAGTACTGATTATCGTTTGGTCTGTGTTGCCGTTAAGTGAATGGATTGAGAAGTTTCGCTTATGGATTCTTGAGCTCGGGCTTTTTGGTGTTATCGCATTTGCTGTTATCTATGTACTGTTGACAGTTGTTCTAGGTCCATCTTCAGCTTTGACCTTCGCTGCGGGTCTTGCTTACGGTTTTTGGGGGTTTCCTTTGGTCGTGGTGTCCGCGACAGTCGGTGCCGCTGCAGCATTTATTCTGGGTCGCTATGTTGCGCATCGAAAGGTACTGGCAATGGTAGAGCGCAATCCTCGATTAAATTCATTACATCAGGCTATCAGTGATGAGAGCTGGCGCGTAGTCGCGCTGCTTCGCCTCAGCCCTTTGATACCGTATGGCGTGCAGAACTATCTTTTCTCGGTAACCAATATCCCGTTTGTACCGTATGTAGTCGCGACCTTGTTCGGCATCATGCCTGCCACCGCGCTGTATGTTTATATTGGGTCGCTTGGTTCTGCTGCAACGGGTGAAGGAGGGTTAATGAAATGGTCATTAGTCGCCGCGGGTCTTGTGGCTACCGCGCTGGTGGCATGGCTTGTAGGTAAGCGTGCCAGTGAGGTTCTAGCGCGTCATGAGCAAGGAAAAAACTGACTCTCTTGAAGATACTCGCTTAAGGAATCCTTGCAGAAGTTCATCATCTGAGTTTCAGTCGTTGATGGATAGCTGACGAGCCCGTCTTCACGTTGCTCGGTATTTGCTGCCAACAGTTTTGACTTTGGGTACAACTGCACGAGCTTCTTGTGAAAGCCCTTGGGCAATCTGAAAACCCCCAAGCTTGCTGAGTGAATTCTGCTTGCATCAAGTTTACTGAACACCTCATTGAAGAATCGTTGGTAGATATCTTCAAAGTTGTCAGCATAGAGTAGTGGGTCGAATCGCAAGCCGATTTGCCATCCAGCATCTTGTAATGTCTTGAGCGACTCAAGGCGACGGGCGAGAGCTGGTGCCTGGTGTTCTTCAGCTGCAGCAATTTCTGCAGGCGACAAGCTATAAGCGACAACCACATTAGGTAACGGTGCACGAGCTAACAGTGGGCGAATTTGTGTGCTTTTGGTGCGTAATTCAAGAAACGCTTTGGGCGTTTGCGCAAAGAAATCAAGGCATTCATCAGTAAAGCCTGTAATGGGGTCAAGCGCTAAAGAGTCGCAGTCGTAGCCTGAGAAAAACCAACTCGCCTCACTTGATTGCTCGCTAATCCTTGCAATGTCGGTGAAAAAATCCTCTGTGTTAACGAAAACCACATAGTTGGCGGAGCGGTACATGCCCTGCAGAAAGCAGTATCGGCAGTCGTAGATGCAATTGAGCATATGCGAGAAATAATAATTTCGTGAACCGCCAATGTGGTAGCCCGGTGGTGTTGGCAAGGCGCGATTGCCAGACTTTTCAGCCAGTATTAGTGACGGGTGTTGTTTTTGTTCCCGGAAATTTTGGCTTGGCGCATTGAATACATCAGAATACCTATTGATCTTGATTTGGCGTGCTTGTGGAAACCTCTCAAGTACCGATTGAGTGCGAGCATGATTGAATACACCGTTCTCGATATAAATCGTATCAATCATATGTTTAATAACTTATTCCGCTATCACTGATACGTGACTCGAGAAACGATTTGATATCGCGTGCATGCCCCTGCTTGGCGAGTTCATCGCTACTGGGTAAGCTTGCGCTATCCAGGGCGCTGATCCTTTGCAGAAGCCGTTTGATGCTGTGCGAATCGCTGACGCTGATACGCGCAGTTGATGACATTTGTTTAATTAGCTGGTCTATGTCTCGATTTTCCTGCCAACTCGACGTTGGCTGCGCATGAAAATGATTAACCAGAGCTGTCACCTGTTGAAGGCAATTGCCAACCAAATCGCTGACGTCCTCCTTCTTTAACTTGGAGAAGTCAGATGTATGGTTGTCAGAGATTGTTTTCAGGCACTGTATACGCGAGTTGTCGAGATATTTTGAAGCGGCAGTAAAAACACCTGAAGCCTCCATGTCAAAAACCAGGTCTGCTTGATAGTCGGCAGACGGTTTGTCAAGTGTATGGACGATGCTTGTGGGTGTGTCTTTCAGTACTCGGGTGGATGGTAGATGAGGATGCCACGCCTCCCCAGACGCATTATCCACGACAGTGCCTGCAATGAATCGGCTTCCGAGTTCGGCAGCGCCCCCAGCAATTCCAACATTGATAAGCGCGTCTATAAGGTCATTGCTTTGCAGTACTGCGGCGACAGCCGAAGCAGATTTCAGCTTACCGATGCCGGTTTCGACAAGGTAGACAGATTCGCCGTAGTAGCAGCGTAGACCTCTGGTTTTGCGCAGGCGCAGCTGAAACTGTTCGATTAACGGCCTGGATTCGGCGGGAAGTGCAGTACACAGGCACACGATGTTCATCGGGGTATTATACCGACTGCATAGTAATGGAGAGTTTCATGTTGATTTCGAACCTTGAATTTTTACCCGGGCGCAAGGTGGTCAAGCATCTCGGCCTGGTGCAGGGGAGTTCTGTGCGATCCAAGCATGTCGGACGTGATATTGCCGCATCTTTCAAGAACTTCTTTGGTGGTGAGTTACGCGGCTATACCGAGCTCCTGTCGGATTCTCGCGAAGAGGCGACTGAAAGACTGGTAGAACAGGCGAGCAGTATTGGTGCTAATGCGGTACTTAATATTCGCTATAGCACCTCAAGTATTGCATCGGGAGCTGCGGAAATATTTGTTTACGGCACTGCTGTAGAGCTTGAGGATGTTTGATTTACTAGGCAACGGCTTTCTCGTTCTACTGCTGTTGGTGTTTGGCTACATTTTTGGCCGAATCGCTGAACGGCGACATCTCAAGCAATTGATCATTCGCGAAGAACAAGCCAACTCACTGCCAGCGATTGCCAGCCGACATGCGCCAGAGGATGAGCACTATGACTGTAAGCTTGTTTCAGGCAATGTTGTTATCGCGTCCGATTACTTCAAGTCTTTCATGGCCGGGATGATCAACATTTTTGGCGGGCGTGTTACGCCATTCGAATCCATGCTTGATCGGGCACGTCGCGAGGCCTTACTGCGTATGAAGTCACAAGCGAAATTGCATCATGCGCGTTATGTCTTTAATGTGAAGTTTGAAACCTCTCGCGTGTCGGTAGGGCAGCGCGGCGCGATGGAAGTTATGGCCTATGGCACTGCACTGATTCCTGAAGAACAACAGGGGCGTTAGGCAATGCGTTTTGAGAATCGCCAGGTCGCGGAAGGTATCAATGTAACCAAGGTGCACCCGCTTAAGCAGTTCATGCAACTGTTGATTGCAACTGTCGTTCTTGTGGTTATTGTTGTTGTTTTCTTGCAGGTATCAGGCGCCTGGTTGGCTAAACGTATTCCATTCGCTTTCGAAGTAAAGGTCATGAACAAGCTCGACTTTGAGTTCGGTGAGGCATCGCCGGATAGCGATATTCGCGAATATTTAAACGCCTTGGGAACAAAACTAGGTGCAGCAATGGAGCTGCCTGAAGGTATGACAACAACGATTCATTATTCCAATGATCCGGTCTTTAATGCGTTTGCCACGGTTGGTGGTAACTTGATGTTCTATCGTGGTCTACTCGAGGAGCTCCCTCACGAAAATGCATTGGCGATGGTTCTTGCACATGAAATAGCCCACGTGCAACATCGTGATCCAATTGCCGGATTTGGTGGGGGTATTGCAAGTTCCGTAGCGCTGTTGGCGATGGCAGGTAACTCAGGCACTGGTCCGGCCGGCAAGGTACTAAACAATGCAGGTCTTCTTACCAGTATTCAGTTTACTCGCAGGATGGAAATTGAGGCAGATATAGCTGCCCTTACCGCGGTTAATGATGTGTACGGTCATGTAAACGGAGCCGATATGTTATTTCAGGTGCTCAAAAGCAAAAGTGCCTCTGATGGAAAAGTACCGGAAGCACTCAAACGCTTTATTGAAACGCACCCGGCCTTGGACGACAGAATTGAGCGCATTTCGACTCGTACGAGTGAAGAGGGTTGGGATGCCGATGGCGAGATAACACCTCTACCAGATGATTTCAAGAATTGGCTACAGTTGAATTAAGCCACCGATCTATCAAAAAGCGCGCAATCGAATCGGTTCGCGGTAACTGAAATTCGTAAGCCTCATTACCCCATGTTCCGAAGGTGCGTATCTCTTCTCGGCTGAACCATCGAGCATCGTCCAGTTCATTGGTATCTATGTTGATGGCGTTGCTCGTGGCATTTGCATGAAAGCCCAGCATGATAGATCTAGGGAATGGCCATGGTTGTGAAGCGATGTAACGAACATCATCTGTTTTGATTGAGGATTCTTCATAAACCTCGCGTTGCACAGCTTGCTCGAGTGATTCTCCCGGCTCCACAAACCCAGCAAGCGTCGAGAACACACCTGATGGCCAATTGGCATTGCGACCTAACAGGCATGTCTCGTCACCATTGTTTGCCACATGGGTAACCAGCATGATGACGGCAGGGTCGGTGCGTGGAAACGTGTTGTAGCCACAGGAGTCATTGGTGCAATGGCGCATATGACCGCCCATTTGGCTTTCCAGGGCATGGCCACAGCGATGGCAAAATCGGGTGTTGCGTTGCCAGTAAACCAGACCCCGTGCATAGGCTAGTAAAGCGCCGTCGTTAGCCGGAAGTGTTGGTCCGATGATTCTTAGATCGGCAAATTCTGCAGCCAGCGGCTGACCGTTGATTGTGGTCGCAACACTCCCAAGTTGCTCGCGTTGTGCGTCGCTCAGCTGTTCGGTGTCGATTGCAAAATAGGCGGTGTTCTTGTCCAATCCGAGAAATATGGGTTCCTCGTTTTCCAGCGTGTACGATGCTGGCAGGGTTGCAATCTGGGGTTGACCCTTACCGGCGGCATAGCTGACCAGTGCCGTACCCTGCCAGATGGCTACCAGTCGCGTAGATGATTTGAGACGCAACTCGGCGAGGGCCTTGGAGTCCTTGCGTAAATGATCAGCGCGATCAAGAGCGCCGTGGGTGTAGAACATTGGTTTATCCAGCTCAGCTTATGCATGGTTTATCGAGTATACGTGTGCCTGTCTATACTGGAGCCATGAATCGATCTGTTCTGCTGCGCGCGCAAGTTACCGCCTTTGTGTCAGGAGCTCTGTTGTGTCTGATATTCAGTAGCCAATTGCATGCTGATGAAGAAATAGCGCCGTCACTCAGCGCCAAACCGCGCTGGGAGATTGGAGTTGCTGGCGGTTATTTTTCAGGCTTTGACTATCCCGCATCAAACGATCCCAATCGTCGAGCAATCGCACTGCCGTACTTTATCTATCGGACACCGATATTTCGTGTTGGTGATGGTGGTGTTCGTGCTGTTGCGATCAAGCGACCTAAATGGAATCTGGATTTGTCGATCAGCGGTTCCCTGAATGCAAGCTCGGAGGGAAATCAGGCCCGTGTTGGTATGCCTGATCTGGATTTTCTATTTGAAATAGGGCCGCAACTCAAGGCACGAGTATTCGATAAGGAGTTAAGCGACGGTGGTCGACTGCAGCTTACCTTTACCACCGAGCTACGAGCTGTGTTCGCAACGGATTTTAAAGGCATTGACGGTGAAGGCTTTGTTGCGGAAGCCGGCCTCGGTCTGGTTCGACGAGGTTATTTGAATGATCGTTTGACGCTGGTGGGCTTGGTAGACGTGACATTTGCCACAGAAGAATTACATGATTATTTCTATCAGGTTACACCTGAATTTGTGACCCCTGATCGGCCACTGCATGATGCACGTGGTGGCTACCTTGGAACGTCAGCGTTTGTTGGGCTTGGATTTCGTGCCAGCAAGCGCTTGAGGTTTTTTCTGGGTGGTGTTGCTGGATTCTATGGTGGTGCCGCAAACGATAACAGCGCGCTGCATGAAACCAATGAATCATTTGGGTATGTATTAGGAGTAAGCTGGACGCTAGCCGTGAGTAAAGAAATGATCGACGTATCAGATATTGAACTGTCGAGGAGTGAATAGGCGTTGAAACTAGAGTCCTGTGAAACCTTTGTTGTTGGAAATCCGCCGCCACACTATGGTGGTCGATACTTTATCTTTGTAAAGATTCGTACGCAATGTGGTATCGAGGGTGTTGGCGAGGTCTATACCGCAACCTTCAGTCCTGCTGTCGTTGAGGCGATGATTGAAGATGTCTTCGAGAAACACTTTGCTGAAGCTGATCCCTTTCATATTGAAAAGCTCTGGCGTGCGGTTTACGGGCGTGGATATACCTTGCGCCCGGATTTATCCTTGATGAGTGTTTTAAGTGGGCTTGAAACAGCTTGCTGGGATATTGTTGGTAAATCGGTCGAAAAACCTGTCTACGAATTGCTCGGTGGACGCGTTCACGATCGTCTGCGTAGCTATACCTATATCTATCCGCGTTTGGGTGAGGATGACTCAGTATATCTGGATCCTGACTTAGCGGCTGAACGAGCGCTCGAATATGTCGCGCTTGGCTTTACCGCGCTTAAGTTTGACCCTGCTGGCGCCTATACCGTGTACGACGGTCATCAGCCGACCATGGCAGATCTGGATCGCTCTGAAAAATTTGTCAAAACCTTAAGAAAAGCAGTTGGCAACAAAGCTGATTTGTTGTTCGGCACGCATGGGCAGTTCACAACGTCTGGCGCGATAAGATTAGCTAAAAGACTAGAGTTCAGTGATCCCTTGTGGTTCGAAGAGCCAACACCACCTGAGAACGCTCGCGAAATGGCAAGGGTTGCACGACAGACTTCAATTCCAATAGCGACAGGTGAACGACTAACCACCAAGTATGAGTTTGCCCGTGTGCTTGAGGAACAAGCAGCATCGATTTTGCAAATGGCACTTGGGCGTGTTGGTGGATTATTGGAAGCGAAAAAAATTGCCAGTATCGCCGAGACTTACTATGCGCAAATTGCACCGCATTTATATTGTGGTCCGGTTGAAGGTGCCGCCAATGTGCAACTGGCAACGTGTACGCCAAATTTTTTGATTCTAGAAAGTATCGAGACCTGGGGTGGCTTTCATTCGGAGATTCTTAAATCGCCAATGCATTGGGAAGAAGGTTATGTGATACCTCCTACTGCCCCGGGTATAGGTGTCGAACTCGATGAAGTAGTTGCGAGAGCGAACCCTTACACAGGTACTGCGCTTCATCTGGAGATGAGTGAGGACGTCACCTTACCAAGCTGAACTTTGCTTTGAAAAGTGCCACTTGCAAAGACTGAAGCTCGCGATTGATTGTCTTCAGAGTTATTTTGTTTTGCAGATCACTTTGCGCGGTAAAGCGTAGCTCAGTAAACGCGTTCTCAAGCTGATGCAGTCTTGTCGCCTGTGCTGGTTCGGCTTCGGCCACGCGTTGTAGGAAATCTCCTGGTGTTTCTGCGTTGCCGCGAGTAAATCCACGTTGCGCAAGCATTCGGCATAAGCGTTGCCATGATCTTTCTGTCGCACTGAGCTTTGCGTTGGCCAGAGTAGGTAGGCCAAGCACGGCAAAACACCACAAGGCGGCCGCGAACATGATACCCACTGCGATCTGCCACAGCTTTGGCGTTGGTAATCCGAATTTTTTCAGCAAACCAAGCTGCGAATCGTTGTCAAAATCGACGACCAGACGTTGCCACTGATGATTCATTGAATCCCATCTTAGTTGCATGTCCTTTAACCATCCACCGTCGAGTCGTGCCATACGCGGAAGCGTATCGCCTTCTGGTAAGGCGGATGCCACGCCACGCTCGACTCTGGATGGGGCTACCGCTGCAGTCGGATCATAGCGTTGCCACGCACCATCGATAAAAGCTTCTGTCCAGGCGTGAGCGTCGGATTGTCGAACGATCATGTAGTCTTCATTTATCTCGCCACCTTGATAGCCAGTGACTATGCGTGAGTGAATACCAGCACTGCGCATCATGACGACAAAGGCTGCTGCATAGTGTTCGCAGAACCCTGAACGAGTTTGAAACATGAATTCGTCAACGGGCGAATCTCCTAACAGCTGGGGTTTCAAGGTGTAACGGTATGGATTCTCGTTGAAGTGTTTGAGTACCTTCTGTGCGTACTCGGCGTCGGAACCGGCGCTTGCACGTAGCTCTCTGGCAAATGCCATAGTGCGGCTATTCTTGCCAGCGAGTTGCAAAGTGTCCGTTGAGGGTCTTGTCAAAGGTACGAGACGATCACTTAGACTTGAGCGTTGGCGATAGCGCAGCACCTGTAGTACTGGGTCGTCACTGACAAGCTGTCCATCAGCGAGTAAGCGACCAGCGGCGTTCTGTGAACGATCAGCTGCTGATCTCGTAGCGGTTGCTGCAGAATTGTTTTCGTTTTCGATCAAACCTGTCTCGGGTAAGGAAACAGGGTTGTCTAACGCGAACAACCAGCGTTGTTTGTGCGGCTGCAATGTGACGGTATAACTTACCGCGTCTGATAGGTTTGTTTCACCGTTTGCCGAACGTTGGTTTTGCACTGGTACTTCGATAGCTCGTTGGCCTTTGGACCACTGTTGACCATCGAAATTCGTGAGTACCGGGCCTCGCCAGTAACGCATGGCATTTGGCGGCGGTGCCTCATCGAAATCGACGCGGAACGCCACAGTAGGTGACTGAATAAGACTGGCGATCGAACCCGGGTTCATGGTATCTGACAGGCCAGTTGTTGCCATTGCATCCTCTGGCAGCGACCAAAGAGGGCCAGGTAGGCGAGGAAATACAATGAACAGCAGCGCTGCCAGAGGCAGGCCTTGAAGCAACAGTTTACCTATGAGTTTTAGTTGGGATTTACTACTTGTCGGGTTTTTGGGATCGCGTAAGATCGCTAGGGCATGACCTAGCGCAACGACAGCCGGTAAGGTCACGATTGCTGACAAAATACTTTGTGAGTAAAAATATTGTGTAAGTAGTAGAAAGGCTGCAAGACATAACAGCAGTGTGGCATCGTTAGGGCGTTTTAATTCTGCACTTTTAGCAGCAACAAGCAAGAACAGAAAAGCAACTGATGGATCACGACCCAGAAAGTATCCATACTGTAGCCTGATAATAATTGCAGCCGCAATCGCTATGCCCGTTATCGCCAGTGGTGACAGTAACTGCTTTAACACTCGCTTTTCCGGAAATCGCAGTGCGCATAAGCGCAAGGAAACGATACCGCTGCCCAGCAGTGTGACCCAAAGTGGAAGATGCAGTACGTGTGGCAGCTGTACCAAGAACAACAGGACGATAAGCGCCTTGATTGTACGTGAGTCGAGTTCTGAGGTATCCCTACCGCTAACGGTTAAGCGTTTTGGAAACACCTTGGCTATTGCCGACAGACTCATTGCTGGTTTCCGTGCAATGCGAGTGCGGTCAATGCTTTTTGTCTCTGCTCAGGGCCGTGGTTGAACTCAAGTTTGTTGCTCGGCAAGCTGAGTGCATAGTCGGCGTTGCCAGAGTCCGCCAGCAATACCCATGCAGTGAGACGTGACAACTGTGCTTCAAGTGTGGCGAGACGCGCCTGTTCAAGCGAGAATTCAGCTCGGGCATCTGCCTTCTCGGTATCGAAAGTTCGGACCTTTAAACCAAGGCCACGGGCAGCAGACTTCCAGGCAATCGAACCAATAGAATCGCCCGCCTGGTAGTCACGCAGCCCAGATACATCACCTTGCACTGCGATGGCTTGATGATTTCCGTCGGCCTCAGTCAATACACTTGGCAGCTGTGGCGGATCTACCTCAGGTGCCGGGTACACAATACCTTTGATATCGGCGTGCAGGTAGCTCCAGCTGGTCCATAGTCCAAGTGGCCAGTCACTTTGCAAGGTTAATCGTCCCAGAGCTTGGTAGCCACGTGTATGTACCTCGGTGTTCATTGTCACACTGACACTTTGCATTGAATCGATAGCAAGGCCATTACTTCGACAATGCGGCGTTACCAGGTTGAGGCCATGCTTGTCGTTACCGCTTGGATTTTTCAGTTTTAATGAAAAAGGTAAATGAGAACCAGAAAATGCATCACCACAGCTAATCTGTTGAACAACAATTCCTGATAGATTCTTGTAAGTGTGCAGAAGCGTGGCCGCGAATAGTCCTGTTAAAAGAAAACACAATGCGTAACCCAGGCTAAGTGCATAGTTGATTGATGCGATCAGCATCAACAGAAGGGCTGCGAGAAATGCCCAACCTCTCCGTGTTGGTAATATATAGATGCGTTGATGCTCTACCGTGTGTGGCAGCTCATCAATTGCGCGTGTCCTGAATAGACGTTGCCAGATGCGGGGCAGAATTTTCATTATGCTTCCGGGTTCAGGGCATCGAAACCTGTTCGAGAATTTCCGCTGCTAATAGGTGTCCACTACTGACGCGTCCGGTTAATCTGTGTCCACTCATCGCTGGAAATACAGCTTTCACATCGTCGGGTAGAACATGGTTGCGTCCGTTGACAAAGGCGTAGGCGCGCACCAGACGCACCAGGTTCAGACCTGCCCTTGGACTCAAGCCCGTTCCTTGGTGAACAACGCCTTCTCTGGTTATGGATAACAGTGCCTGGATGTAGTCAAAGATTGGTGCTGCGATATGCACGCTTGTTGCAGCTTCCGACCAAGCCAAAACCTGATCTGGATCAGCGATAGCCTTGGTGTCGGATAGAGCGCTTCGTCTGTCACCATGTTCGAGTAGTTCACGTTCAGTCTTTTCATCGGGATACCCGATTTCAATACCCACTAAAAAACGGTCCAGTTGTGATTCGGGCAGTGGGTATGCACCAAGTTGATCCGCTGGGTTCTGAGTTGCGATAACAAAGAAGTCATCGTTAAGTGGATAGGTGTTTCCGTCAACCGACACTTGGCGCTCTTCCATTGCTTCGAGTAACGCACTTTGCGCTTTTGGTGGCGCTCGATTGATTTCGTCAGCTAGCAGAATTGATGTAAAGACTGGGCCTTGTTTGAACTCGAACTCCTGAGTTGTCGAGTTGAATATCGACGCACCGACAACATCGGCAGGAAGCAGGTCACTGGTGAACTGTACTCGCGACCAGTCCATACCAAGGGTTGCTCCAAGCGCTTGAGCCAGTGTCGTCTTTCCGACACCTGGCACGTCTTCGATCAGAAGGTGTCCGCGCGCAATCAGACAGCTCAACGCCAATGTCACCTGCTCACGCTTGCCAAGAAGAATTCGCTCCAGCGCGCTCAACGTGGACGAAACGGATTCATCACTCCCGTTGGGCAATGTGGAACTGAAGCTATGAATATCGGCGGACGCTGTTTGGCTCATGCTGTTGATTTGGATGTTAGTTGTGTGACCCGTGAAAAAGGTATCGGCTGATCCGGCTGCGGCTCTTGCTTGAGAGGGCTTGCAAGTCACTGAAATTCAGCAACAAGCATCCACTTTGTGAACAATCCCTCAAATTGAATGCTGTGATTTCAGAGGCATCAGATAGTCGCAGTGCGCCCGGGTTCCACATTTCCAGAAAGCTGTAAGCCAGCGTCTTGGCGCCAGGATCCGCGAGAACAGTAGTGTGATCATTTTAGAGTTCGATTCATCAGTAACAGGATTCATTAGTAAAAGTTAGGGTGCTGGATGCGCTATTGCTATACTGGGCGCGTTTCCCTGAACCCGTTACAGCGCTTCATGCGTGTGAAAAATTTTCTTAAATCCACATCACACCAGCACAAGGATCCGACTGTGCGCCGAAACAGCCTCGAAGAGCTGGATGCGGCAGACAGTGATGCTCATGCAATCATTGTTGAATTAGCCATCAATGATAAGGATGTGAATGTCCGCACAGCTGCCATTGCCAAGCTGACAGATCTTGCAGTACTTCGCGAGTTACTAGACGCTAATGGTGACAATGCAGAGTCCATTCGTGGTGCTGCAGAATTACGTTTTTCCGAATTGCTAGAGCAAGAGGCAGTGAGTGATATAGCGGTGCGGGCCTTGTTGTCATCGCACGCGTCACGGCTTGCCGTATCAATTGCATCAGCGAGTGCTGCGAAAACCCAACGAGAAATGGCACTTGAAGTGATCAGTGATGAGTCTACGTTGCTTGAAGTTGTGCAACAAACCCGCGCGCATGACACACGTCTTGCTGCAGCAACACGTTTGACGCAACACGACACTATTCGTGCGGCACTTCTTGCTGTTCGCTCTCGCGACAAGGTTGTTGCCAAACAATTGCAGCAACGCCTGGACGATGAGGCAGCGCGCGAAGCAGAGCGTATCGCTACCACGCACTCAATAGGTGCGGCTTTGCAGTCTGCTGAGGAATTATCCAATACGGTTTGGTCGCCTCAGTTCAAAGGTCGATATCAAGCGCTCGAACAACGCTGGAAGGGTTTTGATGATGCTGATACAGCTGATCATCAACTCGCCTTTAGCAATGCCATGGAGAAGGCAGCTAACATTATCACCGCGCAGGAAGAGAAAGCTTCCGTGGAGGCAAAAGCTGCAGAAGCTGCAAAGGCATCATCAGCTGAGAGTTCAGATGAAGCAGTAACACCTGTGGTGGCAACGGTTGTAGAGCCCAGTTCCGAACTCAAATCCTTGATCGCCAAGATTGATGATTGTGCTATCGATGGCTTGCCTGAAACCTTGCAAAGTCTTGAGGGCGAAGCTGCTGGTTTTCCCGATGATGCGAAGAAGCTTTTTCAGCATGCTCAAGCGGTTTTGGTGCTGTTCAATCCGCCGTTCGAGATGCAGAAGGCGCGTCCAGTGGCTCTCAAGCAGCGCATAAAACGCGTTGAATCATTATTGAAAACTGACAGCCTGTTGCCAGGCGTTGATGTTGACAAACTTAAGTACATTGAAGAATGCAAAACTCATTTACCAGCTTTGCAAAACAGGGTTGGCAAGGCTGAGCAAGAATCGGCTGATCGAGTAAAGGCTACTCATCGCCAGTTTGCTGCCTTGTCCGGCATCATCAAGGAGGGCAAGTGGGGTCCGGCAAACAGCATGATGCGTCGATTGCAAAAAAAGATCGATGTCATGGAGCCTGCCGAACGCTCCGGGCTTGATGAGAAATTGAATCGCGCTACTGCACAATTGACTGAAATGGCTGATTGGCAGGATTTCGCTGCCCGACCAAAGCTTGAAGCCTTGTGCGAATCGATGGAGGCGTTACCAGCAAAATCGTTGAAACCCGAACCGCTCGCAAAGGAAGTGCGGGAGTTGCAAAAAGCCTGGAAAGGCCTGGGCGTCAGCCGCGCGTCCAATGAGCTTTGGACTCGCTTCAAAACTGCAGGGGATACTGCATACGAACCGTGTAAGGCGTGGTTTGATGAGAAGCAACAGCAGCGTCAGGTAAAGCTTGATGCCAAGGCCGCGTTGTGTACGGAGCTTGAAGCAGCAGCAGCATCTCTCGGTGACACTGACATCGATTACAAGGCAGTACAGAAACGAGTCAACAACGCCAAACGTGAATGGACCAAAAATCGAATACAGGACCGAAAACCCGACAGGGCACTTGAATCTCGGTTCTCAGATGCGCTAAAGCCGTTTGATGCCGCCTTGGCAGAGCAATACGATGCGAATGCCGTGGCCAAGCAAGCTTTGATTGACAAGGTCGCCGCGTTGGCGGAGGGGGATATCACCCAACACAGCGCCAATCAGGCAAAGAGTCTTTTGAGTGCCTGGAAGCTCGTTGGCGTCATGCGGCGTAAGGAAGATCAAACCCTGTGGGAAGTTTTCAACGGGCATCTTGGCACTATCTTCAAACATCAAAATAAGGTTGAGCGCGACAAAAAGCGTGCTGGCCTTGAGCACGTATTCCGAGCCAAGGACATCATCAAAAAGCTTAAATCCTTGTCGCGTGCCGATGACATAGATGAAGCTGAAGTTCAGTCTCTAGCGGTTGAGTTTCAAGGCTTGGCTGATTTTCCAGATCGTGACAAGAAATTTTTACTGCGTGATTTTCGTGGTGCGATGGATGCGTGTGGTCGGGTTCAGGACAAGGCTTCAAAACGTCGCGTGCATGCTGAACTTGAAGAACGTCTACGTTTGGTTGGTCTCTGTGAGCAACTTGAAACGGCAATTGAGGATCCATCCGCAAGTAGTGATACCTTGCGTGAGGATGTTACACATGCCTGGGATGCTACAGAGGCAAAGCTTAGCCGAGACGTTGCGGTCAAGCTCGAGGCGCGACGAGATGCCGCACTGTCCCATCTTGACAACGGAACACAACCAGACTTTGCCGCTAATGAAGAATTACGGCGCGACTTACTGATAAGAATGGAAGTGGCTGCGGATATTGAAACACCTGCTGACGACAAAGCGCGGCGCATGAAGTATCAGCTGGCGCATTTGCAGGAAGGTATGAGTAGCGCGGGTGAAGACAAGAAATCAGTACTTGCAGTGCTCGAAAGCGAATGGCTTAGTGCACCACCAGTCAAGCAAGCAGTTCGCGATAGTTTGCAATCTCGATATCTGAAAGCGTGCAAGCGCTAAAGTTGACATCACCGTGAATACTCCCCTGACGCGCGCCACGCTAGAGCGCGCCATGAGTAACGACGAATTGGTGTTGTATTACCAGCCCAAGATATGTCTGCTACGTGGTGATGTCATTGGCGCGGAGGCCTTGGTCCGTTGGGCAGATGGCAACCGTGAAGTCATTCCACCAGATGAATTTTTGCCGCTTGTCGAAAGCAGTGGACTATTGCACGATCTCACCATGCAGTTGCTGGATCAAGTAGCTCATGCTGCAGTTGAATTGCGTAGTCATGCCAGTGGTCTTGCGTTGTCAATGAACGTTGCGCCAAACGATCTTGCTTCAAACAATATCAGCAACCGGATTGGTGAACTGCTGGCGCAGGAATTTATCAGTCCCGAGGATTTGCAGATAGAAATTACCGAAAGTGCGGTAATGAGTAATGTTGAACGTGTCAGAGACGATCTTGAGCGTCTGAACAGGCTAGGTATCAAAGTATTAATGGATGATTTTGGTACAGGCTATTCTTCGATCGATCGTTTGAGCCAGCTTCCTTTCGACTCGCTGAAACTTGATCAAGGGGTTGTCAAACGTATGGGTAGCTCAACCCAGAGTATGGATGTGGTGCGTTCGGCGATATCCATGGCGCGTGAACTCAGCATGACGTCAGTTGCCGAGGGGATAGAGACCGAAGGGGTTTATAACTTCCTGATCGCTAATGGTTGTGAGGAAGCACAGGGTTTCTATATTGCTCGGCCCATGTCGTTGCCGAGTCTTATCGGGTTTGTCAGCGATTCGCCAAAATTCGAGGGTTCTCAGATTGGCCGAGTACATCAAGCGGCCTTGAACCTGATGCGATTTCGTAAAAGTCTGGTCGATGCGGTCTACTGCAGGCGATTGGGTGAAGGTGTGGCGCTGGAATCAGTTATTGATCCAGGCCTTAGTACTGATGTACGCCATTCGCGAATAGGTCAATGGTATTTTGGAATTGGTCAGCGGCTTGAAAAACTTGAAACGTTCAGAGCCATTGAGAAACCAATGACAGATATGCATGCAACTGGGCAAAATTTCATCCAGTTACTGTCATCCAATGTCGATGCAGAAAACCTCGAAAAAGGAATGATCGAAATAGACATGCAGTTTGATCACCTGGTAACACTGCTGCATGCTCTTGAGCGAGATCTTCTAAGCGAGAAATTACAGTAGTCGCCACGGAGTTCCTTTCGCTTGGCAATCATTCCTGATTTTTTGGTCAAAAGCCAAAGCCAGACACTTGATGGGCGAAGGTGGCTGGAACGCCTTCCTGTGTTGATCGATGAAATCAGTAATCAATGGGAATTGCAATCACTTCAGCCTATCGATGCTAATGGAAGTTGCTCCTGGGTAGCCAAGGTCACGCGTCATGGTGAAGAGCTTGTCGTCAAGATTGGCATGCCCCATATGGAGTCGCGCGATGAGGCAAAGGGATTGTTTCTGTGGCAACAATCTGCTGCTGATGTAAGCGTGTCACTTTTGGCAGAAGACGACAAACGACAAGCGATGCTGCTTGAGTCTTGTGTCCCCGGCATGCCTTTGAAGTCTCTACCGGAATTGCAACAAGACGAAGTAGTTTGTTCCACGCTGAAACAACTCTGGCAAGTTTCCACCGAGTCAGCCTTAGCCGTAGGAATCAGAGACCTTGGCGTTATGCTTGACTACTGGTGTAAGGATACAAAATTGAAGTACTTGGAAAGCCCTTATGCCGATTATGTTGAAAAAGGCTGTTTGATATACCAGTCGATGCACAGGAGCACTGTGCATAAATCCTTGTTAGTCACCGATCTGCATGCCGGGAATATATTGTCATCGACGCGATCACCTTGGTTGATGATCGATCCCAAACCATTTGTTGGGGATCCCGCATATGATGTAACTCAGCACGCCCTGAATTGTCAGCCGCGATTGATGGCGAACCCACGGGCGCTGGTAGTGAGGTTGTCGGTGTTATCGGGCTGTGATGCTTATCGTATCGCACAGTGGTTGGCTGCACGCCTTCTCACTGATGATGATCTTAACAACGACAAACTGGCGTGTGCATATGATTTGTTAAGCGTAACTAGCGATCAATGGCAAGTTTGAAGGCAAGCCCTACAAAGATCGCAGATGTCAGGTAGTTAAAAAACTTTAACCCGGCTGGTTTCCTCTTGATGCTGCGGCCGATACGGCCAGCGTAAATCGCAACCAGAGAATTTATTATCGTTCCACAAAATATTGGTATAGCGCCCAGAAAAAGAAACTGCGTAATGGTGGAGCCTTTACCTGGATCTACAAATTGCGGCAAAAACGCAAGAATGAACACAGCGACATGAGGGTTCAACAGGTTCACGATCAAGCCTTGTTTGAAATGCTTGGCTAACACTGGCTGGCTTTCGTCGAAACCGTTTGCAGCATTGTTGATCGCAAAGGTATCGGTTTTTTTAAACACTCCCTGCCAGGCGAGGTACAGCAGGTAGGCAATGCCTGTCCATCTTATAAGTTCGAATGCTACTGGTTCGACTGCTAGTAAGGCTGCCAAGCCGAACGCCGCCAACAGGGTGTGAACAACAACTCCAAGCGAGACACCGAAACTTGCTGCAACGCCAGCGCGTGGTCCGTGATTCAAGCCTTGACCTAAACACAGCAACATATCGTTGCCCGGTGTCAGGTTAAGCGCAAGTGCGGCTGGAACGAAAAGCCACAAGGTTGCAAGCTCAACTGGAAAGTTCATACCGATAAGCTCCACGAGTAATGCACTTGAATGGTGCGTTTTTTGGCATGGCGTCAAAATAGTGCACAGCGTAACTATTATTGTGCATCGACATTGTTATTGATACTCATATAGCACGCGTATTAGCCGAGAAAAACTTCATTTTCATTTTGCTTTTTACTTGTTAAACCCAGTCAGACTGTTATTATTCGGCGGCTTTTAACTTCTGAGAAACCTATGGAAACCCTACAGGCGGGCAGTAACGTATTTTTCGTCCTTATTGGTGCAATTCTCGTTTTATTCATGCATACAGGTTTTGCTTTTTTGGAAGTAGGCACTGTTCGCGAGAAGAATCAGGTCAACGCACTGATGAAAATCTTCTCCGATTTCGCGATTTCTACCATCGCCTATTTCTTCATTGGATATCCGCTCGCCTATGGAGTTAACTTTTTCGAAAGTGCCACCGTGCTGTCTACCGGTAATGGCTACGAACTGGTTAAATTTTTCTTTCTGCTGACATTCGCTGCTGCGATACCAGCGATTATTTCAGGTGGCATCGCTGAGCGTGCGCGATTCTATCCTCAGCTGTGTGCATCGATGCTGATAGTTGCTGTTGTGTATCCATTTTTTGAAGGTGTTGTTTGGAATGGTAATTTCGGGTTTCAGGCTTGGTTGGAGGAATTCGCCGGAGCTGGTTTCCACGATTTCGCTGGCTCCGTTGTGGTCCATGCCATGGGTGGTTGGTTAGCACTTGGCGCTGTAATCCTGCTTGGTGCCCGATTGGGCCGCTACGGTACTGACGGTAAAGGCGCTAGTAACTTTGCACCGTCGAGTATTCCGTTTCTCGCCCTCGGCGCCTGGATTCTTACCGTAGGTTGGTTTGGTTTCAATGTCATGTCTGCGCAAGCTGTGGATGGCATAAGCGGCTTGGTTGCATTGAATTCATTGATGGCAATGGCTGGTGGAGCCTTAGCTGCTTTGTTTGCAGGACGTACCGATCCGGGTTTCTTGCACAACGGACCACTTGCTGGTCTTGTCGCGGTTTGCGCAGGTTCTGATGTCATGCACCCATTAGGGTCTCTCGTTGTGGGTGGTGTTGCAGGTGTGTTGTTTGTCTGGTCTTTCACCGCCGCGCAAAACCGCTGGGGTATTGATGATGTTCTAGGTGTATGGCCTTTGCATGGTTTATGCGGAGCCTGGGGTGGTATTGCCTGCGGTATTTTTGGTATGGAAGCTTTAGGTGGTCTCGGTGGCGTCAGTTTACTCGCACAGGTAATTGGCACTCTGGCTGGCATTGTCTTTGCCACAGCTTGTGGTTTTATTGTGTACGGAATTCTCAAGAGCACAGTCGGAATTCGTTTAACAGAAGAACAAGAATTCAACGGTGCAGACTTGAGCCTGCATAAAATCTCTTCTACTTCCCGCTAATTCCAAGGAGCAAATCGATGAAACGCATTACTGCGATCATTAAACCCTTCAAGCTGGACGCTGTCCGCGAAGAGTTGGCAGCCGCTGGCGTGGCGGGTATTACAGTGACTGAGGTAAAGGGCTTCGGCCGTCAAAAGGGCCATACTGAGCTCTATAGAGGCGCGGAGTACGTCATTGATTTCATCCCGAAAATGAAGCTCGAGATCGTTGTAGCTGACGATATCCTCGACAACTGCATTGAAGGCATTATTCGCGCTGCTAACACCGGCAAGATTGGTGACGGTAAGATCTTTGTTGACGATGTCAGTCGCGTGATCCGTATTCGCACCGGTGAAGAGGGTGAGCAGGCGCTGTAACAGCGCCGCGCCTTAGTTCTGTCTGCGTTAGGTCTGTTCCCACGGCGGAACTGGTGTGAACTTCGATACCATGAAGTCGGTGAAAACTCGTACCTTGTTGCTTAAGTGACGACGATGTGGATATACCAACTGGATTGATGAAGTATCAATAGCGTGATCCAGAAGCAGCGGAACGACCAGCCCTTTTTGTAAGGACGGTTGCACAACATAGCTGGCGAGGCGGGCGATTCCAATCCCCGCCTTGACGGCTTCGTGTAGGGCGGACGCACTATTGGTATGAAAATTCCCCTTTACTCGGTGTACCTGTACGCCATTTCCAGAACCTGTAGAAAATTCCCAATCGTTGAAGTGCTGAATAGCCGAGTGCGTCAAGCAGTTGTGTGAGGCTAGATCTTCAGGTGATTGAGGTGTGCCGTACTTCTTCAGGTACTCGGGTGATGCGCATATCACGCGTTTGTTAACGGCCAGTCTTCTCGCGACCAAGGACTCATCTGTCAAGCCGTCGCTGAGTACGATGGCGACGTCAACACTTTCTCCAACAAGGTCTACTTCGCGTTCACTCAGCTCGAGCTCAACTCGTAACTCTGGGAAAAGTGACATGAACTCAGGCATCAATTTAATCATCTGAAGGCGCGCAAAGGCCGACACAGTTGTGACGCGCAAGGTACCGCTGACACGGTCGTGCAGTGCCATGACGGCATCCTCAGCCTGCTGTATCTCGTCGAGGATGGCTCCACATCGGTCATTAAATGCATTGCCTTCGGCGGTCATACTGAGTTTGCGAGTCGTACGCTGAAACAAGCGCGCTCCTAGACGATCTTCCAGTCGCGTAATCAGTTTGCTGACCGCTGATGGTGTCAGGTCCAACTCTCGTGCAGCCGCTGAAAAGCTCCCGAGGTCCGCGGCCTTTGAGAACACCAGCATTTCCGTGTACTTATCCATTTACTATATGTGCCTGATAATCACTAATCATAGTATTCTAGCGGTATTGCAGTTTTTGTGAGAACAAATACTATCAAAACGTGACACTAAGCATACTCGACTCAGGACACAGACATGACAGAACGATTGCGAACTCCAACTTATGATGAGCTGAAACGCTATGAGGACGAGGCTCGATATCTGCGTAGTCAGGAAATCGTACGCCTTTCCAGATCGCTGTTTTCCGCACCTGGACGATTGGTCAAACGCGTGCCCGCCAATTCATCTGCAAGCCCGGTGGACGTAGCTGCAGATTGCAAATCCACTGCTGCCTAATTGCTCGTTAAGACTTGCTCTTGCAGGCGTGTAAATCGGCTGCAGGCTTAAGCTAACTCGGATACTCTGGACGGCCGATAATTGGCCGTCCACAGTGTATCGCTATTTTGAAAAGCTGATTGACCCTCTCGACGATCAGCCTCCCGTGCAGCCCCCAACGGGCTCGCTTGCCTTTTTCAGCTTCTATCTAAAACCTATCCGCGGTGTGCTGTTAGTAACTCTGGTACTCGCCGGTATTGCTGCAGCTTCCGAATTGTTTGTGTATGTCTATCTTGGTCGATTGGTTGACTGGATGACAACTTCCAGTCCAGAGGCGTTTATGCGGACGCATGGTTGGACGCTGCTGTGGATGGTAGTTGTTATCGCGCTTATTCGTCCCTTGTCCATGTTGGCATCACGGGCAATGATTAACTTGGCTATAGCGCCTGGTCTTTCAAATGCAGTGCGTTGGCAGAACCATCGCTATGTGTTGCGTCAGAGCATGGTGTTTTACCAAAACGATTTTGCGGGGCGTATTTCGCAAAAGGTCATGCAAACTGGGCATGCGGTTCGCGAAGCCGTGATCAACGTCATCGATGGCTCCTGGATGTTGCTGATTTACCTTATCGGTGTTGTCTGGTTGTTTATCGATATCAGTGGTTGGTTACTGTTACCGGTGGTGATTTGGCTAATTGCCTACATCACGGTTGTCACCTTTATGGTGCCACCAGTACGTCAAAAGTCGGCAAATTTGTCAGAGGCGAATTCGGGATTAATGGGCCGGATCGTCGATAGCTACACGAACATTCAGTCGGTAAAGCTATTCGCTCATGATTCACTTGAAGAAGAATTTGCAGCAGATGGTATGCGACGCCTCGTCAAGGCGTTTCACACCTTGATGCGTGCCATTTTGAATATGACCGTTGCGCTGACTGTATTGAATACCTTGCTTGTTATCGCTACAGCGGGTATGTCGATCGCTTTATGGATGAAAGGGCTTGTCAGTGTCGGCGAAATTGCTGTTGCTAATGGTTTGATTATTCGCATTAATCAAATGTCTGGCTGGATCCTCAGAACAATCACTAGCTTGTTTGAAAATATCGGTGCGGTGCAAAATGGTATCGAAACTATTTCGCAACCGATTGAAATTGTCGATGCTGAAGATGCCAAGATTTTGGAGGTCAGCAAGGGACGCTTGAGTTTCGAGTCGGTTGGCTTTAACTATGCTGAGGATGTTGAGCCTGATAATCCAGCTTCAAAAATTGTAATTGATGATTGCAGTTTTGAGGTTGCACCAGGTGAAAAGGTAGGGCTTGTTGGTCGCTCGGGTTCGGGTAAATCGACCTTGGTTAATTTGTTGATGCGTTTTCACGATGTGCAAACAGGTGTCATCAGCGTTGATGGTCAGGACATACGTGACGTTACGCAAAATAGTTTGCGTAAATCTATTGCGGTTGTAACCCAGGATACGTCGCTCTTGCATCGATCGATCCGCGACAATATTCGATATGGTCAGCGAGAGGCAAGTGATGAAGAAGTTATTCGCGCGGCGACGCAGGCGGAAGCGATGGGCTTTATTCCGGATCTCTCTGATCCCTTTGGTCGCGTTGGGCTTGATGCTCATGTAGGTGAACGTGGTGTCAAGTTGTCGGGAGGGCAACGACAACGAATAGCGATATCGCGGGTGATCCTCAAGGATGCGCCGATCCTGATTCTCGATGAGGCAACATCTGCACTGGATTCAGAAGTGGAAGCCGCCATTCAGGAGCAGCTTAATAATCTGATGCAGGGCAAAACCGTACTTGCTGTGGCACACAGGCTTTCAACCATTGCAGCGCTTGATCGTTTGATTGTGCTGGATGCGGGGCGGATCGTCGAAGCGGGCAGCCATCAGGAGCTGATTGACATGGATGGCCTGTATGCCCGTCTTTGGCAGCGCCAATCCGGGGGTTTTATTGGCTTGTAGGCCTATCCTGTGTTATACACAAGTTCAGGAGGAACGAACCGCAAACACCCCAACCATGAATGCCAAAGTACTTCGCCTGAATAAGGCAGGTATTCCTATTGCCTGGTTAAGCTGGCAAGAGACGGCAACTCTTGTCGTAAAAGACCAGGTCATTTGGAGTATCGGACAGACAATTCACACCGTTCGCGGTGGCTACAACAAGGAAGGCATACGGTCCCAACTGGAACTGCCAAGTATTGTTGCTTGTGACGGAAAAGTTGATGACTCCGGGTTTACGCCGGCGCTTACCAATACTTTGCTGTTTGCACGCGATCAGCAAATATGTCTTTATTGTGGTGTTGAGCATGCGGTAAAAGATCTATCGCGTGATCATGTCATTCCCACATCGCGTGGTGGCAGAGATCGCTGGACCAATTGTGTTACCGCGTGTAGGCGTTGTAATAACCGCAAAGGTAACCTGACACCTGAGCAAGCGAATATGCAACTGCTCGCTATACCGTTTGCTCCAAATCGTTACGAGTTCTTCTATCTGTCTAACCGAGATGTATTAGCGGATCAGATGGAATTTTTAAAAACACGGTTTTCCAGTAACGGTAGCTGGCTCAGCTAGTCCCGGTAGTGCGGTGTAGTGCAAGCAGTACTTTCATCACGTAGTCTTCGAATGGAGCAACAGATGTGTGCTTTCCGGATATCTGAACAACGTACGACCCTGCTGCGGCAATAACTGTGTAGTAGGGTGAGTCGGTTTCTGTCAACACACTTCGGTGCACGACAACCTCAAGTTCAGCATCGTTAGGTGCATTACCTCGTAAGGTGAATTGTTCTGATGTTTCATCACTACCAGGTAGACGGCTGTTGCCGTGCAAGGTACTACCAAACAACCTGGCAGTATCCACAGATTCAGCCTGAATCAAGGTAATGTCGAAGGGCGCATTGAGCGTGTTGTCTTGATCATAAAGTTGCACCGCAACCATTGCTGAAATCAGGCGTGTGAAACCATCTACTGCCGCTTCGCGACGGCTTGGATCGGCCCGAAGATTCACGCCCTTGAGTGGAGAAGACTCAACAGCTGTCCAGTTGTTTTGTACCCATGGGTGATCGATATTTCGGCTGGCTTGGAGCAAATGCTGATTGCGCATTTCCCGCTCAGTATTAGGAAAGCTCCGTGGCGCAAGGATTTCGATAGGATCATGAGGCGGTTCGGTAAGCAACTGCTCTATCAGTTCTTCACCGTCTTCACGCTTCGACAACTCCCGGATAAAACGCTCACCTTCGACATAAGAATATTCCAACACATTACGACTAATGGCCTGCACTGTTTGGGTAAGCTGATTTGGCGGATTGCCGCGATTGAACATGAAGGTGTCTAATGCATCAAGCCCATCCAGACAATTCTCAATCGTGCAGATTTTACGTGTCACCCATTGGGCGTGACCTTCAAAAGTTGCTGACTGCGCGAAAGAAGCGCGAAAATTCAGTGAACGATTGTCGTGTATGGAATATCGTTGGTCATCTGCCGCATGGACAAGTTCATGTATCAAAAGTGTTAACAAAGCAGAGCGTCGCAAGGCTGCGTTGTTCGGTAAGGATTGTTCGTAGTGGTTCAGTAAACTGTTGCTCACCAGTATGGCTGGTTGTCGTGATGTATATAGCGCTGCATAGGTGCCTGCCTGTCCTTTCATGACTTGTGACAAAAACTGTTTAGCAAATCTAGTGTTTGAAAATTGGTTAAAGATAAGTCTTTCAGTTTCTGCGGCAACTTCAGTGTTGATTTCATTATCATCAACAACAGACAGTGAGACGTGCGACAGATTAGTGTTTGTCTCCTGTTCAACCAAACGACGTGCTTCGTCATAAACAGTCTGAATAGTCTCGTACCAGCCTTCAGCGATAGGCTCTTCTGCTGGTAACTGCGCTGAGTGAATGTCTTTACTGTCTTCAGTTGTCTCTACCTGAACCACGTCAGGGCTGACAGCGCGTACCAGTTTTTGATCCGGAATAGTATTGCCAGGAGTTTTAACGCTTTGGCAGGCTGAGAGCATCAGTAGCGATGCCACGATCAGGGTACGGCCGACCGGCATAGACGGTATCGATGCGACAGTGGTGAAGCGTGGTGCGCAAGGGGATTGCTGATGACGTGGCATGCTGGAACAAGGCTCAATTGACCAAGTCAGTGTACCGTCAGTGCCGGTTTATCGTTCAATCAACATCACAAATTGGCTGTGGAACAGGCGAAAAAAAGGCGACCCCGTTGGGGTCGCCCTGTTTAGGTGAAATATCGACTCGCCTGTCGTTGTGGACAGGTTCACTGTTTCGACATTATGGCTGGTAGGCGCGTATGTAGTCGATGGTCATGCGAGCTGGAAATTGGGTGCTGCCATCCGGATCGCCAGCCCACCAACCACCAATGGCGAGATTCACGAGCAGATACATTTCTTCCCATGAAACGTTGCCGCTGTCGAAGGTATTTGTGACCTGTCCATCGACGTACCAACTAATGCGCCCGGGCTCCCATTTCACAGCATAAGTGTGAAAGTCCTGAGAGTAATCAGGTCCCCATGCTTCCAATGTGGGTGTCGAGCGGAGATCCCAGTTTTGGTAGTAGTGATAAGTTTGGTGTGCAACATTTGGCTTGTCACCGATGTATTCAACAACATCGATCTCAGGACGCTGTTCCGCTTCGTTTTGGTGTAATAACCAGAACGCTGACCATAGACCTTTTCCACGTGGGAGGCGTGCGCGCATTTCAACATAGCCGTAACGCATTTTGAACTTGTTGTAGGTGGTCAAAGCTCCAGAAAGATACTCTTGGTTGTTAGCTTTGCCGCGCAGGTAATCGGGTGTGCGTGTGGCGCTGATCGTCATGTGCTCACCATCAAATTCAAAAGGTGAGTGTCCAAAATTTGGATCGTTAATGCGGTCAACGTAATACTGCTTTTCGCCATTGATGATCCAGTTGGGTCCCCAGCGATAACTGGAATTCCATTTGGATGTATCTAGAGAGTAGCTTTGAAACTCGTCGCTGAACACGAGACGATAGCCTGATGGCACGCTGCTGGTGTCATCAAATTGTGGTTGTGCAGCTTGTGCAACAGGTTCTACTGAGACACTTGATTGGGTATTGCCTGTTGAGCTGTTAGAAGTATTGACGATAAGTTCGCTACTCTTGGCAGAAAATTGACCGTCTCGAATGGCGACGATCTGGTAGCGGTAGTCCACGCCGAAGCTCATCTGACTGTCTGTGTAGTCAGTGCCACTTACCGTTGTTTGATATTCGTTGTTTCGATAGACGTTGTACTTCTCTGGATTACCCCCGGCTGCATTCCAGAATATTTTTGCCTGGTTGCCATTCTGAACCTCCGCGCGCAGCCCTGATGGTGCTGCGAGGGCACTGCCATTGGGTGCGGGTGGGGCAGCTATGACGTTGCTACTGCCACCTGGTGTTACGCCTGCTTGTAGAGATTGCTGGGAAAAATTTCTCGCGTCATCAAAAGCGACAATGCTGTAGTCGTAACGGATACCACTATTGACTCCCGTGTCCAGGTAGTTTGTATTGGAGACTGTCGTGTGGTAGCTACCATTACGGTATACGTTATAGCCTGCGACAGCGTTGTCATCCCAGGGTTTGTTCCAACTGACTCGAACTGAATTTGAAGTCAGGGCACTAACTTGAACGTTGTTGACAGTCGATGGTGGTTGACTGTCAGCCATGACGAGCGTCGAGCTGCCGAGTGTTAGCAGCGCGAATACAAATAATCGCATTTTTATCCCGAAAATCTAAAAAATAGGTCAGGTTGTTTCCGCTAGATCAAATCGCCCGTTCAGATTGGAATCAATCAGTCGAGAGCAGCGGCATTCAATTACCTTTGATAATGTTCTAAAGGCTAGTCGTGATTTCTGAATTCAACCTTAAATTTCTCGAGTGTAATAAGAGCTTACCGTTACAGCCTGTTTACTCCACCGAGCACTTGGCAAACGCATGAACACATATTCGCGTTTACTTGCGGGTATGCGTAGCGAGAAGCACGCCCAATGAAGCCGTCGTTCTCGGAAAAGGAGTTACAGAATTGAAACCTATCAAGTCATAAAGTTATGACGCTTAAGCATTTACATTGACCAGGACGCGGCCCTGTACTTTACCTTCCAGAATTTCTCCACCCATGGTGGCGGCTTCAACAAGTGATACCTCTTTTGAGATCGTCTCGAGTTGTTCCAGGGGTAGTTCGCTAGCCAGTCGATTCCATGCTGTTTTGCGTTTATCTTTAGGGCACATGACTGAATCGACGCCGAGTAAGCTGACGCCACGAAGCAAGAAAGGAATGACTGTTGTATCCAGCGTGCTACCGCCGGCCAGTCCGATGGCGGCGACAGCGCCGTTGTACTTGAGCTGGGTAAGAATGTTGGCAAGCGTGCTGCCACCAACTGAATCAATACAGCCTGCCCAGTATTCCTTGTTCAAGGGTTTGCCGTTGGGTGTGTCTAGATCGCTTCTGGCGACGACGCGTGAGACTCCAAGACTTTGTAAATAGGCTTCGGTGCTTGCTCTACCAGTTGAGCCTTCAACGTTATAGCCAGCCTTGGAGAGTAGGCTGCATGCCACAGAGCCAACGCCACCAGCTGCGCCTGTTACGAGAATTGGGCCGCTGTCTGGATTGATGCCGGCTGCTTCCAGCGTCATCACCCCGAGCATTGCTGAAAATCCGGCAGTGCCTATTGCCATGGCTTGTCTGCTTGTCAGGCCCTTTGGTAGTGGTACTAACCAATCGCCTTTAACACGCGCCTTTTGTGCATAGCCACCCCAGTGAACTTCCCCAACTCGCCAACCAGTCAGAACGACGTTGTCGCCTGGTTTGTAGTCAGGATGATTACTGATTTCAACGACACCGGCGAAATCTATTCCAGGTACATGCGGGTACTGGCGAACCAAACCCCCAAGCCCGTTCAGTACCAAGCCATCTTTGTAATTCAAGGCCGAGTATTCGACGTTGACTGTCACGTCTCCTTCGGGCAGATCTGTATCTTCAAGTTCGACGATGCTGGCCGAAATTGATTTGTCTTCGCTGCGATTGACCTGTAGCGCCTTGAACATGATGACTCCTGATCTAGCGGCTCGTTTGAGCGAGCTGTAAAAATGGATTTATGGATATGTAAATAATGAACAAACAGAATATGAGGATAGCCAGCATGGCAAATGGCCGCGCCTGAATTGACTCAACAAGCGTTGGTGCACGTCCACTTTTTTGCAGTTCGCGAAAGCGTGCCTTTTCGGCGGTTTCAAGCTCTTGCTGAAAGCCATCTATCAGTTCGCGAGCCCGCGTGGCGTCATCTGCATTCTTGACCCAAAGGCCCGGCATGCCGATACCCCAATTTCCAGCAGACGTCTCAAACCAGTCAATCCGACTCTCGTCAAGCAAGCTACGTACTTGGTTGGCTTCTTCTTCGGGGACGTTGCGCAGGCGGAAGATCAGAGCTGACATTCGGGTTTGGATTTTGGCTCAGCGGTTTTCTCTTTACAGGGTATACCAAAGTGACGGTCAACCACGCAAAAGGGCGGCGTAGCGTCGCTCGAGTGTGCTAACGATGTCGTGGCGGTCTCGCTTGATCGCCCCATTTTTGAAAATGGCGAATTTTTCCCTGAACATGGATATCGCCAAGGCGCTTTGCGCAGGGTTTGCCTTGCCGCTGGCGATAAGTTTGGCCAGGGCTTCAAGGCGGAATCTGTCCATCGCTGGATATCGCTGTGATAATTGATCATCGTGGCCACCAGTTTTTTCCAGCAATGCCTCATCGATATACAGCACAGCTTCGTTAACGGTGATTCGAAGCCACAGGTCGTAGTCTTCACAAGCGGGCAGGTTTTCGTCGAACAATCCAACATCGTCAAAGACATCTCGTCTGATCATCACCGAAGAGGGTGACATTGCACACAGCGGCAGGCATCGAGCAAAGATATCGCCTCCATATTTCTGGTGCTTATGTTTCGGATTGACGCGACGACCACGACGTATCCAGTGCTCATCGGTATGGCACACCCGCATGGTAGGCGCAGCCTCAAGCGCTAACAGCTGTTTCTCCAATTTAGCTGCAAACCATCGGTCGTCCGAATCCAGAAAAGCTACCCAACGAGAGGTCGAGTTCTGGACACCCGCATTTCGGGCCGCTGACACACCTCGGTTTTGTTGGGTGATGACGCGGACTTCTGGGTAGTGTTTGCTGAGAAAATCTGCTGTGCCATCAGTTGAGCCATCATCAACAACGATGAATTCATTGGCAGTTTGGGTTTGGCTTAGTACTGAATCCAGCGCCTGTGCCAGAGTGTGTTGCCGGTTATAGCTCGGGATGATGACGGCGACAGTGTCGCAGGATTTGTTATTGGCCTTGCTGGAACTTATTTCGCTACCTCGTCAGCAATGATTGCAATGCAATCGCCTGCGTTGACCCTGCCTCCGTGTCGTATGGCGTAGAGCACGCCGTTTTGCGGAACCGGAATCAATACAGGTGCTGCCCCTGTGTGTGTGGGGTCAATGATATGCGCGAGTGCGTTGCCGTGCCACACGTCATTACCGAGCCTTACTGCCGGTTCAAGCAAGCCTGAGACGCTGGCATAGACATAGTTATCCTTGCCCCTGACTTCCAGCATGCGTGAGGCGCGCAAGGAGATATCACTTTTCAAGACACCCATCTGGACGAGGATGTTCAGACAACCAGTACGGGCGATTTCAAGGGTTTCTGCAGAGCTGCTGCCACCGCCGCCTAACTCTGTCTGCAAATAGTGAATGCCTGCGGCGTCCACGCAGCGTTGCAAACTCATCGGTTCGCTTGACTCGGGTAGACGAACACTGTTTGGCGCACCAAAGGCCACCATACTGTTCTCTGTAATTTGCTGGCGATCCTTGTCGCTGGAAAAACGCACCACTGCTGATGGGGCAAAATGCAGCGATTGACCGCCTGATCGAATATCGAGAACCAAATCCGCAGGTCGGACCAGCTGCTCGAAAACACCCTTGGCCAGATGCTCAGTCACCGTCCCGTTAGTCGCCCCTGGAAAGCAACTATCCAGATCCCGCCCATCCAGTGGCGAGCAACGAGACCCTTTCAGTACCGCAGGCAGATTGACGCTGGGAATCAGTATCAGACACCCACAAATATCAGTTGGCTCAAGCTCTCGGCAAAGTCGCTGTAGCGTCAAAGGGCCTTCGAATTCATCACCGTGTATACCGGCAATCAGAGTCAATGTAGGGCCTTCCCCATTGCGCAACACACAAACCGGGATCTTCAACTGACCGAATGCTGATTCTTCAGTGGGGTTGGGAATAGTGAGATGACCGTGTTGTTTGCCATCAACGGTCAGATCGACGCTCAGGCTGCCGCTGGCTGCGCTATGCTCAGCATCAACCCCCACCTGCCTTCTCGGGGTGTTCTGGATCGAGAGATCAACATCCAGATTCTCGTTATCATATTGATACGGGAATTTGCTCATGATCGCGGATAGTGGGACTGGCTGGTGGATACTCCTGTTAATGCAAAAGCTGTGCTAACCCATCGAGGCGGATAAAGATTATCCCGATGACTACTTCTCAACTCCTGATCAGCGGCATTTTACTGGTAACCATGGTCGCCTTTGTGTTTGGCCGGTGGCGCTACGACTTGGTTGCCATGTTCGCTCTGATGAGTGCGGTAGTGGTGGGCCTGGTTGATCCCAATAAGGCCTTTGAGGGCTTTGGTCATCCTGCTGTTGTGACGGTTGCCGCCGTACTGATTATCAGTAGTGCCCTGCGTGAAGCAGGTGTGGTTGATGAAGTAGCCAGTCGCATTTCTCATCTGACTGAAACGCCGATCCTGCACATTGCATCACTGACCGCAGTCGTGACCGTTGCGTCGGCTTTTATGAATAACGTCGGTGCACTGGCTTTGCTGTTGCCGATTGCTTTATCGACCGCGAAGGAGCGAAAACGCTCACCTGCGTTGATTCTTATGCCGTTGGCTTTCGGCAGTCTTCTCGGCGGCATGATGACTTTGATCGGCACTCCACCGAACATCATCGTGGCGAGCATTCGTGCGCAACATTCAGGTGAGCCCTTTGGCATGTTCGATTTTGCGCCAGTCGGCTTGCCGATAACGATTATAGGGTTTGCATTTATCTGTCTTGTTGGTTGGCGTCTGATTCCACGAGCTCGCCTACAGTTCAACGAAGATGGAAGTGATGCCGCAATGGGTCTTTACCTGACTGAAGCGAAAGTACCTTCAAGCTCAGATATGGTTGGTAAGACGCTCGGCGAGATAGATGGGCTTGACGACAATAATGTAGAAGTCATTGGCGTTGCCGGTAAGCGCAGGTTTGCACGTGCCGTACGTTCAAGTTATGTCATCGCAGAGCAAGACATCCTGATTTTAAGAGCAAGCTCTGATGATTTGAAAAGCTTTCATGACCTGCATGGTCTAGAGCTATTGAGCACTGCAACACCTGCATTTGTTCAACCAACACCTGATAGTGAAATTATGGCAGAAGGCATTGTTCGCAATGATTCACCGCTGGTTGGAAAGGATGTCAGTTTCGTGCGACAGGAGACCAACCGAACGCTGGCCTTGGTTGGTCTGGCTCGACAAGGGCGGCCGGTAACTCGCCGTTTGCGTCAGCAGATATTTCGCGCCGGTGATGTACTGTTACTGCATGGATCAGATGACAGCGTCGATCAGCAGTTTGGTTCCTTAGGGTTGCTACCACTCAAACAAAGAGAGATAACTCTGCACCGTACTCAGAAGATCGCTATGGCGAGTGGTATTTTTGCGTTGAGTATCGTTCTTGGCATTGCAGGATTTGTGAGCTTGCCAGTAGCATTTGTACTCGCTGTTGGTGCTTATGTACTGACAGGTATTTTATCCACTCGCCAAATCTACGATGATATTGACTGGCCTGTTATTGTTTTACTGGCTGCAATGATTCCTGTCGGAAATGCCTTGACCACAACTGGCACAACGCAGTTGGTTGCTGACGCGCTTGTGTCGGTGACGCAGGGTATGCCTATTCCAATTATATTGACCTTGTTATTGGTTGTAACCATGCTGCTATCTGATGTCATCAATAACGCCGCGACAGCGCTGGTAATGGCACCACTAGGGATAGCTATGGCAACGGCGCTCGGTGTCAATGCAGACCCATTCTTAATGGCAGTGGCGGTTGGTGCTTCCTGTGCTTTCCTGACGCCGATTGGCCATCAGTGCAATACCCTTGTAATGGGTCCAGGTGGTTATAAATTCAGTGATTACTGGCGAGTTGGTTTACCGCTTGAAATAATTATCACGATCGTCAGTGTGCCAACTATTTTATGGGCTTGGCCGCTGTAAAAGAAAAGCCCCGCTGAACGGGGCTTGTCTTCATGATTTTGTTGAAAAGTTAAATGGGTGAGCGCCAAGCATCGTTTTCGCGACCTTCTACAAATGACTTCAGGTAAATTTCCACCCGTCTATTGCGAGTTCTACCCGCACTAGTATCATTATTTGCAACAGGTTTTGTTTCTCCTCGTCCGGAAAATCGCATACGATCACGATCAACACCGGTACGTGTGAGATAGCGAGTTACTGCTGTCGCTCGTTTTTCAGATAATTGTTGGTTATAGCTATCGGTTCCCGTATTGTCGGTATGACCAATAACATGAACAGCTGTCTTGTCATAGTCATCGATAACTTCAGCCATCGTGTTCAAGCTGTCCTGGAAATCTCGCTGAATACTGTCACTGTTGATAGCGAAAGAGACTTCGCTACTCACATCAAGACGAATGGTTTCTTCATCAAGTCGAGTTAAGGTGATCTTTCCAGCGCGTCGTTCCTGGGCTAACTTCTCTTCAAGCTCTCGTTGTTGCTTGTCCATATAGTTACCAACAGCTGCACCTGTCAGAGCGCCAACTACTGCGCCAACATATTTACCGTTCTTGCTGCTGGCCTGATTGCCAACTATCGCGCCTGTTATAGCGCCGATCGCGGCACCAGTTTTGGCGCGACGATGTGGATCATCGGTTGCGCAGGCAGATGTTAGAAGTAAGGTGATTGCCGCTGTGGCAACCGCTGTGCGATAGGAAAACATATCTGGCGTCTCTCTTGTTATTGTTATATGACAACCATCACCTCATTGGGTGATTTTGCAAGTGTGTGTTGAGCACTTCTTGCTGTTCTATCTAGGGTTTCGGCGCGTTTTAATATTTATCGAGTGAACACTTTGCAATAGAGTGCACTTACGCGTGTTTTACCGTTAAAAATGTGCACTTCGACTATTCACAATGGATATGTCACTAAAAAGCTTGAAGGCGTTATCATTTAAAATGTGACATCAACAAAACAACGGATATCTCAAAATTTATGAATCTGATCGAGTGGGACGATTTCGAACGTGTTTGCTTGTGTGCAGGCACCATTATTGACGTTGAAGAATTTCCAGAAGCACGAAAACCCGCCTATAAGCTCACGATCGACTTTGGTGAAGAGATCGGTCAGCGGCGATCGAGTGCACAGATCACAACCCACTATGACATCGATTCACTGATGGGCAAGCAGATTATGGCTGTCGTGAATTTCCCCAAGAAACAGATTGGCCCTTTCATGTCCGAGTGCCTTGTGACTGGTATGGCGAAAGAAGATGGTTCTATCGTCCTGGTGTCACCTGATACTGAGGTACCCAATGGCGCAAGGCTTTGTTGAGACTGAGACCAATTTTTTGTGAAGCTTCGTCTGCGGTAACGTTCAGGGTTCGCAAGAGTAGCTGTGGGGTGTGCGAGCGACCAACTGAGTATCCGATTCTGCAACCAGTATCTGAGAACCGAAGCAGGTATCTTCGGCTATTGTATTTTCAACAACCGTGAGAATTTGCAAAGCACCGGTATCCGTGATTGATTCAACCAGTGCTGCGGTGATTTTTACATCTGATTCGATTTGCGTTATGAGCTCATCGATGTTGGCCATTACTTTCCAGTTCTGACCATCATCGACAATGACTTGAGTGACGTCGCCAGTTGACAGAAAGTACTGCAAAGCCAGCGTGCTAGGGCTTGCATCGTTATTTAAGTTGGACGTCGCTCTTACCGATTCGACAAAATAGGGTGGCGAGGCAGTATTTCCCGCCGTAATCATACGCTTGAGTTCTGTATCGAGAATGAGTCGATGACGACCTGACAGCAGATCAATGCCGTCAAGATCTAACTGAGTCTCGCAATTGAAATTCCATTCATTGATATATTTTTCGCGGAGTTCGTACGCTTTGGTTGTACAGAACTGCGTGTCATTGTTTGCATACCACACGACTTTTCGCTCACCACTTTGAGACGTTACGCTGACTTCGCAAAGATTCTCTTCACCAGGTATCTCAACTAGCAGCACCCGTTCGTCACCGGCAATCGTGCAGTTGAATTCCAAGGCGCTCGCGCTCGAAAATAGAAACAGGCCAGGTAGCAGTACTGACATCAGAGCTACTGGCCAGCTCCAGTGATTTATGTCTTGGCTTTTTCTTAAAGACATTGCGTATTGGCGAAATCAGATCATGTTTGAGGTATCAGAACAATTTTTGGAGACCCGGTGGTGGCATTGTGAATATCAAGAAATGCCTGCGCCCCCGATGACAGCGGACGAGATTCAACCCATTCGAGACTACCCAGGGCTCCTTGCGTCAGTATATCGAGTGAGGCTTGGAGATCTGTTTGGTTGTAAGTATAGTTTCCGACAAAGGCGATTTCCTGCAGCGTTATGCGTCGAGTATCCAAACCCGGTTCGTTATCTTGCAGACCGACGTGCGAAATGACGCCGCCTGTCCGCGCCAGCGCGCTGGCAGCTGCTCGGGTTCTACCACTGCCGACAGCATCGATAACAAGTTCAAAGTGGTTTTCGGGAGGTGTGTCATCGCCCAGTGGATCGTAAACGTGGCCGCAGTTCATATCGCTAAGGGTCTGTCGACGATTCGCGTTTGTTTCAGCAATTTGAATTTCGGCCGCACCTTTTTGTTTGAGAATAAGAGCGGCGAGAGCGCCAATTGCACCGCCGCCGATAATCAGGCTCCGGCTTTCGGATATTGGTCTCGACATGACTCGTTCAGCTAGTGCGATTGCATGTACCGAAACCGCCGTGGGTTCCATCAGGCTGGCATGAACTGGATTTAGATTTTCGTCGACCGAAAACAAATTGGCACTAGGAGCGACAATCAGTTCACTATAACCGCCAGCGCGACCAAGTCCGAGCAGATCGCGACTCGCACAAAGATTTGGAAGTCCTGCGCGGCAATCTCGACATTCACCACAACTGATCAGCGGATTGATTGCTACCTTCTCTCCATCGCGCTTGCCGCCAACCACTCTTCCACATAATTCATGACCGAGAATCATGGGAGGAACTCGGCGCGCATCATGTCCATGCCAGGCGTGCATATCCGAACCACAAATGCCTGATGCTTCGATTCGTACCAAGGATTCCCCAGGACCTGCAACGGGATCAGGCTCATCGCGAAATTCGAGGCTTTGAGTTCCTGTGTAGACAAGTGCTTTCAATAGGGTTATTTCCTGAGGTGCGTGTTTCTTCTTCCGAGTCTAGCGCGGATGCTCGGCAAACTACAGCGTTTACAGCGCGGTAAAACCACCATCCACACCAACAATTTGCCCGGTGATGTAATCCGATGCGTGGCTCGCTAGAAAGACAGTAATGCCGTCCAGGTCCTCCAACTTACCATTGCGTTTCATGGCCGTTCTTGCAGCTAGTGAATCGGTAGCTTTCGTGTCATTGAAAACAGGTGCTGTCAAACCAGTAGGGAAAAAACCTGGTGCGATGGCGTTTGCAGTTATGCCGTTTTCCGACCATGCCTCGGCCATGGCACGGGTAACCTGTCCAATACCACCTTTGGATGCACCGTAGGCCAATCCGTTCGTGAACGCGCGGGTGGTTTGCAGGGATGCGATATTGATAATACGACCCCAAGCCTGATCGATCATGCCGGGCACGAACTCTCGCGCTAGAAAAAAAGGTACCGCGAGGTTCAGATCAAGTGTTTGCGACCAGGACTCAGGAGTGATGTCTTGCCAGGGTTCACGCAAGTTGACGCCGGCGGTGTTGCAGAGGATATCGATGCGTGGAACTCTCGCAAGTACCTTCGCGGCAAACTCCGGGCATTGCGTGGGTCCGGCAAGATCTCCGACTTGAATGATTGGCTCTGGAGTTTTGGCATCAAGTGATTTTATGTGCGTCGCTGTTGTTTCAAGTGCTGATTGTCTACGACCAGTCAGTATGACTGTTGCCCCCGCTTGTGCCAGCGCGATAGCCTGACGTTGTCCAATGCCAGAGCCAGCTCCTGTTACCAGTGCAACCTTGTTTGCTAGTGAGAACACAATATCAGCCTGTTAACACCGGCAATAGCTCATGCGCTCCTTCCCAAGCCATGATAAGACCAACATAGAAAATCAGGGCCAGACCGACGTAAGCAATCCACGGGTATTTTTCCAGCAGTTTGGCAATCATGGTTGCCGCGAAAATCATGAAGGCAACTGACAGGGCTAAGCCGAAGATCAGAAGAACCGGAAAGTCACGGGATATACCGGCAATAGCCAGCACGTTATCGATGGACATTGATAGATCGGCAATGACGATTTGAATCACTGCTGGCCAAAGGGCTGCGAGTTGATTGCCTTTCTCTGCATCGTCGGTCATCTCAGTTGCTTCTTCGCTTTGTTCTGCATAGCCCGAACGCAGTTCAACCCAGAGACGCCAACAAACCCAAAGAAGCAAAAGTCCACCAAACAGCTTCAAACCAGTGATGTTTAACAGCTGCACAGCAATCAGTGAAAAGCCGATGCGCATAAGGACCGCTGCACCGATGCCAAAAAGAATGACTTTCTTGCGCATATGCACAGGCACGCGTGACGCGACCATGCCGACGATGATGGCGTTGTCACCTGCAAGGACGAGGTCGATAAAAATAATCTGCACGAAGATCGCCGCAGCTTTCGCCGTAAACAACTCTGGGCCGAATAGTTCAGTCATTTGACTATTAATACAATTAGGTTTGAAGAGGGTAGAGCAATAAAAGCGATGTCGATATCCGCACGAGAGTTCTCGTGCGGATATCGCGTTACTTCTGGTTTACAAAGTAGCAGGTCCTATCCGGCCATCACCTTCGGCAGCCACAGTACAAGCTGCGGGAATATGAAGATCAGGATCAAGCCCACAAGTTGAACCAACATGAATTGCATCATGCCAAGGTAGATGTCTTTCAAATCCCAAGCCGGCACCACGCCCTTCAAGAAATAGGCTGAGAGCGCAACCGGGGGTGATAGCCAAGCGGTTTGTAGATTCACCGCGACAAGAATGCCAAACCAGACCATGAGGTCATAGCGATCCAGGCCATGTACTGCGAGTGACTCGACCGTTGGCAATAGAATGGGGACCACGATCAGAACGATTGGCACCCACTCCAGTGGCCAGCCCAACAGAAAGATCAACGCCATAATCAGTAGCAAGATCAGATACGGCGACATGTCGAGGCCCAACAGTACCTCTGTCATCATCTTTGGCGTACCAAGCGTACTGAACTCAGCGCCAAAAAAGTTGGAAGCCGCGACCAGGAACATGATCAGCACCGTGATCTCAAGCGCTTTAACCAGGCTGTCAAAAAAGCTGGGTATTCTGAATTTGCCGTAGCCAACTGAGAGCAGAATCGCGCCAAAGGCACCCATGGCTGCAGCTTCAGCTGGGGTTGCAAAGCCAAGCAGGATCGAACCCAATGCAAAGGAAATCAGAATCGTGGGTGGCATCAGACCTGCGAAGAATTCATTCCACAGATCAGAGAAGTAGAAGTCATCGGCCTTCTCTTTGTCGTAGATTGTTCGGCCCAGAAACGCCAGGAGAACAATGAATGCTGCAAAGACGATCGACCAGATCGGCAAGCCGTCGCCCATGTTATGGACAATCATGTAAAGGTGGAACAGCACGGCGATTGGCACAGCGATCCGCAGAATGTTTACCTTTCGATAAGCTGCGTAAGCCAGCGCCATAACCGCCAGTAAAACTACCAGGCCACCGAACGGCATAAGACCCGCAAATGCGCCGCCAATACTAAGACCAAACACGCGACTCACGGTCAGCATGCCGAGGCAGATCAAGGCAACTTCGGCCCCGTAGAATTTGGAGGTTTCTGGTTGGTCTTCTTCGGCAAGAATGGGACCCAATGAAGGGTTAAGCCAGCACCGGCCCAGTGTGTAGATCAAGTACAGCGAAGCCAGTAGTGCACCGGGGATGAATGCACCGCGGAATAGATCAAGCGTGGAGACTTCCAACACCGGACCCATGACAATCAACATGATTGATGGCGGAATCAAAATACCCAGTGTGCCACCAGCTGTAATCGTTCCGGCCGCCAGTTTGACGTTGTAACCGGCTCGGGTCATCGTCGCGCCCGCCATAATACCGAGCAGTGTCACCGAGGCACCAACGATTCCAGTTGCAGCCGCAAAGATGGTTGAGACGATCAAAACCGCAACAAAAAGTGATCCGCGCACACGCGCCATCATCATTTGGATCGACGCGAAGAGCCGTTCCATCAATCCAGCTGCTTCCATAACGATGCCCATCAAAACGAACAGAGGCACGGCCATGAGCTGATCATTCCACATCGTCGAGTTGGTGTTCAGTGTCAGCAGAAGCGTTGTGAGTTTGAAATTCGCACCCCAAATGCCAAACACAAAGGCCAGGAATATCAATGTAAACGCGATCGGAAAACCTATGAAGATCACAAACAGCATCACCCCAAGCATGATCAAACCAATGACAGGTTTGGGCAAGCTTGGTCGCGCTTTCATCACATCAGTGAACCATTCGCCGCCCGGTACGATGTCAGGAGCAAAGACTGCCAGCACCAGCCAGATTAGAACAATCAGATAGATCGGCATGGCGCGCAAAAACAAGCGCTCGCGTGCTTTGCCCATTTTATGGAAAGCGCGGAAGATTTCAGGAATGCCTTGCAGCAACAACAGGAAAGCGCCGACAGGCATTGCCAGGCGAGCAGGCCAAACTAATGGACCCCAGGCGCTGTCAGCTTGCCTGGTTTCACCAGCAGTTAAAGTTGCCTTGAAGGCTTCCCACATGCCGATTGGCTCATCACCCGCACTCGCTGCGACACCAAGAGCTTCCCACCACTGTTCTACAGAAACGTTTGACCCGGCAAATGAAGTCCACCAGTACTGCGCGGAAACGATGGTAAAGAAAATCATCGATGGAATGAATAACAACAGGTACAGCGATGCATCGACGGTTGCCTGTGTCTTGTCTGACCAGTACCGATAGAGGAAATCCGCGCGGATATGAACGCCGCGCAGCAGTCCATAACCTGCCGCAGCCATAAACAGCACACCCGCAATCATGCGGCTGACGTCATAAACCCAAAGCGTCGGTCCAAGATTGAGAGAACGCGCCAGATCTTCAAAGCCTGCGTTTTGCAGGATCGAGAAGGAGTTGCGCGAGATTACTTCGAAGACAACTACCGCGATCAACGGTATCAAAAGCAGTGCGAAGAGTTGACCTGCGCGATAGTTAAGAACGTCGATAGCGGCCGTGATCGGGCGCTGCCAACTTGTCATATCCTCGGGTGTTTCACCAGGAGCTTCAGAGCGTCGCTCGGCGATAAGCTCATCCGCGATTTCCAAATCGTCTGGATTCGGTTCTTCAGCCATGTGGTGATACTTCCTTCGTTAGACGTGCTTAGTTAGCCGTGGATGGGCAATCCGCATTCTGTTTTTCGAAACGTCATGGGTAGATGGCGCTCGGAAAATAAGAACGCTTAATGAAATACGGGCTCCAATTGGAGCCCGCGTTCTACTGCATTACTTCGCTTAAAATTACTTCAGTGTGTCGGCGTGTGCCTTACCCAAGCTCGCGTTCGAAGCCTGTGCACCAGCCCAGAATGGAACTGCGATGTCAGCGAAATCTTTTTGCGACTGCCAGACTTCTGCAAAGAACTCGTTCTCGTCTGCAGCTGTTTGCAGTGCGTTCTGTGCAGCAGCCATGTACTCAGTAAAGTACTCAGCTGGGGTGTCTTCCAAAATAACGCCGTGATTGTCAGTCAGATCTTTAAGCGCCTTACCGTTTTCGTAGATGCGGTAGGACATGGACTTGGACAGTGATGCGTTTGATGCAACTTCGAGAGCTTTCTTCTCAACATCAGTCAGTCCGTCGTAGACGTCGCCGTTTACATACAAATCAGCGTTTACGACAACCTGGTGCAAGCCTTGAAGGTAGTAGTGCTTCAGAACTTTCTGGAAGCCGAAGACAGAATCAGGCTTCGGGCAGCACCATTCAGCTGCGTCGATTGTGCCTTTTTCAAGTGCTGGCAAGATGTCACCACCACCCATCGCAACAGCCGGAACACCGATGTCAGCGTATGCGGCACCAACCATGCCTGGAGGCGCGCGGAAACGCATCTTACGGAAGTCGTCCATAGACTCGATTGGCTTAGGGAACCAGCCCAACGCTTCAGGACCTACAGGCTGCAGCATGAAACCTTTGACGTTCACGCCCATTTCGTCCCACAGGCGGTCATAAAGCTCTTTGCCACCGCCAAACTGGAACCAGCTAAGGAAAGCGATGTTGTCCATGCCAACACCTGCGCCCGCAACGGGTGCACCAAAAAGGTTCGCCGCAACGTGCTTACCACCCCAGTAGTGTGTCCACGCAAAACCTGCTTCAACAAGGCCCGCGTCAACCGCGTCGATGATATCGCTCGGGGAGACAACAGCGCCGGCAGGCAGCACTTCGATTGTCAATGATCCACCTGTGAGTTCGCCAACGTCTTTGGCGAATTCTTTGAGCATGACGACTTCGTCTGACGAATCACCCAGCACCGATTGCACACGGATAGTCGTTTCGGCGTATGCAGTACCGACTGCCATTGCCACACTCAACGCTGATGCGCCAAGAAGATGTGTAAATTTCATAGTTCCTCCAAAGGATTATCTTTACGATGGAGGTGAGCGTGTTGCCGGGTAGGCGCGCAAGCCTCTCCCTCCATTTGGTTGTTTAAATTGCGCCGCTAAGCCACAGTTTAATTGGTGAGCAGAATTGTTGAGACTCTGCCCGGTATCTCTGTCGACATAGACCGATACTGAGACAGAGGGTCTCATTTATGGGATTAGCTGTCAAACAGTTGCAAGCAGTTGCAATCGCGAATTTAGGCGATCCAGGAGCACTTTCAAATTGGTGCCAAATCCAGAGTATTCGGCGCCAACAGCAAGGCGGCCCTTAGCTTAAGGGCAGAAATTGAGACGTAGTTAATATCGAAGACGATATGTAGATCAGATCGCTCGTACAGTCCCTCTGATCAGATCGCTCTCAAAGGGACTGCATACAGTCGAAGACCGCTCGCAGACGGACAGCGCCGCTGCAAACGCGGACTACACCATGAAGTTCAGATCCTGCGTGGAGAAATTTTGCAAGTTTGGCAATACGGTGTGCAGTTGCGAGTCATCAAGACCCACCCAGCGAAGTAATGTCGCGGCATATTGTGTCGCGGACAGCGTTGGCAGGATGCGGCCGTTATGCACAGAATCGACACCGTTTATGTCCAGTCGTGGCAGATCACCGACTATCTGACCACCTTGTACCGCACCGCCCATAGCCATGAGGTGATTGCCCCAACCATGATCGGTGCCGTCGCCATTACTCTTCAAACTACGGCCAAAGTCAGATGCGGTAAATGTTGTGACTTCATTTGAGCGACCCAGTGCGTCGATACGTCCCTGAAAAAAGCTCAGTGCTGCACTTAGTTCGGAAAAGAGTTCTGGTAAATCTCGGTTCTGACTATCGTGAACATCAAACCCGCGCATGCTGACATAGAAAATCTGTCGACGTAGACCCAATTGTTCTTGGGCCCCAATCAACTGAGCAACCATGCCAAGTTTCGCCGCCAGTTCATTCTCTGGAGGTTGTTCTGTAAAGAGGCCTGCATTGCTCTCCAGAACTGCACCGAGTTCGGTAGTGACTGAGATAGCTCGCTTTTGTAAATCGGCATATGCATTTGAGAATAGATGACGTCGTTGATTCTCGAGCACTCGTCGAAACGCCTCGACACGGGGTTGTTGCCAGTCGCTGTTGCCGTCCATTCCAGCATATTCAAGTACACCAGACTCTGTCATGGTGAATGGGCGTTGCCCGACACCTGCTTGCCAATAGTTTGATCCAGCAAGAGATATCGATGTTAGGTAATCACGTTCCTGAAAACTGGATAGGTATTCGGCTGCACCTGCTCCCCAACCTTGTTGCCCGCGGTTGCTACCTTGCAGTTGTTGCCATTGAATCGATTGATCGCTATGCGAGAATAGTTGTGCAGGCAATGCAACTGCGTGGTTCTCGTACTGTTCACGCGTAGTTGGTTCTATCAGAGTGCCGATGTTTGAAATCAGTGCGAGGCGCCCATCATCATAGATGGGTGCAAGTGATGCAGCACTGGGATGTAGCCCTAGAGGAGCTGAACCTCCACCGAGGCCAACCAGTGAATCACGCGCTACCGCAAGATCACCACGAGAATTTGCGTATTCCTGGTACTCGCTATTGCCAGTTGGCACCATCAAGCTAAAGCCATCGCAGCCACCTTCCAGGTAAACGCATACCAAGGCTCGATAATCGCTACCACCCAATCCGCCGTCTGCCGCATTGGCGAGTGTGAAAAGAGGATTAGCACCTAGTGCAAGGCCTGCTCCCGCTATTGTTTGAGTGCCTAGTTTCAGAAAACGGCGGCGTTCGTTGTGGTTCATTGTTATTACTCTTAATTTTTTATTTTCTTGTGGCGCTACGTTATTGCTGGATGGCAGCTTCGGGTGACGATGCAATCAGAAAAATAGCTTCGGCAACTCGCTGGGACGCGGCATTTTCGTAATCGCGTGCAAGCATAAGGCTCATGGTTTCAGCGCGTAGCTCAGGCGTCATTCGCCCACCGAGTAGAAGCAAATCCAGATGGTCAAGTAAGTTATCCAGATCAGCTTCGATATTCATTTCACGCTGTATATTGATCGCAACCCGTTTTTCATCAACGTCACTTTTGTAGTTATGCGACCAAATTGTATTGGCCAGTACGCGACTGGTAAGCGTGATGATCGATGTCTCGTTGATGATTTGAAACTCAGGTGATACCAAACCTGCATCGCTTATCCCACCTGGTTGAGAAAATTCAGGCCGAAAAAAATTGAATACCGATGGTGAGTTCAATGGTGCTTGACCAAGCTCGTTACCCGCCCACGCGTAGTTAAAGTCCGCGTGAATTGTGACCGGCCCAAACGCCCGCCATAGTTGAGACACGCGCAGTAGAGGTTCTTTTATTTTGCCGAAACTGTCTGGCTTGTCGAGATGGCCCAAGCGAGCTTCGTGGTGCATCAGTATTGCCTTGATCGTACTAGCGAGAGATCCTCTTTCACCTGCCGCGTTTTCGTTAAACACTGCTGCCACATCCCGCACGTACTGAGGAGATGGATTACTGGTTACTAAACGTTGGATCAATTGTTTGGAGATGAATGGACCAACGTTCGGGTGATAGAAAACATTATCAAGCGCTTGCTGTAGATCTTCTTCCGGTGACTGGTTTGCTGCTGTTACGAATCCATTGAGAAGTGTTTTCTCCGCGGTGTCGTGATACTCCGGCCAAGGTTTCATGGGTGATAGATAGTCTTTATTGCGTGGCCATCTGAAGTCGTCAGCGTTAGCAAAGTGCCAACCAGTAAATAAATGAGCGAAGCCCTCAATGATCGATTGATCATAGGTCGGGATAGGTACACCGGAATCGTCAAGCTTTGGTGTGCCATCTTCATTAAGCTTTACGAGGCCAATACTAAAAAGTTGCAGTAACTCGCGAGCGTAGTTTTCGTCGGGCTGTATATTCTGTTCATCATCCGGTCGACGATTACCTTTCATGCTCAGATACTCTCCCATGATCGGGTTTAGCGTGATCTCCTCGAGTAGATCGCGATAGTTACCGAAAGAGTGTTTGAGCAGGATGTCGTAATAGTTGGCAAGTCCTGGCTGTTCGTCATTGAGGCCATCCAGCGACGACACCACGAATATCTGGCTTAGTGCGAAAGCCACGCGCTGGCGTAGCTGATCGTCCGCTTGCACTGCGTGGCGCCACCACACGTTTACATATTCATTCCAACGCTCACTGTTAGCGCGTTGCAGTCCAGGCAAGAGGTAGGTAGCTGGTTTCTGCATTTCGCGGTTGATCCACGATTCAGGACCAAGGCGGCCAGTTTCCAGAATATCGTCCATCTGCGGTCCGAAAGTCGCTTGTTCGAGCAATCGAAATGCGTCTGGCGGTGACATTGGCCCATCTGGGGCTGCATTGTTGACTTCGGTGGCGGGTAGTGCGGGCGCAAACGCTGGGCCCACAACGTCGACTGTACTTGTGCCCCCACCGCAGCCTGCTAGCAGCAGAACTGAGGCTGCAGTCAATATTTTTATTGTTTTTGTCATGTCTGCGATCTACAACGTTCGTCTACCGAGAGGTAACGGCAGCGATGTAGACTTCAGGATGACGTTTCATTGCCGTGTGATCGGGTTAGCGACCCAGGCGTGAAGCTGTGAATCAGGTGGCTCTTATTTGGTCGATTCGTTCAAGGATACGGTCGGCGTTCTGATAATCGACAGGCACCGAAAATGCGCTACCGTCGTGCTTTTCAAACACGAGGCTAGGAAATCCCTGCACACCAAAACGTTGAACCTGTTTTAGTTCATCGAGAAATTCGTTTCGAACTTCCTCGCTGTTGAAGTCGCTGGAAAAGTTATGTTCATCACAGCCGATGCTCTTTGCACAATCCAGCAAAGTATCCGAATTTGATGGATTTTTTGCGTTCAGATAGTAGGCATGTTGAATGACCTTGATCATTGGCCGTTCGAATTCTTGGGATTGTCGTCGAGCGGCAATAACTGCGCGACAGGCAGGCCACGTAGAACGCCTGGGTTTGTTGTTGGTCCAAAAATCAAAGTTGAAGCTGGTATTTGGTACAACCATCGATATCTGTTGCCAAGTTTGCTTCAAACCCTCTTGCATCGATTCAGGCATTGGTTCATCGCTATCTGGCGCTAAGCCGCCTAGCGTGAACTTCACCTTCACATCTGGTGGCAATTTTTCCAGAACAAGCTCAATGGTTGGTGCGAATGCCCAGCACCAACTACACATGGGGTCATGTATATAGTGAAACGTATCAGTCACGACGTCGCGGGCTCTTGGCGAATCTCAAGGCCTCTTCGTCGAGTGCAACCGTTGCTTCTTCGATGTCCAAGCTGCTATCAACTAATTCGGCGGTTGCATCCAATGTTGCGTCGAATGGATCTTCCGGCAACGTGCTGACTATTTGGTGTGAAGATGTCGTCCCTAGACGCGCCGTGTCGTCTAAGGTTTCCGTCATCGTGTTGGGTAATGCGGTGGTCTCTGTGTGATCTGATTCCGGTTCGAACCCTTGTCGCGCTCCGGTGTTGATGACTTCTGTCTGATCTTCCACGCTAACGGTTTGGTTATTGTGGAAATCAGCGGTGGCAGTGTTATCAAGCTCGTCGTCGTATTTTTTATTGGCTAATTTACTGCGGTAACTTGCCATACTATCCGCGAACTCATCGTCAATCGTCGAAGGTACAGCAACTGTTGCAGCCAGCGTGGTGCTAGCAGCGGCTATGTCAGAGTCTGTGTCCAGGGGTTGCTTGTCGAGTTCAGCAATTTTTTGTTCTTTTTCCTGAATGATTCTCTGTAGCCTTTCCTGAGCCTCTGATTGTTGACGATTAAGTTCGATTGCGTCGCTGCGAGTTTGATGAACTTCATTTTCGTTGTCTTGAATATTGCTCTTAAGCACGCGATTTGTTTCGTTCAGCGATTTGACTTCATCACCCAATGACTGGAGTTGATCCTCAAGATGCTCACTGTCACGGCGTGCATTGTCTTCAGATTCTTTTAATCGGTCTTCCCACGTAGCAATCGTGCCAA